>JBDLIX010000039.1:0-38066 GCA_039714655.1 Bacteroidota bacterium
AATACAGTCTTCTTAATGAAAGCAAGCAAATCTTTGCGTCAAAATACCAGCTGTATCTTCCAACAGCAAAACAATTAGAACAGGAGATCCAACATGAAAGAGAAGAGATCGAGCGAAAAAAGAAACTGTCTGAAGAATAGGAACTCACAAGAAATGTGAAATTCGAAAAAGCCTGTGCACAGGCTTTGCAAGAACTAAAGCGCAGCAGCGTGAAAGCCTGTGAGCATTGGCCGAGCGGCTATTTAACATAATGCCTGATTATAGTGACAGAGCATGATCCACAGAACAAAGCCGGAAAGTCGCAGTTGTCCTATAATGTACTTGCATTATGTTAAGATTGCTTTGGTCCTAATACAATGCTTTTCAATCCGTTGTATGTTCAATGACTATTTCTCATGAACCTGAAAGGGGAGAGGTCAATAAGGTTTTGATGAAGAGTTCATGGATACACTCTTTTTGCGTTGCGAAGCAACGTGAAATGGGTGTGGAAATCAGGTCCACTTATTTCAGCAATTCTGAAACCTCATTTCGTAGTATGGGTAAGGATCGTTTTATTATCAACCACAAGATATCCGGAGTTATGCTGTCATAACCGTGTATTATCCTGTTTCGGGTATCAACGATTTTCCGAGAATCAGAAATGGCAATATCAGGAGAGACTTTAAGAATCCGATTCAGGGCCTCACCAATGATTTCAATATTCCTTTCTATTGCCTTCTGGGTTTTTATATCATTCTCAAAATCAGAGTACTTAATATCTTCAGGCAGGAAATCGTATATCTGTATAATAGCGATATTTATATCCTCAAGCCAGGTATAAATCTCATGCGTCATACAGAACTTTTTTCGTATTGTTGATGCTTTCTACGAGATACTTATTCTTTAATGCCTTTTGTTCCAGTAAATCAATCTGACGTTGTAATAATTCTTGCAAAGCAAACTTCAATGCAAAATAATTCTCAGCATATTCTAAAGGATCAGTTGTGTTAAAATCAACCACTAAATCGACATCGCTATCTTTAGTGAACTCTGAGTTAAGAACTGAACCAAATGCAAATAGCTGTCTCACTTTGTGATTATCACAAAGCGCATGAATCTCTTTTATATAGGAATCTAAAAACATATGCTATCTACAAAAATAGAGAATCCAGCATAATTACAATCCTGGAAGCAGAAAAACCTTGCGCGCTCGCGATGTAAGAACAAAAGCGGAGGCTGAAGGAAGGCCTATGAGCGTTGGCTGAGAGGCTATTTCACATAATCCCATATTATAGTGACAGAGCAGAATCCACAGAACAAAGCCAGAAAGCTGCAATTGTCCTATAATGTACTTGCATTATGTTGATATAGCTTTGATCCTAAGGCAATATTCATCCATTCGTTGCATTGTCGATGGCACTATTGCTAAAACTTGGAAGGGGAGAGGTATAAAGGTTTTGATGAAGATTTCGGGGATACACTCTTTTTGCGTTGCGCAGCAACGTTAAATGGGTGTGGAAATCAGGTCCACTTATTTCAGCAATTTTGAAACCTCTTCTTGTAGTACTGGTAACGATCGTTTAATTATTAGCCAGAGGATATCAGGTGTAATGCTGTCATAACCGTGTATTATCCTGTTTCTGGTATCAACAATCTTCCGTGAATCGGAAATGGCGACATCAGGAGAGACTTTAAGAATCCGGTTCAGGGCCTCACCAATGATTTCAATATTCCTTTCAATTGCCTTCTGAGTTTTTATATCACCCTCAAAATCAGAATACTTAATATTCGCAGGCAGGAAATCGTATATCTGTACAATTGCAATGTTGATATCCTCAAGCCAGGTATAAATCTCATGCTTCATACAGAACTTTCTTCGTATTGTTGATACTTTCCAGGAGATATTTATTCTTTAAGGCCTTCTGTTCCAGCAGGTCTATCTGACGGTTTAGTAATTCTTGCAAGGCAAACTTCAATGCAAAATAATTCTCAGCATATTCAATTGGGTCACTGGTGTTAAAGTCAACCACCAAATCTACATCGCTATCTTTAGTAAACTCTGAATTAAGGACTGAACCAAATGCAAATAGATGTTTCACTTTGTGATTTGCACAAAGCACATTTATCTCATTTATATAGGAATCCAAATACATAAGCTAGCTACAAAAATAGATATTCCAGCATAATTGCATTCCTGGAAACCGAAAAACCTTGCGCGAAGGCTTTGACGGATCAAAAGCGGAGGCTGCGGGCAGACCTGCGGGAGATGGCCGAGCGGCTAATTAACATAATGCCCAATTATAGTGACAGAGCGGGATCCATAGAACAAAGCCGGAAAGTCTCAGTTGTCCTTTAATGTACTGCGTTATGTGAATATTGTTTTGATCCTAAAGCAATGCTTGTCAATCTCTTGTAGTTACATGGAGCTTTTGTTTGTTCCTGGAAGGGGAGAGGTTAAAGGTTCTGATAAACAATTCGTGATACACTCTTTTTGCGTTGCGAAGCAACGTGAAAAGGGTGATAATTTTTATAGCTCGTTAAATACTTCTGTTGAAGCTTAGGTAAAAAGTCAATAAGGAGGCAATTCTGTTTCTCTGCATAAAAAATGAATTCATGCTCTACAACATGTAATTCTCGGGTAACAAATTCTCTGTCTTTCTGATTAATGCACTGTTTGCCAATTTTAATAGTAGACATTTTGTATTGCTATTTACATCAAAATGCCATTAACATATTGGCTTACACTTTAAGAAAGGGGGTGAGTATGAAATAAAGACCAGCAAAGCTTAAATGCCGAATGATTGTCTTTTTCGGATGAGACTAGTTACGTAATGAGATTAATGCTGTTGACCAAATACTTTTGCATCTCAACGTAATAAAGAACCTGTGTGGCATTATAGAAATAATGGCATACACAAAGACTGCATTAGAGTCAACAATTATTAATAATTAAACCTAGAATCATGATTAAAACCTCAATTATCAAGAAGCTATCTTTCTTTTTTGTATTATTACTTTTCATATCCTGCTCAAAGGATAATCAAATCGAAAACAAAGAAATCCTGGTCAACGACCATTTTGTGGGATTGGCAGAAATTGAAGCGATTGCCGGTGGCATTGAGTTCCCGGATGGAAACGATTTAAATCTTAAAAGCACTGGATCCCAGACTAAAAGTCTTTCCAGTATTGATGAAATTAAGAATACGAGTGGAGAGACTCTATTGTATATTATCAACTATGATGAAGGTGGCTTTTTGATCCTTTCATCCGACAAACGATCGATACCTGTGTTAGCGTATTCTACTGAAAATAATTTTAGAGTCGATGAGAACTCACATTCTCCAAGCTTGAGGCTTTGGATGGATGATGCCAGGAAGCAGATGGAGGATATTCGGTCATCGAGTAGTGAGCAATCTCGTATTTCAGAAAATGCATGGGAGTCTATTCAAACTGCATTAATTAGTGAGGTAAGTTCATTGAAAAAGGAACCAATTCCAGATTGTTATGAACATACCGATATTTTTACTGAAGGACCATTTACTGTGCCAACATGGCATCAAGATTCTCCTTTCAATGATGATTTAATTACACAAACATGTGGTGGCGAGACTGATCCCATCAAGGCAGGTTGTGTAACAATAGCATTGGCAGAGATTATGAGATATCATGAACACCCAACATCATACAGTTGGACATCTATGCCTTATACATCTGGCAACAGTACTACAGCAGCATTTATTGAGGATATATATGACGAAGCTGATGCTTTTCCGGGTTCCAGTATAGTTTATGATTGCGATTGGGGGACTGCTGTTACTCTGAGTGATGTTGGAGTATTCTTGGAAAACGAATTTGGCTATAGTAGTGCAGAATATTTGGATCCTATTAATCACAGCACAATAAAAAACAATATTTTATATGATAGGCCTGTGTATATGGCGGGTAATGATCCAGTTAATGGAGGACATGCCTGGGTGGTCAATGGTTATCGTGAGTATATATATTATGATGACGATTGTAACTCATGGAGTTCAATACACTATCACTGCGTCTGGGGCTGGGCGGCCACTAGCGAAAATGGTTTTTATAAGTTTGGCTATTTTAATCCGGATAAGCCGAGCGGGGGTAATTACTCGTTTAATAGCTCCATAGAAGTGGTTGCTAACATAATTCCCTAAACCAAAGAAGACATATTATCTACAGAGAGATTCAATTACTGTGATTCAGATGGATTTGAGTTGTTTTATTTGATAAAGGGGGATAATGGAAAAGCAAATATTATCCCTGTTGAGAAGACCCGCAACAATTCAAGATTCTCAAACACAGGATCTCGTACAAAGGTATTCTGAATAATTACAAGTGAATGACGATAGTATGTAACATCTATGATGTTGTTATAGAATTCACTAATTCCACTGCAATAGCGGTGGAATTAGTTGAAACTCTTCAGTATCAAAACGAGTCATGTATTTTTATGGAGTCTATTCAAATCACAAAAGCATCAATTTAATAATCTAGCAAATGAAGAAGTTTATACCTGTTATTCTAGGGCTGATATTAATGGCCAATCTACATGGACAAATGTTCAGTGTTTCAGTTGCGCCAACTTATGTGCACATCTTCCCAAAGACGTATTATGGGTTTCCAGAGGTTGAGCCACATTTTGGGATTGGGATCTCCGCTGACTATCAAAAATATATTGGTAACCGATTTTCCATGGGACTAGGAATTGACTACCAACAATCAAGTGTGGAAGTCGGTTCCGGGATGCCTCTCCCAGGAGAACCACCTAAACCTGCTCATGAGGAAACTGTTAAATTGTTATCGACTAGTATTAAAGTTGTCTATAACTTTAACTATGGATTATTTATTACTGCAAATCCCTTTGTTGAGTTTCAATTAGATCAGTTCGAAGAACTCCTTATCGAAAATCACAACGGTATCGGCATTTCTTTTAGTTGCGGAAAGAGATTTCAAGTGAGTCAGAGAGTAGGTTTGTTTCTCGAACCTGTAATATGGATCAAAAATATCATTGAATTGGAGGATAATACCTATCCAGTTAGGTTGAATACTATTGGCCTTAAAGCTGGTGTGTCGATTCAGTAAGGGCTTGTCTGTAAGTGACAACAGTTTGATATTGATTAGAAACGCAGCAAAAGCAACATACGATTCATTGTTCAGGAAATTGCCAAGATTGTGCTGTATTCTGGGTTGATTATACTAAGGCAAGAAGAAAATCGTCTGATCATGCTAAACGGACTGGCCAGACTGTTGTAGGTGACGTGGGGTATGATTTCCGTTACAATTATTCAAGAAAAACAACACCATTGAACAATCACGGTGATCAATATTAAGAGGAAATCTACTAAGCTTCTGCTAATTAACTCAAGTTGCTATTTAAATTATTGTTCTCAAATCGCGTAACCAAAAATGAATATCACCAATTTCAATAGGAACCCAAACTCAGTGACAGCGTGGATTTTCTTTGGTAATAAATTGGAGATTTCACTAAAGGCTGATTCGATTCTTTTTCGCATTGATGATATCAAATAATCCACATGTAAGCGGGAACTTACAATCAAGGTAGAATATGCATAAAAATCAATCAGTGAACTCAGCATAGAGAATATTATTGAAAAGTGTATTGCAAACTGAGCGAAGCATAGCAAGCGAATTTGCCAAATATGCTTTTCTATAGATGAACAGAAAAACCTTGCGGGCTGGAATCGATGATCAAAAGGGGAGTCGGGGGGCAGGCCATTGCGCCTGAAGCTGATTTTGCATTTTTCCTGGCATAAAATCCGCTGAACAGCAATGTCAGGGCGGCCGTAGCGGCTATTTAATATAATGCCTAATTATAGGACAATCTGCATAAACCTCAAAATGTCAGCATTTTCAGCGCTGGCTGGTGCGTTCTATTTACCTGAGCGACCAGGCGAAGGCAAGCGGCGAATTTTAAGAAAGAACTGCTTTGACGCCCAGGATGTCAACTTGAATGAGAAAGTCCTTAAACAAGCTTGTATGCCAGCGCAGATATAATATCAATTATAGGACAAGGATGCCTGTGAGGATGGATCCAACCAAAGCTGATAGACCTGGTGGAGGCCGCAATTCCTTTTAACATAAAATCGGTACCGATATAGGGCAGCTTTGCGGCCGCTATATCTGATTTTATGTCAATCAGCGAAGCTGACCAGGAATTGCTTGCATTGTCCTATAATTAATGTTATGTTAAATAGCTTATTTAAAAGTGAAGGGAGATATGTAAACTCTACCTCCCCTCAAACTTTATACTTTCGACTTTCGATTTTCGACTTTAAAGAGTGTTTTTCAACTCTTTAACCCTTTCATACTGATCCATCATCTGCTCTTTGTAATAGATTCTCTGCAGCAGATCCAGGGTTTCGAATTTAACTGTAGGATTCTCGGTATTTAATTCATAGGCCTTTTCCAGTGCAGGAATTGCTTCGGTGTACTTCTCCTTACCCAGTTCAATTAACTTGTCCCGGGTTGCCTCATGTTCTTCCGTGTTGGACCTATCGTAAAAATCAGCTCCCTGCAGGTAATAAATATATCCCATATCATACCATACATAATAAATGCTCGGATCAAGTTCCCCGGCTTTCGTGTAGGATTCAATGGCCCTGTCTATGAATTCACCCTCCTCTTTGTTTATCAGTAAACGCCCTTGCCAGTAATAGCTTTCCGGAATGTTGGGATTGTTTTCAATGGCTTTTTCCATGAATTCGATACCCTGATCAAATTCTCCCATAATAATATAAGTATCAGCAATATTGGCAATTATATTAACTGTATCAGGATATTTCTCGTAAGCTTCATGGAGAATCTCCAGAGCCTTAAGTGTATCCCCTATAGCCAAATAATCCATTTTTATCTGCAGGTAGGTATTGGGGCCTCCAAAATCAGCCTCGGCGAGTTCAGTGTAGTATTCTATGGCCTTCAGATAAAGATCATTGTTCTCAGTTTTCCCGGCAATTTCACGGGCAATAATTCCCGAATACTGTACCATAACCGTGTCCATTTCACCGGCAAAAAGGTCCATCTCGTTAATCTCCAACACGTTCTCAAATGAAGCAAGGGCATCGTCATAATTAGCTGCGTAATAATGATTTACACCGTCTTTCTTTAATTGACCCTTTAATTCAATCAGATGCTCCTTGATCTTATCAGTGGATTTACCTTTTTCATCGAGCTCCAGTGCTTTCACATAGGCATCGGTTGCTACCCTTAAAGGATCCTCGTGAATGGGATCAATCTTCTTCCAGTCCTGCATGGCACCATTTACAAAAGTGTAGGTCATGTGATCATACACATATGTTTCATGAAGTTCACCTTCTACAGTCTCAGTTTCGATGTTGTTGGGTTCCTTATAGAACAACTGTACAGTGGTTGGATCCATTCCTTCCTGGAGCTGCTCCAGTCCGATCATGAACACATCCTGGTAAAGTTCTCCACGCTTCTCCCAGGTGGCGGCTTTTACATTTTTCTTAGGGTCCTGAATCTCAGCGTCACTCTTCTCCACCTTCTTCTTCACGGAGTTGTAGTTCAGAAGAACCACGGAGGTAGCATCCTGAGCATTCAGGCTAATTACTATTGAGGCAACAATTGCCAGGGTTACAAACTTTTTCATATTTATTGTGATTAATTTAATTCAAAAATAACAACTTTCCCTATAACCTTCAAATAGGATGCCAGAACAGTTTACTGATCTGCAGCATCTTCTGAGGAGCTTTCTGCAGATTCATCGTTTTCTTCATTGGCAGGCACCTGGGTGGCAGCTGCGATCTGGTCTCCTTCTCTCAGATTTATCAGTCTGACTCCCTGGGTGTTACGTCCCATTACCCTGACTCCCCGAACGGCAAGCCTGATGGCTATCCCGTTCTGGGTGATGATCATCAGATCGTCCGCATCCGTAACTGCTTTTATGGCAATAAGATCACCTGTTTTACCGGTAATGTTGATGGTCTTAACTCCTTTTCCTCCCCGATTGGTAAAGCGATAATCATCCACGACGGATCTTTTTCCAAATCCATTCTCGGAAATAACCAGGATATCCTGTTCTCCGGGTTTGGCAGTAACAATTCCCATCACCTCATCCTTGGGTCCTCCCAGGGTAATACCTTTCACACCGGAAGCGGTTCTTCCCACGGCCCTTACAGTCTCCTCATGGAACCTGATTGCCTTACCCGAGCGAACCGCCAGCATCAGCTGCATATTCCCGTCTGTGAGTCTTGCATCAAGCAGCATATCCCCTTCCCTGACAAGGATGGCATTTATCCCATTCTGCCGGGGCCTGGAATAGGCTTCCAGCCTGGTTTTCTTGATCACGCCTTTCTTTGTGGCAAGAATCAGGTAATTGTTATTGATATACTCCTGATCCTTCAGGTTCTTCACATTTACAAAGGTCTTCACCGTATCCTCCTTCTCAATATTGATCAGGTTCTGAATGGCCCTGCCCTTGCTGGCACGAACACCTTCAGGAATCTGATACACCTTCAACCAGTAGCACTTTCCGTTTTCGGTGAAGAAAAGAATGGTATTATGCATGGTGGCCACGAACATGTTCACCATGAAATCCTCATCGCGTGTGATGCTTCCTTTGGCACCAACACCTCCCCTGTTTTGTGTGCGGAAGTCATGAAGCGGAGTACGTTTGATGTACCCCAGTTTTGAGATGGTGATGACCATGTCTTCATCGGCGTAGAAGTCTTCAGGATCAAATTCTCCTTCATCAGGTACCAAAGCTGTACGACGCTCGTCTCCGTACTTCTCTTTTATTTCAAAAAGCTCTTCTTTGATGATCTGCATCCTCAGTCCCTCGTCAGAGAGTATCTGCTTATAATATTCGATCATCTTCATCAATTCGTCATACTCAGCACGCAACTTTTCACGCTCCAGTCCCACAAGTCTCTGCAAGCGCATATCCAGAATGGCTCTTGCCTGGATTTCGGTAAATCCGAATTTCTCCATCAATCCTTCTCTGGCTTCATCAGGTGTTCTGGACCCCCTGATCAGGGCAATTACCTCATCAATATGGTCCAGCGCCTTTAACAATCCTTCCAGGATATGGGCGCGCTTTTCAGCCTGTTCCAGTTCATACCGGGTTCTGCGAATCACCACTTCGTGCCTGTGGGCCACGAAATAAGAAATGATCTGTTTCAGGTTAAGCGTACGCGGCCTACCCTTTACCAGCGCAATGTTGTTTACATTGAATGCAGTTTGTAACTGGGTATATTTAAGCAGGTTATTAAGAACCACATGAGCGCTGGCATCTTTTTTAAGGATGATTATAATGCGCATCCCCTGCCGGTCCGATTCATCATTGATGTAGGAAATTCCCTCGATCTTCTTCTCATTGATCAGGTCTGCAGTTTTCCGAATCAGTTCGGCTTTATTAACAAGGTATGGGATCTCTGTAATAATGATCTTCTCCCGGCCCGAATCTGTAACCTCAATTTCGCTCTTGGCTCTGACAACAATCCGGCCTCTCCCCGTCTCGTATGCTTCCCTTACACCATTGTAACCGTAAATGATTCCTCCGGTTGGAAAATCAGGTGCTTTCAGGATCTCTGTCAGTTCACTGATCTCAATATCGTTATTATCTATATAGGCAATTATGGAATCAATGGTATCACTCAGGTTATGGGGAGGCATATTAGTTGCCATACCCACTGCAATCCCTGATGTTCCATTCACCAGCAAGGTGGGAATCCGTGTAGGTAATACAGTTGGCTCCTCCAGCGTATCATCAAAATTCAGCTGAAAATCAACCGTATTCTTGTCCATGTCGGACATGGTCTCCTCTGCTATTTTCTGCAACCTGGCCTCTGTATACCTCATGGCAGCCGGGCTGTCTCCGTCTACCGACCCGAAGTTCCCCTGGCCTTCCACAAGAGGATAGCGCAGAGACCATTCCTGGGCCATCCTTACCATGGCATCATATACAGACGAATCCCCGTGCGGGTGGTATTTACCCAGCACCTCTCCCACGATCCTGGCTGATTTTTTATAGGGCCTGTTCGAATATACACCCAGTTCTGACATGCCAAAAAGCACCCTTCTGTGTACGGGTTTCAGCCCATCCCTTACATCGGGTAAGGCACGCGAGACTATTACCGACATCGAGTAATCGATGTAGGCCGATTTCATTTCCTCCTCAATATTAATTCTCAGTATTTTTTCACCTTCCGCCATCTAATTCTAACTAATTAATTATCAATATCTTATATCTGAGTTATTTGCTATCTGGAATAACATACGAAAATAGCGAATTCCCCCCTAAAAACCTTAGTTTTCATGCGCTTTTATTAACATTGAACTGTTTATAATAGATAGTTGTTCTATTGATAATCTCGAGCCTTATTAGTTACTTTGTTTTGTTATATAAAGAAGGGGTATATTTTTCATGGATGCACAGTTTTCACAAAGAATAAAAGACGTTCTGGGATATAGCAAGGAAGAAGCCGTCAGACTGGGTAACTCACACATCAGTGTGGAACACCTTTTTCTGGGGATCCTGAGGGACGGAGAAGGATTGGCCATTGATGTGCTGGTTGTACTGGGAGTAGAATTGTATGACCTGAGGATGTCTATTGAGAAAAGCATCCGAAACGATCAGCCCGCCACGGTTACCGATCCTGACAGCCTGCCCCTGTTAAAAAGTGCTGAACGGATTCTCAAGCTTACGCATCTCGAAGCCAGGTCTATGAAGGAAAAGACAATCGATACCAACCACCTGCTGCTCGCCATCCTAAAAGACGACAACAATTATGCTACCCGCTACCTGGTGGAAAACGGGATCACCTACAACAAGGTGAAACAGGAAATATCGGATTCACAACCGGAAAGCAGGGCTGATTTCCCGGGGGATGAGGATGACGAGGGCAAGGGACCCTTTAGTGGCGGCGGCGGACAAGCCGGAAGTGGCAAAGGAAGCTCCGGATCATCCCAGAAGTCCACATCTGATACACCGGTTCTGGATAATTTTGGCATCGATCTGACCAAGGCCGCTGAAGAGGACCGTCTGGATCCCATAGTGGGCAGAGAAACAGAAATCGAACGGCTGGCACAGATACTCAGCCGTCGCAAAAAGAACAATCCCATTCTGATAGGAGAACCGGGAGTCGGCAAATCGGCCATTGCAGAAGGACTGGCGCTCAGAATTATCCAGCGTAAAGTAAGCCGCGTACTGTTTGATAAGAGGGTGGTTACACTGGACCTGGCTTCCATTGTGGCCGGTACCAAATACCGGGGCCAGTTTGAAGAAAGAATGAAAGCGATTCTGAACGAACTTACCAAGAATCCTTCCATCATCCTGTTCATAGATGAAATTCATACCATTGTAGGTGCCGGTGGTGCCACCGGGTCGCTGGATGCTGCCAATATGCTTAAACCCGCCCTTGCCAGGGGGGAGATCCAATGCATTGGTGCTACCACCCTGGATGAATACAGGCAACACATTGAAAAGGACGGAGCCCTGGAACGCAGGTTCCAGAAAGTGATGGTTGATCCCACTTCCGTGGATGAAACCATCGACATCCTTCTGAATATCAAGGAAAGGTACGAGGAACATCACAATGTGTTTTACACCGATGAGGCCATTGATGCCTGTGTGAAGTTGACTCAGCGCTACATCAGTGACCGTCACCTGCCCGATAAAGCCATTGATGCGCTGGATGAGGCAGGATCCAGGGTACATATTTCAAATATTGTGGTCCCCGATCAGATCGTTGATCTGGAACAGGATATTGAAAAGACAAAACAGGATAAGATACAGGCAGTTAAGAATCAGAATTTTGAAAAAGCTGCCAGTTACAGGGATAAAGAAAAAGAGCTTCTGGACAAGCTGGAATCCGAAAAGAAGAAATGGGAAAAGGAGCTTTCTCTGAACCGGGAGACCGTGGATGAGGAAAAAGTGGCCGAGGTGGTTGCTATGATGACCGGCGTACCTGTTCAGCGTATTGCACAGGCTGAAGGTGCCAGGCTGCTGAAAATGGCAGATGAGCTAAGGGGCAGCGTGATTGGTCAGGATGAAGCCATCAGCAAGGTGGTCAAGTCCATTCAGCGAAACAGGGCCGGACTGAAAGATCCCAATAAACCCATAGGCACCTTTGTTTTCCTGGGTCCCACCGGTGTGGGGAAAACCCAGATGGCCAAGGTACTTGCAGAATACCTCTTTGAATCCATCGATAACCTGATCCGCATCGACATGAGCGAGTATATGGAGAAATTTTCCGTGTCAAGGCTGGTGGGAGCGCCTCCGGGATATGTGGGTTACGAAGAGGGCGGTCAACTTACTGAAAAGGTGCGCAGAAAACCTTATGCTGTTGTATTGCTGGATGAGATCGAAAAAGCCCATCCCGATGTATTCAATATCATGCTACAGGTTCTCGATGAAGGTCAGCTGACCGACAGCCTGGGAAGGCGGGTGGACTTCAGGAACACCATAGTGATCATGACTTCCAACATCGGAACCCGGGAACTGAAAGATTTCGGACAGGGTGTTGGCTTTGCCACCAAAGCGCGCCAGGACACTGCAAATGAACATACTAAAAGCGTAATACAGAAAGCCCTGAAGCGTGCTTTTGCCCCTGAATTTCTGAACCGGATCGACGATGTGGTACTCTTTAATACCCTCTCCAGGGAAGACATCCATAAGATCATTGATATTGAACTGAAAGGCCTCTATAACCGGGTCAGGAACCTTGGTTTTGAGATCAAACTCTCGGAAGAAGCAAAGGACTATGTGCTTGACAAGGGATATGACATCCAGTATGGAGCCAGACCCCTGAAAAGGGCCATTCAGAAATACCTGGAAGATCCCATGGCTGAGACCATTATCAAGTCTGCCCTGGTTGAAGGAGATATCATGTTGGTTGACTTTGATAAAGAGCTGGAAGAGATCACTGTTGCCATTCAGAAAAAGACCGGAGCGCTTCCAAAGGCTAAAAAGGAACTACCGGGTGGAAAGAAGAAACTGTCGGAGGGAAAGAAGGAGTAGCCCTACTCCAGCGTTCCGTAAAGATCAAATTCTTCTGCGCCGGTAATCTTTACCTGGTAAAATTCACCTGTTTGCAGGTCCCGGTCAGCCCGGATCAGTACTTCATTATCCACTTCCGGGGAATCGTACTGTGTGCGTCCCACAAAATAGTCAGTTTCCCTCCTGTCAATCAGCACTTTGTATGTTAAGCCAATCTTCTCTTCATTCAGCTTCTGTGAAATCTCCTGTTGCAATGCCATGATGGCTTCCGCACGTCTGGCCTTCACCTGCCCGGGAATGGAATCCTGATGTTGAATAAAAGCAGGTGTATCTTCCTCGTGGGAATAAGGGAATACCCCCAGTCGTTCAAACCTGAAGGATTTTAAAAAGGCCAGCAACTCCTCAAATGCCTCCCCGGATTCGCCCGGAAAGCCTGTAAGTACTGTGGTACGTAGTGCTACATCGGGAATACGCGATCTGAATTTATCCAGCAGGTATTCCAGCTTTTCCCTGTTATGTCCCCTTCCCATGGCCGACAGCACTTCATCGTTTACGTGCTGAATGGGAATATCCAGGTAGTTGCAAATCTTCTCCTCGGATGCCATTAGCTCAATCACCTCTTCAGGAAAGCCGGTGGGATATGCATAATGCAGGCGGATCCATTCCAACTGCGGAATCTTTACCAATTCTTTGAGCAGCTCGGGCAGAGCCCTTGTGCCATAAAGATCAATTCCGTAATTGGTCAGGTCCTGGGCAATCAGAATCAGTTCCTTCACTCCTCCCCTCACCAGGTTCTTGCTTTCCGCAACCAGTGACTCAATGGACAATGACTGCTGAGAACCCCTGATTCCCGGTATGGCACAGAATGCACAGGAACGATTGCAGCCCTCCGCGATTTTCAAATAAGCATAGTGTCCCGGGGTAGTAAGTACCCTGTCGTTTAGTAGCTCCTGATCCAGCCGGCTTCCGGCAGCCTCCAGAATCCCGGGCATATCCCATACTCCGAAGAAGCCATCCACCTCAGGCATTTCCTTATCCAATTCATCTTTATAACGTTCAGACAAGCAACCCATTACATATAATTTCCGAATCCTTCCCTTTTTCTTCTCTTCAATAAATGAAAGAATGGTATCCACAGATTCCTCTTTGGCATCGAGAATAAAACCGCAGGTATTAATGATTACAATTTCGGCAGATGTATTGTAATTGTCATGCAATACCTGGTAGCCGGATGCCCTGAACTGGGCCAGTAAATGTTCTGAATCGACCAGGTTTTTGGAGCAACCCAGGGTGATAATATTAACGGTCATCATTGACTGAACAGGCTGTCTACAAACTCATTCCGGTCAAATACCTGCAGGTCGTCAAGCTTTTCTCCAATTCCGATGTATTTAACCGGGATCTGGAACTGGTCAGAGATTCCAAGCACAACTCCTCCTTTGGCTGTGCCATCCAGTTTTGTAAGTGCCAGCGCATTGACTTCGGTAGCCTTTGTGAACTGCCTGGCCTGCTCGAAGGCATTCTGACCAGTGGATCCGTCCAGAATCAGCAATATCTCATGGGGTGCCTCGGGAATTACCTTTTGCATGACTCTCCTGATCTTACTAAGCTCGTTCATCAGGTTCACCTTGTTATGCAGTCTTCCGGCAGTATCAATAATGACCACATCCTTATTGCCGGATATTGCAGAAGAAAGCGTGTCATAAGCCACCGATGCAGGATCGGAACCCATCCCCTGCTTTATGATTTCCACACCTACCCTTTCGGCCCAGATGGAAAGCTGGTCGACTGCTGCAGCCCTGAAAGTATCTGCTGCTCCAAGCACCACTTCTTTCCCGGCTTTTTTGAAATGATATGCAAGTTTGCCAATGGTGGTGGTCTTCCCTACTCCATTCACTCCAACCACCATAATTACATAGGGTTTCTGCGGCAGAGCATCCTCAAAGCCAGCTACTAGTCCCGGGTTATTTTCCTCAAGAAGAGAGGCAATTTCCTTTTTGAGTATTGCGTTTAATTCACTGGTATTCAGAAACTTATCGCTTGAAACCCTGTTTTCAATCCGTTCGATGATCCGGATAGTCGTATCCACGCCCACATCCGAGCTAATCAACACCTCTTCCAGCTTATCCAGTACTTCATCATCCACCCTGGATTTTCCAACTACTGCCCGGGAAAGTTTCTTAAAAACACTTTCCTTGGTTTTCTCCAGGCCCCTGTTCAGGTTCTTCTTTTTATCAGATGAAAATAAACCCATGATCTTTAAAAAAAAAGCTCTCTTTTTCAAGAAAGCTTTTATATCATTTGAAGGTTAAAGAAGACTAACTAAAGAATTCTTTGATGTGGTCATTGTGTACCACTTCCTCTTCGAATACGTATGCTCCGGATTTGGGGGAACGAACCATTTTGATGCACTTGGTAAAATTCCTGCCTTCACCGCTCTGCAATGTTGCTACTACTTTCTTAGCCATTTCTCAGATCCTTATTTGATTTCGCGATGTACTGTTACTTTTTTCAATACTGGATTGTACTTCTTAAGCTCAAGCCTTTCAGGGCTATTCTTCCTGTTTTTGGTTGAGATATATCGTGATGTACCGGGCATTCCGCTCTCTTTGTGCTCGGTGCACTCAAGAATAACCTGTACCCTGTTTCCTTTACCTTTTTTAGCCATTTCCTACTTTAATTAATAAGATTTTAAAAATCCTTTTTTAACGGCCTTATCCAATGTAGCTTTCAGTCCGTTCTTATTGATGGTGCGCATTCCCTGTGCAGAAACACGAAGGCTCACATACCTGTCTTCTTCTTCAAGATAAAACTTCTTGTCGAACAAATTCGGTTGGAAAGTTCTTTTAGTCCTTCTTTTTGAGTGAGATACATTATTTCCCACCATCATCTTTTTTCCTGTTATCTGACAAAATTTCGACATTTTTCCTTTGTATTTCAGATCGATTCTTCTAACGAGGCGCAAATTACGTAATTATTTATCAAATAATCAAGCTTTAAGTGCAAAAATAGCCCTATCAGTCACCTGATTAAATCATATCCAATATCAGCCTGCGAAGAAGTTGCATGGCAGAATAGGAAGCCTGATCAATAATCCGCTCCCTGGATCCTCCAAACCTGAACTTCATTGAATAAATCTTTTCCTTATAAACAACACAGATCCAGGTTGTCCCAACCGGCTTTTCTTCCGTACCCCCATCCGGTCCGGCAATTCCTGAGGTGGAAATTGCTGCATCCGTCCCATAAAAACTGCTTACTCCCCGGGCCATTTGCTCCACCACTTCCCTGCTTACAGCACCCCTTTCCATAAGCACCTGTTCGCCTATCCCAAGGACATCCCTCTTGACGTTATTGCTATAAGCAATTACCGACCCGGTGTAATAAACCGAACTACCGGGCACAGATGTAATCAGTTTTGCAATGTTTCCTCCCGTGCAGCTTTCCGCTGTTGAAAGACTGATCCCTTTCTCCTTCAGTAGCATTCCCAGGGATTCTTCCAGGCTGATATCGTCGTAGCCAAAGACATGCTTAGGTATGATTTTTAGTAGTTTATCAATAGCCACCTTAAGTAATCGTTCGGATTCACCGGCACATTTGTCAATTACAGATAAACGCAGCCGGACTATCCCGGGCCGGGGAAGATAGGCCAGTTTAACACATTCGGGAAGATCAGCTTCCCAGTTTCTGAGTGTGGCTGCCAGGTAGGATTCCGGGACACCCTGGGTCATGATGGTCTTATGTACCACATTGGGAACCTCCACCCTCTTCTTTACTTCCGGAAGTATGTGATCCTGCATCAGTCCCTTCATTTCATAGGGAACACCCGGCAAAGACACCAGGATGCTGCCCTCCTTCTCAAACCACATGCCCGGAGCGGTACCGTGATGATTCATTAATACCCTGCAACTTTCAGGCACATCGGCCTGGCGCAGGTTGGATTCAATCATGGTCCTCCCCCTCTCCTGAAAAAAAGCAGTTATCTTCTCCAGCACTTCGGGGTGAGTAATCATTTTGCTGTCGAAATACGCTGCAAGCGTTTGTTTGGTAATATCATCCTTTGTGGGACCTAAACCGCCGGTCATGATCAGCAGGTCGTAGCTGCCCAGATACCTGTCCAGCGTGGATTTGATCTGCTCCGCTTCGTCCGAAACCGTAACCATTTCACACACTCTCACTCCCAGTTTATTTAACTCTTTCGAGATCCAGACCGCATTGGTATCCGTAACCTGACCGATCAGTATCTCATCTCCTATGGTAATCAGAGCACTCTTCACCTTAAATTTGTTAAGAACGGCACAAAGGTATCAATAAGATTTTGATGTGAAAAAGTCCTTCATTACTTTCGTTTTATGTCCACTCAACAAACAGATTTGCCGAAAATAGCTGCGGAATTTATTAATGGCACAAACAGCCATATTTTCTTAACCGGTAAAGCGGGGACAGGAAAAACTACTTTCCTGAAAGATCTCGCTTCCAGGACACACAAGAGTTTTGTCATCGTAGCACCCACGGGAATTGCTGCATTAAATGCACAGGGTGTTACCATCCACTCGCAGTTCCTGTTGCCTTTTGGCAGTTTTATCCCGGAGAGGGAGCCAGCCGGTAAGTACAGCACTGCTGCTTATTTTTATACACAACATACCCTCACCCGCAAACACTCCCTTAACAGTGTTCGCAAACAAGTATTGCGGGCCACAGATCTGCTCATCATTGATGAGGTGAGTATGCTGCGTGCAGATATTTTAGATGCCATCGACTACCGGATGCGCAGCGCAAAAGGCAATTTCTCCCAAAGTTTTGGCGGGGCACAGGTGCTAATGATTGGCGACCTCTACCAGCTTCCACCTATCGTTAAGGACGATGAATGGTTTGTCTTGCAGAACTACTATAAAAGCATGCATTTTTTTGAAGCGCTCGCCTTGAAAAGAGACGAGATGGTCTATATTGAACTAAATGAGATTTTCCGGCAGAAAGATGAAAAATTCATTGCGATCCTCAATAATTTACGAAACAACATTACCACCAAAGAAGATATTGCCACACTCAACAGCTACTACCGCAGTAAAGACCAGACAGGCACTGATCAGGGCATCATTACGATTACCACCCACAATTACATAGCTGATGACATCAATGCAAAAGAGCTTGAAGCATTGCCCGGCTCATCTTCCTTTTTTGATGCAGACATTGCAAAGGATTTTCCGGAAAAGCTCTATCCCCTGCCTGAGAGAATTGAATTGAAAACGGGGGCCCAGGTTATGTTCATAAAGAATGATACCAGCGGGGAGAAGCTATATTTTAATGGCAAACTGGCGCGCGTAGCCCACATAGATGGTGAAGATATTAGGGTTGTCATGTCCGGTACAAACCAGGAATTTGTACTTCGAAAAGAGCAGTGGGAGAATAAAAAATACACCATAGATGAGGCTAGTAAAGAGCTGGAGGAGGAGGTCACTGGAACCTTTGAGCAATACCCAGTCAAACTGGCCTGGGCTGTCACCGTGCATAAAAGCCAGGGCTTAACATTTGAAAAAGCGATCATTGATGTGGGTCAGGCTTTTGCACCCGGTCAGGTTTACGTAGCGCTCAGCCGCCTGCAGAGTCTGGAGGGTTTGGTTTTGCGTACAAAAATTGATACATCATCCATCTTCAGTGACGGGGATGTTGTAGCTTTTACCAGGAACAGTGAACAACAAAAGCCCCTTCCGGAGATGCTGCAGGAGGAGCAGCGGAAGTTTTTGGAACAAATGCTGCTCAATACGTTTGATTTTTCCGGCATTGCAAAGCACTTGGATAATTTGCAAAACTACAAAGCCGGCAAAATGGAGTTTGAGGATGAATCGATGCGACAGGCTATGGGGATATTGCAGGGCCGCATCCATGGTGAAACCAGGAATACCGCAACATTCAGAAACCAGCTGCAGCGATTGCTTGGAGAGGATCACCCTGATATATTACTTGATCGCGTCGCCCGGGGCAGCGCCTATTACAGCACTTTTATGGAAGAAAACCTGCGTCAGCTTCTGGTGCACCTGGCAGAAGTAGAGCGTTTTACACGTACCAAAACCTACCGGAACGCTTTAAGTGAGATTGACCAGGTCATGACGAAATCCCTGGGTGAAATGGAGAAGGCGACACACATAACAAACTGCATTATTTCCGGCAAAGGGATCACAGGATTGGCGAATGAAAACAAAAAGATTATTGAACGCAGGATTGAACTGTGGGAAATGGCCGAAAAGGCGGCGGATGAGAATCCAAAGTTCACCAAACGTAAAAGCGGACGAAAACGCAAGAAAGGCAAGCGCTCCTCTATTGCTTGATAATCTTCTCAGTAGTTACAAGGTCTTTTGACCTGATAGTGATTAAATAGACTCCTTCTTGAAAGGATGACAGGTCTATTTGTTGGGTGGCTCCTTCCATTTCAGTGTGGAATATCAATTGACCATTCAGGGATGTGATGTTGATTGAATATTGGTCGAATCTATCTGTTTCAATGGTTATTATATCAATGACTGGGTTAGGATAGATAATGTAACTAGGGGCAATTATATTGTTAATGATAGAGGTGGTTAATTCTGACCAATATAGCACTTGTTTAGAGTAATAAACCCAGTCCTTGGCGTTTGAATCCCAATTATAGCAAATCCATTCAGTTAGATTCCCATAGGCATCATACGCCCAAACCTTACGCCTAAACCCTTGCCAGTCCTTGACGCTTGAATCCCAATAATAGCAAATCCATTCAGTTATATTCCCGTTGGTATCATATGCACAAACACTAGTAATACATACTACCCAGTCTTTGGTTTTTTTGTTCCAATAATAAGTAAAAGATTCAGTTTGATTCCCATTGACATCATGTGTGCAACACCAGCTAACATACCCTACCCAGTCATCGGTTTCTGAATCCCAAATATAGGTAGTATGCTCAGTTTGATTCCCATTGGTATCATATGCCCAAACCTCGCGCAGATCATACCCTACCCAGTCATCGGTTTCTGAATCCCATTTATATTTAGCAGATTCAGTTGGATTCCCCTTGGCATCATAATTATGAACATAACGCTGATCCTCCTCCCATGCATGGGTTTCTGTATTCCAATCATACCGTATTGTCTCAGTTGGATTCCCATTTGCGTCATATGCGTAAACATAACGCTTATTCCTCACCCAGTTATTGGTTTTTGAATTCCAAATATATGTAGTGTACTCAGTTTGATTCCCTTTGGTATCTAGTGTATAAATATAACGACTATAAAACTCCCAGTCATTGGTTTTTGTATTCCAATCATACCGTATAGTTTCAGTTGGATTCCCATTTGCGTCATATGTATGAACCCGACGAATAATCCCTTTCCAGTCATTGATTGTTGAAATCCATAGATAAAAAACCCATTTAGTTAGATTCCCATTGGTATCATATGCAGAAACCTCACGAAAATTTATCCCTACCCAGTCATTGGTTTCTGAATCCCATTTATATTTAGCAGATTCAGTTGGATTCCCCCTTGCATCATAAGTATGAACATAACGCTGATCCTCCTCCCAGTCATTGGTTTCTGTATTCCAATCATACCGTATAGTTTCAGTTGGATTCCCATTTGCGTCATATGCGTATACATAACGATCATACACAACTCCGAACCACTGACCTAATTCTTCATACATAATTGTCTCAGTTAGATTCTCATTTGCATCATATGTATAAAGAAGATATTTATAACATACCCAGTCATTGGTTAAAGTATCCCATTTGCAGTAATGCGTTGAATCGAGTACTATGACCTTATCCTGCTGGCAGAACAGGTTAAATGAAAATGTGGCAAGAAGTAGTGCAATACAAATCTTTTTCATGACTTCACATTTAGCACATATAAATTACAATCTTGCTAAGGGGTAAGTCTATAAGAAAAACCGCAAAGGTTAACAGATATGACGCATCCGGCGGGGATGCCTATTTTTTTGTGTCAACAATGAACTGTGAAGGAGTCATGGCGAATAGTTCATTAAAGCATTTAGTGAAATAGGATTGGTTGTTAAAACCAACACGATGCATGACCTGGGCAACCTGATCATGACCGTTGCGGAAAAATGTCGCAGCTTTTGTTAATCGGTGATTACGAAATAATTCGTTGGGAGTATAGCCGGTAATAGCCATCACTTTTCGCTGGACCTGTGACAGGCTAAGATTTAATTCCCCGGATAGTTGATTCATGGTAAATTCCGGATTTGAAATGTGCTGCTCGAATAGATCAAATAGCCTCTTTAAAATTTATCTTTTGGGGACAATTCCAAATCTGTTGCGTCCGAGAGGAATTCCAGCCTGAATTTTTCCCTCAGCTTTCTCCGTTGTTCAAGCCCGTCATTTTTGGTGAAATTTGTAAAGGTTTCTCCATTATACATGCTCACCCCCCGGCGTCCTGAACCAAACCAGATATTGCCCCGGCTGTCCTCCAGCATGGAAAAGATGACAGAAGAGTTCATCCCCTGATTCAAATCCAGGTATCTGATATTCATACTGGCATTATCTTTCATGATTGGCGGATAAGCCTTCACCGGTTGTGGTTGCCTGCAGGGCACAACTTTCCCCTTAGCGGGTATGGGCACTCCCGTTGGTACGGTATCTCCGATATGGTTTACCAGCACAAAGGAAGAGGTATCTACACCGGGTGTAATAACTCTTAGAGAGTCTTTATTGACAGGAATGACGGTGAGGGCTTCCGGTATTTTATGTACATTCTGAGGGATGGGAACTACTTTAGGTTTACCTGCGGGAATCACTTTTGGTTTTGCTACACTGCTGGGATCTATAACTTTTCCTCTGGCCGGAACAGGTACCCCTGTTTTCACGGTATCACCCAATGAATTGATAATGGGTAGTATGCTGTCTCCTGTGACGGGATTGAAAATGTACCCCTCCCGGGTATTTAAAGCAACAATTTGGGGAGCCGGATGCAAAGATGCAATTTCATCTAATCCACTTTGCTTATCCCTATGGCAGGAAGCGAAAAGCAAAAGAAAACAGACAATTAATTGGGGCAGGGATTTATAACAATCGATGATATACATCATATTATTAGTATGCATAAGTTAATGAAATTATGCATCTTAATCAATGGATTTGTTATTTTCTAATACTTGCGCTTATAATTCGAGCGTCCAGTATCTTTGATTTCATCATTCTCATTGGTAAGATCAGTACCAGCATTGAAGCTCCTCGGAGCAAGCTACGGGGAACCGAGTTTACGAGCTCGGCGAAGCCAATGCGCGAGCGTAATTCAACTCAGAGAAAATCGCTATTGTCAGGCAAATTTTATTTCTCTACTTTTATATCCCAATGCGGGAGTAGCTCAGTGGTAGAGCATCAGCTTCCCAAGCTGAGGGTCGCGGGTTCAATCCCCGTTTCCCGCTCAAAAGAAAATCCCGGGTGGATTATCCCGGGATTTTCTTATGTATGGTTCATAAGTCAGGTTTTCACTCTACACAGATTTTTCCACTATGGATTAGTTGATTATTATCAGTCAGTTTATAGAAATAAATTCCACCTGAAAGTTGATCCACACGTATTGTTTCATAATTATAAATGGATCGTGAAATCACCCGTTTACCGGTCATGTCGTACAATTCAAGGTTGAAACGAGCATATTGATCATCCCAGGTAAATGTAATCGTTTCATAAGCCGGAACGGGGAAGATACTTACAACAGGCTCCCGCCTGTCCCCTGTGCCGGTAGAACCCCCAAATTCTGAATAGTAGACAGTCTGCCTGAAATCAAAAACCCATGCTCCATCCATATAAAAATAAGCGAGTTCTGATACAGGCATGTGCATAAAGGTTAAATTTTCGACATTCTGAAGGAACCAGTAAGGTACGTAAAGGTCAAATATGGTATAGTCCTTATTGAATACCCACTCTGATTTGAAGGTATTCTGCCAGGCATTTGTTCCTTTGCTTGCTCCTCCATCCCAACTTTTATCCACCTGCTCGATCATATTCCCATCCGTATCCCAGACATAATCGTACTGCCAGCTCTTCGCCATGATAAACTGGGCCCAGTCAAATTCCCAGGCCTCTTCCATAATGAGTTGATTGGCCTCATTATAGGAATACAAATTCTTGCTGAAATCAAGCCATTGTTCACCGGTCGATTCCCATGCCTGGGTAAGTTCCTCAGTCAGATTTCCTTCATGGCTGTAAGTATAAGTAGTTCCGAATATGAGTACCCAATCTCCCTCTTCCCAGGCATATTCGTTCCAGGTGCTCAGCTTTCCGTCTTCATAGAGGTATTCATCTTTATAGGTAAGGACCAGTTTCGCGCTGTCTTCTTCCCAGAAAGACCATAACTCCGATATGATGTTGCCGGCACCGTCATACGTCATATCAAATTGTGCTCCAATCAGCCACTGGCTGCCATCAGGGGCCCAGTCTGATACGGCTTCCTGGATCAGATTCTCATCCCCATCATAACTTAATTCATATTTTCCCCAGTTAAGCCACTGACCGGAGGCCTTGTCCCATATAAGCCATATGATTTCCGTGGGTTTGCCCTGTGCATTGTATTTTACAGTCTCTTTATCATAGGGCAGGATCTCCATGTCCACACTGTCGAAAGCAAACCACACGTAATTAATCATATTGCCATTGCCGTCATAAGCAAATAATTCCCTGTCGCTCAGCATCCATTCCGAATTGGTGGCATCATATAATTCCCAGAGGAGGCTATCCATTTTCTGGTTTGTGGCCACCCCGGATTTCAGTGCAGCGCTCCGGAAGGAGCTGGCTTGTCTGGACAAATGTCTGGATGCATATTCAGGATTCCTGGACTTCTTTTTTTCAAGGGCGGTGATGCTATGCTGATGTTTCTTTGTATAGCGCTGTTTCTTGAATTCTTTGATATCTTGCTGGCCCATCAGGCTCAGTGATATCATACAGGTAAGTAAAAAGGTAAAGATTGGTTTCATAAGCAGCTTATTTAATGGTGGGATTGCCATGACCCTTTCAAATTAAACACCTGAATGTTAATGTTGTTCAGGGATTCATACCGGGATACATCCGTACAGCATTCTCATAATAGATCTTTCTCAGTACTTTTTCCGGAAGATCCAGTCCCTGGTAGGTTTTTACCTTATCATCCTGGGTCATGATCCGGTCCGTAGTAAAATAGTCCCAGTCTTTCAGCCAGATCCGCTCCAGGATATCTTCCGCGCTGGCAGCACTGGAGGTGCCGGCAAAATCTCCCCGGAATCCTTTATCTGTGCCATAGAGCAATCTGTCCTGGTACTTGATAAAAAAGTTGCGCACCTTTTCCCTCTCCTGTATTTTAAAATGGCAGATGCGTTCTGCCATATCCACCGACATATTGGGGAACCGGTCCAGGGTCCTGGCCAGCTCATCCACATCCCATTCCAGACTTCCCAGGTGACAGCCCACATACCGCAAATTGGGGTGCTTCTCCAACATACGGTCACGGGCCGCGTTTAACTCCTCGTAGGATGGATACCCGGGATGCAGGTACATATGATACTGCGGATGGTTGGCAAAATAATTGCTGTCTCCCTTAACCGTCATCTCCTCCAGTGGAAGCCAGCAGTTCCTTGGCTCGCCATTGTGGTTGACAAAGGTCATCCCCTGCTTTTCCACAAAATCGAGAATGGGATCGAACCGCGGATCATCAATCATAATAAAGCTGCTGTCGGTATCCCTGAAAGTCATGCCGATATCTTTCCACAGTTTCAGGGCGATGGCACCCTCTTCAAAGCTTTTACGCAGCCACGAGATGGTCTTTTCCTCCCATCCCAGCTCCCCAAACCCATCCATGGTAAAGGTAGTGGCAAAACCAATGGTGCCGGGGTGTTTCTTCTGTAACGCACTGGCAAATGCGAACTCTTTGTCGATTTCCGGCTGAGCAACCGACCGTGTAACCAGGGATATCAGCTTCAGATTGTTTTCCGCAACAACCTTCACAAAAGAATCATCGGATGTTTCCAGGTGCACGTGGGCATCAACTTTCGGAAATGTCTTAAACTCGGGGACCTGTGAACATCCCATTAACAATAGAGCAAACAGAGGCAGGTACTTTTTCATTACAGGATTAGATTAATGGGTTGACGCTCTTTCCATTTACCTTTTGTGAAATCAGGAAAGGAAACTGACTGTCCCTTGTTAGCCACCGACATCTCGGATAATGGTGACACAGCGCTGCTGGTAACGGAATCGTACACATCAAAAAATGGCATCTTCTCTTCACGTAAGGCTTTAACCAGCAGGTGCCAGGTCAGGGGGGTAGCTCTTCCCTGGCTTCCATGACCCCGGATAGCCTCTTTTCTGGGCACCGGATTGTAGTTCTTCACCAGGGGATGCTGGTACTCGTTGAACCATTTTTCAGCATCTTCCCACTGATGTGCTTCGGGCGTGACACCATCCACATAAATATGAGATCCAAGTCCGCTGCCTGTGATAAATGCACCCCTGGTTCCCTGAACCTTGAATATGCCCCTGGGATGGGGTGTATTAGTATCAAAATTCAGCGTGATCAGTTTGCCTTTCACGGTGCGCATCAGGCTTACATTCACATCGCCCTGGGCCATCTTTTGTGTGGCATAGGGATGGGCATCCCCGAATTGCTGTTCTGTATATTCATTGAGCATGGTGGCACCCGAACTCACCGACACCAGATAATCGAGTCTGTCCCCGTGGTTAATATTCATCATGGCCATGATCTTATTCATGGGGTGGTCGGGATAGAGGTTTCCGTTTCTGTCTACAGAATGCTGCAAGCGCCAGGGTTCTTCCTCCGGATTGAACTTCACCATCCTGAGATCGTGTACATAGCCGGCAACAATATGTTTTATTTCGCCAAGCACCCCCTCCTGTATCATATGCAGCAGTGGCATGGCATAGTAAGACTCCAGCAGGGCCTGTTCCAGCGCCAGTGTTGCCCATTTTCCTGTTTTCTCATAGGTCTCCACAATCTCCCACGCCTCATCCAGGGTCAGGATCAAAGGTACTTCACTGACCGCATGTTTCCCGTTATTCATGGCAGCCAGGCATACCGGAGCATGCCATCTCCAGGAGGTTGAACAGATCACTGCGTCCAGCTCTTCGTTTTCACACATGCGGATGAAATCGGTTTCTGTTTTCCCATACAGGGTGGGTGCAGGCTGACCCGCCTCTTCCACCCACCTCTTGGCACGGTAAAGAGCTGCATCCTTAATATCGCAAACTGCAGGAATAACAATACCCTCCATGCCCAGTGCTGCATCCAGGTGATAGGAGCCGCGGCTCCCCACCCCCACAAAGCCCAAACGGAGCGGACGCTCCTCCGTGGGATGGATCCCGGCCATGCCGGGTTGGGACAATGCAATACCACCGGCAATAAGGCCGGTAGTCTTCATAAAATCACGTCTGTTGATCTTGTTTGTCATATTGCTTTATGTTGAAATCCTAATGTTTTACTCTTACAAGATAGAATTTTCAAGAATGAATCGTATGAAAACACCCTGAGAAAAAGAACTATAGCGGGACGGTAAGTGTGCAGATCATTGAGAATAACAATGATTATCGAATAAGGTAAGCACAGCAAAGCAGGGCCTCAAAAGGAAAAATATAGGGTCCCCATGCCCGCTCATCCTCCGGAACACAGTCTTTGTAGTCGCTGTTCACCACCGATACAAGAGCCAGGTCGAAATGCAGCTTCCATCGGATCTTTCTCTTTTCCAGGGTCAATCCTCCGCTTGCAGCCAGATTCCAATTTCGGAAACAATGGCCTGGAACGCTATTGTTAGATAAGTCACTTGCATAGGCAACATTAAGAATCCAGACCGGTGCGATCCCCCCGAAAGCATATACTTCCCTGTTTTTCCAATGATTCAGAAACTTATAATATTTCAAAGAGAAGTCAATGCAATTGAGGGCCAGCACCATATGAGATGTTCCGTTGCTATAGTTCCCGAATCCATTGTAAGTTCGTCGTTGATAGATCCAGTCCGAACTTCTGTAATGATAAACCAGTCCGAATTCCATGTATGAATCATGGCTCAGTGGTTTATAGGTATGAATACCTGCGTACTTTGGGAGATCTATTAAGCGCTCAAATAGATATTTGGAAGTGAAGTTATTGTTATCAAGGGTGAAATCAATAGCATGACCCCATCCCAAACCGAATTCCAGCGCACCGGAAAAATGCTGATCCGCTTTCTGGGCATGAAGATGAGCCGATAGAATCAAGCATAAGATGAGAATCAGGATCCTCATATTTATATAACTCCATCCTCAGGAGATTCTTGCGTTGAAGCTGAGCAAACTTATTTAGGAATTATTCAAAGATTATTGAGGGGATAAGTCCGGGGTCTGCGTATTACTTACCTGGACAGTCAGGTTCCTGTTTGAGCACCTAACAAGAGATCCTTCTGCAAAAAGAATGCTATACAGCTATAAACAAGCTCAATATAAATAGAATACCATGAAAAGAACATCTTTCGCACTGATCACAATACTGTTTGTCAGTATCCATACCAATGCGCAGTCTGCTTATGAAGAACCGGTCAGTATACCTGATTACGATGCCACCAATCCATTAACAGTGACAAATGTTACTTCTGACATGACAATTACAGCAAACTTCAAGTCAAATGGCACAAATTCCGGCATCTCACATGGTACAGGGATTTCAATATACCCAAACCCGACAGACGGAAAAGTAAACATCACATCTTCTAATCGCGATATTCAAAGGGTTTCGGTTATTGACAGTTGTGGCAAGCTTGTTCTGCAACAACCAACCATAACCAGCCACTTAACAATCGATCTGTCTGATCAACCTGCAGGTATCTACTTCATTAAGGTGCATACCAGAGACGAAATCATTTTAAAAAAGGTGAACCGGGCAGGGTAAAGCTTTATCCCGGGAAGCTGGATTTAGTAAATTGGTCGTGTATGCATTAATCTCAAGAATTCTAACATCGGTTATTCCTTTTACTAAATCAAGCTGATGCGTTGCTTCATGCCTTAATACATCAATGCCATGACCTCCCATTTGTCTTATCTCACTTCTCGTAATTAATGTATAGGAACCTTTTTTTTCGCCATTGTACTATAACTCCTTTATCCTGATATTCTTCCACATCGACTTCATTCCCCTCTGTTCATCTCTGTAGGCTCCGTGAAACTGTAATCCTACAAACCCAGATTGAGACATATTGTCAATGGTATCAACTGCTAAAACACCATTGATCCAGGATTGTATATGATTGCCATCCATAACCACCCTGAAGTGGTTCCACTCTTTGCGTCTGAATGCTTTCTGTGCCTCTTCATTCCCGGCCATGGTAACCACCCACCCGCGGTTACCCGGTTCATAAAGCCCCCCGGACCAGGCACGGTCGGAGGGATCGATCTCAATCTGGTAACCCCACACATAGCCTGCCGGCCAACTATTGTAACGCACTGTACCAGAGGCGTCTCCGGCAATATACCGGGTAGCCGTATCCTTTTCCCAGATCTGTCCCCTGCACTGAATACCCGAATTTAACAAAGTATCGATTTTCACATCCAGTTCAAGCATAAAATTGTCATAAGATTTTTCTGTTACCAGATATCCCCCCCCTTTATGCATCGATGTATTGCATATAATCATTTGATCCTCAACATAAAATTCAGGTAAAATTTCCGGATTATCAAAATCCTGGTTATTGATGGTCCAGCCATCCAGATTCTCTCCATTAAAAAGCATCTCCCAGTCATGCTCCTCCTCTACCCGGCTCTCCTCTCTCTTCCCTGTCCTGTTCTGGCAACTTATGGAAGCCAAAGTGATGACCAGTATTATTGTTAATGTATTGAATTTCATACCATTTAGTTTATCGCTGTTAAACAATATGCTTCTGATGAGCATCCCATTTCAGATATTTCCGTTGACGCAGAGAGTGAACGCCCATCATACAGGCAACAACACCATACAGACCAAGATTCTGGTCACATTTCAATGGTTCGTTCTTTCTGATTGCATTTTGAAGATTCCGGTGATGTAACAAGACATCCTCGGCTCCTGTTTTAAGATGCACAAATTGATTTTGCGCTTCGTTCGACTCACCTGTTCCACTAACCACATCACTGCTTGTTGCCTCCTGGGGTGTGATGGTAAAACCTTTGCTATTGAATTCGAGCGTGGCTTTGTGACCTCTGATCACATGGCGGACCGGTGTATCGTTCGCCAGTGATGAGACCATCACAACCGAAAGCTTCTCCGGATAGTCCATCATCATATTGAAGGTGTCGGGGATCTCTGCCACACTCTTTGTAAAATTCCATTTGCCACCGGTGGCAACAACATAGTCAGGATAATACAATCCCAATGACCGGATAATTCTTGTGACCCTGTGGATAAAGAGATCGGTTGCTATTCCTCCGGAGTAGTCCCAATACCTTCTCCACTCAAAATACCTTCTTGGATCCCAGGGACGTTTTGGTGCAGGGCCAAGCCATGCTTCCCAATCAAAGTTTACACCCGGTTTAATCTGAGGATCGATCTCTTTCTTCCAGAAATCGACAGAATAGTTTCTGGAATAATCGATATGCGCCATGACCACCTTACCGAGCAGACCCTCCTGAATCATCTCATGAGCAGTCTCATAAGAGTCGTCCGACATCCCCTGCACTCCCACCTGTAGTTTCAGACCTGCTTCCGCTACTTTTGCAACGATATCCTGAGCCTGCCCGATGGTATGGGTCATCGGCTTTTCAACATAGATGTGCTTTCCGGCGCTGATCGCGTCCAGTGTCATTTGGTAATGCCAGTGCTCCGGAGTGGCTATAAGCACATAATCAATGCTCCTCTTCTCCAAAATCTGAGCATAGTGGTTGTACGCCATGGCACCTGTCAGCTCCCTGGCCTGATCCATCCGGTTGGTATAAACATCATTCACAGCGATGATCTCGACATTGTCTGATTCTTTCATCTTCAGCAATGCCTTCAAGTGTTCATTGGCCATGCCACCACATCCAATCACTCCGACATTTAGCCTGTCATTGGCTCCCATGATCCTTGAATAGCTCCTGGCTGACATACCAAAAGTGGCTCCCCCTGTTGAAGCGATTCCAACCGTGGTACCTGCTAATCCTTTTACAAATTTTCTTCTTGTGATATCCATAATATCGTAATTAAATATTTGTTTTTATCTGGTCAGAATCAGTGGAATCGAATGCAGGTACTGCAACTTTCTACGTGAATCGTCTATAGTAATACGTCAGAGAAGTGATTACCCCTAATGAAGAGGTTGAATTGCTTTCAAATTCTATATTTACACTTCATTTAAAGAATCTCATCACACCATAGATCCATACCTGAGGAAAGATAAAAAAAACAAATGATGCAGGGAGATTCCCTGCTTTGGAACAACCCATGCTGATTATTTCTATGGCAATGTTCCCATCACAGATGCCTGCAGTGCAGGTAGCTAATCACGGGCCGTTCACCTCTGCTTATCAATTATTATTCGCTGCAATAGTTCATTTTTCAAATGTTATTGAGGGGATAGGGTCGAGTTATGCGTATAACTTCTGTGGATAATAATCAAAATCCCTTATATTAACGGAATCGAAAATGAGGTATTATTCGCTGTCTCTGCTGCTTAGCATTCTTTCCCTTGCTGCATACCCGCAGGAACACTTTCATCAGGGCCCTGCAGCTGATCTGAGCAAAGGGAGGCTTGTGGTAAGCGGGAACCAACGCTTCTTACAATTTGAGAACGGGGATCCATTTTTCTATCTCGGTGATACTGGCTGGGAGCTTTTTCACCGCCTCTCCTTTAAGGAAACCGGAACATACCTGGAAAATCGCAGGAAAAAAGGATTTACAGTGATCCAGGCCGTACTTCTGGCCGGGCTGGATGGACTCCTCACCCCCACAATAAATGGTGAATTGCATTTGAAAAACCTTGATCCTGAAACGCCTAATGAATCCTATTTTCTGTTTGTGGATTCAGTGATACAACTGGCAGCGTCCAATGGATTGATGATGGCGCTGCTTCCAACCTGGGGAGATGCGGTGGATCTCCAGTGGGGTAAAGGTCCTGTGATCTTCAATGAAGAGAATGCCTTTACCTACGGCCGATGGCTCGGAACCAGGTATAAGGATGTTGTCAACATCATATGGATCATTGGTGGAGATCGTTTCTGTACCGGCAATGAGCAGGTTTGGAATGCCCTGGCCAACGGGATACACTCGGCAGACCCTAACCACCTGATGACCTTTCATCCCGGGGGTACCCGGTCATCCTCCGAGTGTTTTCACCAAGCCGAATGGCTCGACTTTAACATGCATCAATCGGGTCACAGGGGGAGATACATACCCAATTACAATCAGATCACTGCCGACTATGCACTCCATCCCCCCAAACCCTGCATGGATGGCGAACCCCTTTATGAGGCCCATCCCATCAGCATGCATCCCCGAAATGGAATATCCAATGCATGGGATGTACGCCTTGCGGCATACTGGTCCCTCTTCTCAGGAGCCCACGGACATACCTATGGTGCTCATTCAATCTGGCAATTCTATTCCGAAACGACCGAGCCTGTCAACTACCCCCAGTCCACCTGGAGAGAGGCTCTGGACCTTCCTGGTGCCTTTGATATGTTGCATCTTCGCAGGTTGATGGAGTCCCGCCCCATGCTGGAGAGGTACCCCGATCAGTCGATTCTTTTCTCAGGGGCAGGAGGCAGCATTGACCACATTGCTGCCACACAGGGTGAGGGTTATGCCTTTGTATACCTTCCTTCAAATCATCAAATCACTATTGATTTCACAAGAATCCCGGGTGATAGATTTAATACCTGGTGGTATAATCCGCGGACAGGTGAGTCCACTTTCATCGAAACCCTTGAAGAGGCATTTCGAACAAGCTTCAGTGTACCGGTCCCCGGAGTTGATTGGGTCCTGGTCATTGACAATGCCGCGTACGGATATGAGAAGCCGGGAACACCCTTATAACCTTTTATGATCAGTTTCAATATGAAAAAAGGTGGGAACAGAGAGGGATCTGGTATGCCCCGGAATCAGTTGTCGAAGAGGGAGGTCCCAATGGAGAATGATGCACAATTTTACTTTATATCAATAATCTTAAACAGACTGACTCATGATTATTATCCACAACTACTTTGTTGCCATATCTTTGACGATTGTGGCCATGATTGCCTGGGGATCCTGGGCCAATACGCAGAAGATTGCAGAGAAAAAATGGCGCTTTGAACTCTACTACTGGGATATGGTAATCGGCATTGTTCTTATGGCCCTGATCGGTGCATTCACCATTGGAAGCCTGGGTAGCGAGGGCCGCACTTTCCTGACAGATATTAAACAGGCCAGCGGAGAGAGCATTTTGCAGGCCATGCTGGGGGGGGTGCTCTGGAACACGGGCAACCTGTTGCTGGTGGCTGCCATTGCAACCGCGGGGATTTCAGTTGCATTCCCCATTGGAGGGGGAATCGCCTGGGTCGTGGGTATCATCTTCAACTATATCGTGATTTTGATGGACCACAAGGTCCCCAGTGAAAAGCCGCTCCTGCTCTGGATTGGGGTTGTGGTCATTGCCATCGCCATCCTTCTGAATGGTACAGCCTATAAAAGGTTATCCAGGGAACGCAAAAAGCCATCCCTGAGGGGAATTCTGCTTTCAGTGTCAGGGGGGCTGTTTATTGCTTTCTTTTACGGCTTTGTGGCCAAATCACTGGACGGAGCATTTGTGGCGGGTGGAACCGGCAACCTGACTCCCTCCACAGCGATCGTCTTTTTTACCATGGGTGTTATTCTCTGTACCATCATTTTCTTCCTCTTCTTTATGAAACCTTTAAAGGTAGGAGTCCCGGGTACCTTCCGGGAATACTTTGGAGGCGGATTCAGAAACCATACAGCCGGAGTCCTGGGAGGCATGATCTGGGCACTGGGCATGGTGGCCAGCTTTATGGCCATAGGGGCTGCCAATCCAGCCATCGCCTATGCCCTGAGCAACGCAGCACCTGTGGTTGCTGTATTATGGGGCCTGTTTGTCTGGAAAGAGTTCAGGGGTGCACCCCGTGGAACCAACGGGCTGCTCTTGGGAATGTTCCTGCTCTATCTGGCGGGACTGGTTTTAATCACAGCTTCAAATGCTTAACAGCTTATGAAACTGGGCATCAGCTCCTACACCTATACCTGGTCGGTGGGCGTCCCCGGCTCTATCCCGCCTGAACCGTGGGATGAAAGAAAATTGATTGACCAGGCCCGTGAGCTTGAAGTGGATTCTCTTCAGATTGCCGATAACCTGCCATTGCATGCAATGGGAAAAGAGAGGCTCTTTCACCTGAAACAGAGAGCTATGCAGTCCGGGATTGAGATTGAGGTTGGGGCCAGGGGGATGACCCCTGAACGGCTGATGGAGTATATCCGGATCACTGGATCACTGGACTCCTCCCTCCTCAGGTTCGTCATTGACCAGGTGGGGTTCACCCCCTCTGTTAAAGAGGTGGTCCGGATCATCAAAGGGCTTGTTCCTGAATTGCGTGAGCGGGGAATCAAACTGGCCCTTGAAAATCATGAGCGGCTTAAAGCAACTGAGTTTAAGGAGATCATTGAGGGTGTTGGAAGTGAATTTGTGGGTATTTGCCTCGATTCGGTGAACTCCATGGGAGCAGGAGAGGGAACCGGGACCGTCACTACGCTGCTGGCACCCTACACCTTCAACCTGCATATCAAAGAGTTCCTGGTGGAAAGAGTTCCTGACATGATGGGCTTTACCATCAGGGGCCGGCCTGCGGGAGAGGGCCAGTTGCCCCTGGAGTGGATGTTGGAACAGTTGGTACCCCAATGCCGGTCGGCCATCCTGGAACAGTGGACACCCCCTGAACAATCCCTGACGGATACCATTAAAAAGGAACAGAGATGGGCAATACAAAGCATTGACTATCTGAAAGATAATTTTTTTACTAAATAAATAACTGAAATGACGAAAGTTTGTATCGTTGGCGCCGGAGGCAAGATGGGGATGCGCCTGACCAGAAACCTGAAAGATATGCCCGATTATCACATGAGCTACCTGGAATCAGGAGATGCGGGCAAAGAGAGGCTTAAACAGCTAAATATTGCAGTATCTGAGCAAAATGCCGTGATCCCGGATAGTGACATGGTCATCCTGGCTGTTCCGGATGTGATCCTGGGCAAAGTATCCGAAGAGATCATTCCCGGGATGAAACAAGGCGCCGTGGTCATTACCCTTGACCCTGCCTGCGCCCTGGCTGGAAAACTGCTGCACCGCGAGGACCTTACCTATTTTATAGCACATCCCTCCCACCCCAGCATATTCAACTGGGAGCCAAGCGAAGAGGCCCAGTCCGATTATTTTGGAGGTAACCTGGCCAAACAGACCATTGTTTGTGCCCACTTTAAAGGGGATGAGCACCTCTACGGGCAATGCGAAAAACTGGCCATGGATATGTACGCCCCGGTTCATAAGTCCTTTCGCATCACAGCCGAACAAATGGGATTGTTGGAACCGGCTCTGGTTGAGACTCTCTGCTCCACACTTCAGGTGGTTGTAAAGGAGGGACTGGATGAAGTGGTAAAGCGCGGAGTTCCCGAAGAGGCAGCCAGGGAGTTCCTGCTTGGCCATATGAATATACAGCTGGCAGTGATCTACCAGCAGCTTAAAGGAGCCGTATTCTCCGATGCCGCCAACAAAGCGATTGTCAGAGGTAAACCACTCTTAATCAATCCCAACTGGAAAAAGATCTTTGAGCCGGAGAATGTGATGGAACAAATTGAAGATATCACCAAATAACCACATAACCCAATTAGCATGAAACCACTGAAGTTTGCCATATTCGGATGCGGATTCTGGTCCCAGTTCCAGCTGGGAGGGTGGCAGGAACTGAAAGGAGCAGAGTGCGTGGCACTCTACAACCGCACCAAATCCAAAGCCGATAACCTGGCCAGCCGTTTCGGGGTACCCGCTACCTACGATGATCCGGAAACCCTGATGAAAAACGAAGATCTTGATTTCATCGACATCATCACCGATGTGGATACCCATGCCCCATTGGTGGAGCTGGCTGCCAGATACGGAAAAGATGTGATCTGTCAGAAACCGATGGCACCTGATTTTGACACCGCCAGAAGGATGATGGATGTGACCCGAAAATCCGGTGTAAAGTACTATGTTCATGAGAATTACCGGTGGCAACCCCAGTTCAGAAGGGTAAAGCAGATCCTGGATGAGGAGCGGATCGGAAAATCTTTCCGATGCAGAACCTGGTTCAACACTGCCTTCCCGGTATTTGAGACCCAGCCTTTTCTGGCAACCCTGGAAAACTTTGCCCTCACCGACCAGGGGTCCCACCAGTTTGATGTACTGCGTTACCTCTTTGGTGAGGTCTCATCACTCTATTGCCAGATACAAACCGTGAATCCGACCATCAAAGGAGAAGATGTTGCCACCACCCTATTTCGCATGAAAAGTGGTGTGGTGTGCACCCAGGAGATCTCCTTCAGCTCTCCCCTGGAAAAGGAGATCTTTCCCCAGACACTCCTGCTCATTGAGGGTGAAAAAGGGAGCATCCGCCTTGATTCAGACTTTGAGATCAGCACCACCGTGGGAGATCAGACAGAGAAAGAGCATGTTTCCATGAAGCGGTATACCTGGCAGACCGATCGCCTGGTTTCGGAACCGGCCAGCATTGTGGAGTGTAACAACGATATCCTGCAGGATATGCTTGGAGCGAGAGAGGCTGAGACCACAGGTGATGATAACTTCGAAACCGTACGGCTGGTCTGGGCTGCCTATGAATCGGCCAAAAGAGATCGTGTAATAAGGATTGGAAAAGATTTCTGAAATGAAAGGGGAATCACACCCTGACTACAGAACGCTGACTTTCAGCGATTGTGAACTCCTATATTGGAATGGCCAGATCAGGCATCTGAAGGTGGGTGGCATCCAGGTTGTTAACGCCATCTATGCTACAGTTCGTGACCGCGACTGGGGAACGGTACCCTATAAAGTGGTAAACGAGACCCTGGGAGAGAGGATGGATGGATTTTCCATAAGCATGGTTCTGGAATTCAGGGAGCATGATATCGTTTTCAACGCAGAGATTAACATCAAAGCAGCGAATGGAGAGTTTATCTTTTCCATGGATGGAAGCGCCATGAGTAATTTCCAGAGGAACCGGATCGGACTCTCTGTACTCTTCCCCATCGGAGAGTGCAAAGGTTTACCGGTGGAAGTCCTGCATACGGATGGAACCTCATCAAAAGGGGTTTTTCCGGAATCAATCAGCCCCCATCAACCCTTTCAGAACATACGGAGCCTGCGTTGGGAGCCTTCAACCTCCCTCCACGCAGAGCTGCTGTTTGATGGGGATATCTTCGAGATGGAGGATCAGCGAAACTGGACAGATGCCTCCTATAAGATTTACGGCACCCCGCTCAGCGAGCCATTCCCGGTACATATCGGGAAAGGGAGCAGAATATCCCAAACAGTTACCCTCACCCTAAGTGGAAACACAGGCTATGAGCTCCCGGATCAGGAGTGCCATACATTGCAAATTGATCCCTCCATAAAGGAGTCCATTCCCGGTATGGGCACAGGCAGATCATCGGAAGATGCGCTCTCTCCTGAAGAGGCCGAACTGCTGAAGAGGGCTGGTTTTAACCACTATCGGGTGGAACTGTGGCTGGGTGGCAGCCGATGGCAAAAAATACTCAAACATGCCTCCCATGAACAGAAGATGCTGGGATGGCCCCTCGAGCTGGTTCTGCATTTCACTGAAAATTCCCATCGGGAACTAAAAACTTTCCTTGACCAGTTTTATCAGCAACCGGTCCCGCTAAAACATATCCTGCTCTTTGACCATGAACATCTTTCAGGTAAAGCATTGCTCGGAGAGGTGGTTCCCGGATTAAGACAAGCGTTTCCTTTCGTTCCCATTGGCGGAGGAACTGATGCAAATTTCGCGGAGCTTAACCGGAACCATCCTAAAGCGGAACAACTGGATTTTATCGCCTATACCATCTGTCCCCAGGTTCATGCCTCCGACGATTTGTCACTGCTTGAGAATCTTGAAGCCCAGTCAGAAACGGTTTTTACCGCCAAAGAGCTGTTCGGGTTGCCCGTTTCGATCCCGGCCATCACACTGAGTCAACGCTTCAATGCAGTTGCAAGCAGCAACGACAAGCGCAAACATGAAGCGCCCCCTCCGCTGTCGCCGGACAGGCGACAGGGAACACCGTTTGCTGCCGGCTGGACAGTTGGAAGTCTGAAACAGTTGATCTTCTCCGGAGCTGAATCGCTTACCTACTTTGAAACAACCGGAGCACGCGGAATTCTTAACAAGAAAAAATCTAACGACATGCTATCTCCTCTCTTCCATATCTTCCGGGAGGTCTTAGCACAGGGGTATTCCCATGTGGTTTCTGCAACCAGCAGTGCACCTCTTCTCTTTGACGGACTGATGCTGACCGGTCGTTCACCGGATAAACTTATTATTATCAATCATACGACAGAGGAACAGCAAATCAGTATCTCTGGCATCAAGGGTGAAATATTTCAGGCTTTTCAATTAATCGAAGCCGCCTGGTCTGAACAGCGCATAGAAGCGCTGGATCTGCAACAATTTACTTTAAAGTCCTTAGCCATCTATAAGTTTTTCATAAACTCTACGGGATGATATTCAGCGGGTTAAAAACAGGTGACCCAATCAGAAATCTACCCATCACAGAGACCCCATGATTGATTTTTGGGGGATGATACAGGGATTAGCGTATTACTTTTGATGATAGCTAGCTATATATTGATTCTTGCCCAATTTACCTGTACAAGCAGTTGCAAAACTAACTGTCACATATGATGCTTGGAGACCAATGGTCATTTTAAATACTAACTAATACTTAAACAAATGAAGAAGAAATTACTTTACATGATGGTTAGCGTTTTTCTAACCACTGCGGCAATAGCCCAGGTCAATGTCCTTCAAAACGGCGATTTTGAGGAGCAAGGTGTTTGGGAACGCCTTATTAAAACTGGTGATACTGATGCGCTCTCTTTGGATTTTGGAAATACC
>JBDLIX010000040.1:0-37528 GCA_039714655.1 Bacteroidota bacterium
CTTGCGGTACATCGGACGAAATTAAATTGTTTAATGGAGAATCGCTTGAAGGTTGGGAAGGATCTAATACTGTTTTTAGAGTGGAGAAGGGAGCTATAGTTGGGGGCAACTTAAAAGAGCCACTAGAAAAAAGCTACTATTTATGTACGAAACAGAAATATGAAAATTTCGATTTGAAATTGTCAGCTAAGTTTATAAGCAGCGACTCAACTATAAATGGGGGAATAAGTTTTAGAGCTAAACGCGTCCCCAATTCAAATGAAGTAATGGGCTATCAGGCTGACATTGGATATATTGATGCTGATGCAATTACTATATTCTCTGATTTTAGACCAGAGGATACATCTGGTCTTTATCCACTTTGGGGAAGCTTGGTAGACGAGAACAGGGCCGATACTTCTCGATACCCAAGACCAGATATCTTTCCAGCCATAATTTTTAAAGTGGCAGATAGACAACTAATTGAGGAAATTATTAATCCGTATGGTTGGAATGAGATTCATATCAAGGCTAATGGACCTGATATTGAAATAAAAATCAATGGAGTTACAACAGCAAAATTCACTGAAAAAGGCAATGTACCTTTAAACGGCTGTATTGGATTACAGGCACATTCGGGGGGACCCTATGAAATTTGGTACAAAAACATTAGGCTAAAACAATTAGAATAAGATCGAAAGCTGATAGAGTAGGTGCCAGATAAGCTTTACTCCTAAACCTACTATCTAATAATCTTATTGATTTTTTCTGCAATTGATAATTGTTAAAATACGCTCAATGATGAAATATATGCTCTTTTGGTTCTTCTTATCAAACTGTGTAATTGTGGCACAGGGGCAGACCGAAGGAGCACTTGAAAATGTAGTGATAACATCCAAAAAGAAGAAAACCCAGGTACGTACAAATGAAAATGGGGAATTACATGTAAATGTATCCCCGAAGGATATCTTGAAGTTTAAAGCCACTGGATTGATCCGCTATAGTGACTTCGGTGCCAAAGGCGACGGAAAAACCGATGATATAGACGCTATCGCTGCGGCTCATGCATTCGCCAATCAGCAAGACCTTTTGGTGAAAGCCGACGAGGGGGCCACATACTACATTGGAGGAAAGGAGCGCACAGCGGTCATCCAGACCGACACCGATTTTGGCACGGCGGCCTTTATCATTGACGATACCGAAGTGCAAAATCGTAATGCATCTATTTTCGTGGTCAGTTCCAGCCTGCGACCGTTCAACCCTGAGGGGATCGCTTCCCTAAAGCGAAATCAGGAGAAAATCCACGTCTCCTTGCCGGGAACCTGTCTGATCATAGTCACCAATTCCCACGTAAATCATTACATCCGCTTTGGGCTGAACCAAAACAATGGATCTCCGCAGACAGATATCTTTATCGCGGATAAAAACGGCAATGTGGATGTGGACACTCCGATCATCTGGGACTTCGACCAGATCACGGATATCACCGCTCTTCCCATTGACGAAATGACGCTGAACATCACCGGAGGACATTTTACAACAATTGCCAACAGAGCTGAATCGAAGTACACCTATTATAGCCGAAACATTGCGATCAGGCGTTCCAAAGTTCTTGTTAGTGGGCTGGAACACCGTGTCACGGGCGAAGGAGACCATGGTGCGCCCTATGGCGGCTTCATCAATATCCGTGACTGCGCCTACGTAACTGTAAAGAACACCATCCTGACCGGACACAAAACTTACCATACCATTGGTTCAGCAGGGAAGCCCGTCTCCATGGGCACTTACGACATTTCAATCAGCAGTGCTCTTAATGTATCATTCGAAAAATGCAGCCAGACAAATGACATTAATGACCGCAGGTATTGGGGAATCCTGGGTTCTAACTACTGCAAGAATCTTCTTTATGACAACTGTACATTTTCCCGTTTCGATGCCCACAAGGGAGTTGCCAATGCCACCATTCGCAACTCGACTCTGGGACACATGGGAATCAATGCCATTGGTACCGGGACCTTAACCGTGGAGAACACCACCATCCGCGGAAGGAGCCTCATAAACCTGCGCTCCGACTATGGCAGTACATGGCAGGGAGAATTCGTTATCCGCAACTGCATTTTTGTACCCGCAGGCGGCAGATCAACCAGTGCCACCCTTATAAACGGATCATATTCCGGTCAGCATGATTTCGGCTACGCATGTTATATGCCCGAACGGATCACCCTTGAAAATCTTCATATCGACGACTCCAATCATCCGGAGGATTACCAGGGTCCCGCCATTTTTTCAAATTTCAATTCACAAATGACCGACGATTCCTACCAGGAGAAGTTTCCCTATGTCAGAACCAGGGAAGTTATTCTTAGGAATGTGACCACTTCCAGCGGCAAGGCCTTGAGGATCAGTGACAATCCGTTCATGTTCAAGGACGTAAAGGTAGACACCGATTAACGTACGATGCAGGAAGTGAACAACTCGAAACAAATCAATTACTGTAAGAGAATAAAACATTCATTAATTACAATGGAATAACATTGAAGTCCCAAGCGATGATTCGATCCCAAAAGAAACCGCTGCGGAAGGGATGCAGAGAATTCTTTGCTAAAGAATGGAAACAAATCACTATTTTTAGTGGTAAGGGAAACCGAATCTGAATACCATATTAACCTCAACTTTAGAAAACGAGAGTATTATGAACTATATGAAAAAAGCATCAATCATTTTCTCTCTTATATCAGTCATGTTCATACAATGTACCAATCAAGAACATGAAGGCGTCACCGTCTCTTTTCCAAAAATCAGCAATCCTATCCAGATTACTGATGATAAAAATGAACATTTTTTTGCCAGTTATTATGGAATCAACTCATTCAGTAAATCGCAAAAATTTGTAACTGTTTTGGAAACGGATATTAAATACAGTTTACCCACTGAAGAGACTCCGGCAACACTGGGACTGGTCAATCTTGAGACCCACGAATTCATTCCGCTTACACAAACAAGAGCATGGAATTTTCAGCAAGGATGTATGGCTCATTGGCTGGGGACATCTCCCGATTCCCTGATTATATATAATGATTTTAGAGAAAACAGATTCGTTTCTGTTATTCTAAATGTTCATACAAAAGAGGAGGTAAAAATAATTCCTTATCCTGTAAGTGCGGTTTCTCCCAATGGCAAGAAAGCCATAAGCATTAATTTTGCTCGTCTGCGTATTACCCGAAGTGACTATGGGTATGGAGGAGAGGGTCAGGATAAAAAAGCTGACATACAGTTTCCAAATGATGATGGCCTGTTTTTGGTGGACCTTACAACCGGTGATGCTAAGCTTATTGTATCCATAGCCGATGTGAAAAAATATGTTCCTGAAATAACGGAAGAGGGAATCGAATATTTTAATCACACACTGTTTAGCAGGGATGGCTCAAAAGTATTTTGGCTTGCAAGGGCGATACCTCAGCGACATACAACCTCTTTCACTGTAAACAAAGATGGCACAAATTTGCAACGTTGTTTTCCTGATGGTTGGGATGGTTCTCATTTTGACTGGCTAAATGATAATGAATTGATGGTTACTGCGAGCTACAATGCTGAACAATACTCACATATATTATTTACAGTTGGGGAGAATAATTATAAAAGACTTGGAAAAGGATTGCTTGATTATGATGGGCACGGTACTTTTTCGCCAGATGAAAAATGGATGATCACAGATACCTATCCTTCGAAAAATAGAGAACAGAAGATTTATCTAATGGATATGAGAACTGAAACTGTTTTTCCAATAGGCAGGTTTATCCAACCAAAAGAGTATACGGGAGGGTGGCGTTGCGATATACATTGCAGATGGAGCCCAAAAGGAAACATGGTTGGATTCAATTCGACGCATTCTGGAAGCAGACAGGTATATATTCTGAAATTGAACTGAAATACCTCTGAAAGCAAGATTAACGAGATGAAATATTTTTGAATGAAGCATCAACGAAAGATCAACATAACAGCAGCTTTAATATCCCTTCAAATTTTTATGGGTTGCTCATCCGTTCAACATAATAAAGTATCTACTGCCCAGACATTTGCCGATCATTGGGAGTTTGTGGGAGTTGCTGTTGAAGAGCCCGGATATACCATATGGGGTACCTCTCCGATTATGGGAGATGATGGAAAAACTCACCTCTTTGTTGCCCGGTGGCCATGTAGTTTAAAAGTAGATCCTGGATGGCGCTCTCACAGCGAAATTGCACACTATGTGGGTGATAATCCTGAAGGTCCTTTTGCATTTTCAGACATTGCAATCAAGGGAACAGGCACTGATACCTGGGATAGCTATGGAGCTTCTAACCCAACGATTCAAAGGGTTGGAAATAAGTACATACTGCTTTACATCGCAAACAATAACCCAAAACAACCACCACATCCGTCCAACCAGAATATAGGGATGGCCATTGCTGAATCTCCCTACGGCCCCTGGAAAAAAACAGGGGAAGGTGGATTGATACTATCAACTCCAACCAATAATAATTACTGGAACCATAAGGCCAGTAACGGAGTCAACAATCCAGCATTATTACAACATCCTGATGGCGGATTTTTCTTGTATTTTAAATCAGAAAAAGCGAAGATGGGATTGGCAGTTGCTGAAGAGATAGAAGGCCCCTATGTACAATTACCCACCCCTGTCACAGCAAATGACAAAGCAATTGAAGATGGTTATGCATTTGAATATAAGGGAAAAATACATCTGCTTACCACTGATAACCATGGCATTATTGAAGAAGGGGGCGGAATACTATGGACATCGGATAATGGTATGCAATTTAATGGTTATGAGCAAGGATTCAAGCGGATTAACGAATATACCAATGTTGATATGTCAAAGGTTGCTGTTCATTATGGACCAACCAATAGAGAATACGCAAAGTTCGAACGTCCTCAGATACTGATGCAGGAGGGAGTGCCAACCTACCTCTATTTGTCATCCGGGACAAACATATATGGAGGAAATTGCACAGTAAGTTATATTCTAAAATATGTGGAATGATGAATTATAAGATGAAGGTAAATAAGATCTTTGTTGCTGTTACTATGATCCTATGTTTTTCGATTGACTCACAGGGACAGCAGAGAGTTTTGGAACTTCCTGTTCCAAGTTCCGAACAATTGACATGGCAGGAATCGGAAATAGGTGTCCTGTTTTCTTATGATTTACATGTTTTTGATGGAGAAACGTATAATCAAAAACAAAATAGAATTACGCCAATTCCGGACATAAATATCTTTCATCCTGATAAGTTAGATACAGATCAGTGGATTGAATCTGCAAAAAATGGTGGAGCAAAACTCGCGATTCTCACGGCTACCCATGAAACCGGATTTGCCCTGTTTCAAAGTGATGTAAATCCCTATTGTATGAAAGCACTGAAATATCAGGATGGGAAGGGAGATATTGTCATGGATTTTGTCAATTCATGCAGACGGCACGATATTTTGCCATGCATTTATTTAGGGATTCGGTGGAATTCATTCCTGGGAGTGCATGATTTTAAGATAGAAGGTGAGAGCCAGTTTGTGCAAAACAGACAAACAGCATATAAAAAAATGTGCGAAGGAATGGTTGAGGAGATCTGCACCAGATATGGAGACCTGTTCATGATCTGGTTTGACGGTGGAGCAGACGACCCCTTAAAAAATGGAGCGGACGTATTGCCTATTGTGAAAAAATACCAGCCAGATTGTCTCTTCTATCATAATTCTCAGCGAGCAGATTTCCGTTGGGGAGGCTCTGAAACAGGTACTGTTCCTTACCCATGTTGGTCAACCTACCCTTTCCCCTATTCACATTCAATAAATCAGGATGTTGTTTTTGCAGATAATTTTAAGCTTCTGAAACATGGTGATAAAGATGGCAAGTATTGGATGCCCGCCATGTCCGACGCACCTCTGCGAAGTTATAATGGAGGACATGAGTGGTTTTGGGAACCAGGGGATGATGAACATGTTCTTCCTTTACAGCAATTGATTGAAATGTACTATAAATCTGTGGGAAGGAATTCTACATTGATCCTGGGACTTACCCCAAATCCCGTTGGTTTGTTACCTCAAAGAGATGTAAACAGACTGGAAGAATTTGGGAGGGATATCCACTATCGGTTTACAAATCCTGTTGGCACAACAAAAGGAAATGGAAAAGAGCTAACCATCATCCTAAAAAAGAAAACCAGAATGAATCAAGTTTTACTGAAGGAGAAGATTTCTGAAGGAGAGCGGGTTAGACTATATGTTATTGAAGCCTTATTGAATGGGAAATGGACGGAAGTTGGAAGAGGTGAATGCATTGGTCACAAAAGGATCCATAAGATTGAAACAACAAAGAGTTCAAAAATCAGGCTTAGAATTGTCACCTCTACAGGAGAACCCATAATAAGTGAATTCAGTGTATATCAGATCGATGAGCCTGTTCATGAACCAATCTCGCAATCAGAATAACTGGCATACACGAAACCACAAATATCAATTGAATATGAAGCTTCTAATATTGAATCTATGTTTGGCAAGTATACTCATAGGCTGCGCAGAAAACAGAAATGAAAGCTTGCAAGTAATGGCACTGCCTGTTTCAGGGAAAATAGCTGGCAATATTCTTTCCGGCCCATCTGTTTTAAACGATCCTGATCGATTTGTTTGGGGTGGAAGTGTGATTAAAGGCGACAATGATAAATACCACATGCTTTATGCAACCTGGGAAAGTGGCGATTCCATTCCTGCATTTTCGAACTCATGGGTATTGCATTCAAAAATTGCTTATGCTGTCTCTGATTTTCCTGACAGGGATTTTAAATTTAAAAAAATTGTATTGCAGGGAAGAGCTTTAGAAGGAGACTCAACAGCATGGGATGCTCAGATGGTTCACAATCCGCACATCAAAAAATTTAACAACAAGTACTATTTATATTATGGTGGCGGAAAAGATCCCGGCATTCAACCTCTGGGTTCTAAAGGCGAAAAAGTCAATAAACGAAACAGAGTTCAACAATATCAACAAATAGGTGTACTTGAATTCAATAGTTTTGAAGATTTATTGAATGGTAACTTTAAAAGGTCAGATGCTCCTCTCCTATCGCCAAGAACCAGAGTTAAGCCGGATCACATAGTTGAGCCCTCAGCTGAAGGGACAACACCTAAACCCGACAATATCATTGTAGTTAATCCTTCAGTTGTTCAACGTCCTTCCGATGGAAAATACCTGTTGTACTTCAAAGGAAACTTTTACAATCCTGGCTGGAGAGGAGTGCACGGTGTAGCCATAGGAGACACACCAACAGGACCATTCAGTGCAACTGATCATTTTGCATTTGACATACGTAATGAGGATGGAACCATTGCCAGTGGCGAAGATCCTTATGTCTGGTATCACAACACGCATAAAAAATTTTATGTGGTACTCAAGGATTTTTCAGGAAAAATAACAGACGGGAAACCGGGATTAGCCCTGCTTGAGTCTCTGGATGGAATGAAGTGGACAAAACCTGGTAACTCCTTCTTTATGAAGAAGCAAGTGATCTTAAATTCAGGAGATACAATTCAAGTGAGTAATCTTGAACGCCCGCAATTATTAATTGATAAAGAGGGGAACCCACAGGTTTTATATTCGGCATGTTCTTTAGGAAGCGTAGGCAAGAAAACAGATGGAAGTACATTCAATGTACATATCCCACTCAAGCTGAAATAAACGTAAATGGGTGGATTATACGGCAATAATGCAACGAGTATTTTAATCAGTTTTAATATAGAAACATGAACAGAAAAGCGTTCTTAAACCGGTCATTTATGGCCATCACAGGGATTGTTGTTTTGCCAAACATAAAATCATCTGCCATTCATTCATCACAAGGTCCCAAGAGATCACAAGGCCCAAAGAATATTCCCATTATCATTTCCACATGGCCTCATGGGATTGAACCCAATAAAGTGGCATGGGAAGTATTGAAACAAGATGGAAGGGCATTGGATGCTGTGGAAAAGGGAGTGATGGTTGCTGAACTTGATCCTGAGGTCCATACGGTGGGATGTGGAAGCTATCCAGACCGGGACGGGATTATTACGTTAGATGCCAGTATTATGGATGAAACCGGGAATTGTGGAGCAGTTTCATTTCTTCAGCATATTAAAACACCTATATCTGTTGCAAGAATGGTGATGGAGAAAACACCTCATGTGATGCTATCAGGGGCCGGGGCCCTGCAATTTGCATTGACAAATGGATTTGAGAAGGAAGAATTACATACTGACTTTTCAAGGCAGAAGTGGGAAGAGTGGAAAAAGAGCAACATTGACATGCCGGTTGATGTACATAATCATGACACCATTAGCATGCTTGCTATTGATAAGAATGGTGACATATCCGGCGCGTGCTCCACAAGCGGTATGGCTTTTAAGCATCATGGCCGTGTTGGTGATTCTCCGATTATCGGGGCTGGATTATATGTCGATAACGAAATCGGGGGTGCGGGCGGAACCGGTGTTGGGGAAGTGGTTATGAAAACATTGGGTTCATATGCGATTGTAGAGAATATGAAGCATGGTTATTCGCCACAGGAGGCATGTGAGGAAGTAGTGCGCCGTACATTAAAGAAAGTACCTGATGCAAGGAATCTCCCTGTCTCTTATATTGCGCTTAATAAGCAGGGAGAATATGGAGCCTATGGAACAGCAAAAGGATTTGAGTATGCTTTATATACGAAGAGTCAGGGAAACGTACTCCATAAAGCTGATGCCATCTTTAACTAAGCGTGAATCTTTAGAATGAAGATATCTCGCCATCCATCCATTGTGTCCGCTCTTCCAGATAGGATTTCAAACTCTCAATGCTTGCATTATAATCAACGCCCAGACCTGCATCCCATATGGCATAGTTCCTGCTCACTGCACTGTTATTTTGTAGATGCCTTGCATTTTGATCAACCGTGTTAAGTATCTCCGAAGTACTCAAAACACCGGATCTTAACTCGCTCCATCGCAGTTTTAAAGCACTTCTGAAAATCGGGTCATCCATTAATCTTGGCCACCAGAAAGGCATCATCCAGGCATCCATACTCACAAAGTTGTTATAATTGATCACCCAATCGTCAAAAGGTACCCGGTCGCCTGAGTCAAAACCGATGTTCAGGTCCCATACGGGCCCCATGTTCAATCTCCCCCCCCTATCTTTATACAGGTAGGTACTAAGACGATAGCCATCCACATTTCGACAAACTTCATTGATGATGAAGAAATCGACGAAACTGCTAAGGTCAATGTAATCTGTATAGGTTCTGATTCCTGTGGTGAAATCATCCGTGAGCAATGCTGTCTCAAAATCATGGATGTATTTCCGGATATAAGTTTTTTGATCATCTGTGATCTCTTCAGCCTTCGGGTATTCATATAAGAAATAGGTTTCCAGATACTGATTAGGATGGTATGGAGCGTCGTAGGGTTCGAATTGGAGGAGATTACCATTGATGTCATATTGCGATCTGAAACTATTATCGGCCGTGTACCGTGCATCATCCTCCCAGTTATGCTCGAAATATTCCAGGGGTTGATCGATACTTACATCTCCTCCAGCAGTCTTGTCAATTTTTAATATGTACCCGCCGGTAATTACTTCAGGATCGTTGTCAAGTGAACTCAGTGCACTAATATCTATTCTGTTTTTATCGCGTTTCAGCTTCTCCATCAACAGATAAACACCCTGATAGGTTCCATTGATCTCCAGTTCAACGAATTTTGATCTGCTGGCATACCTGCCCATTTTCCGGAAAAGTTGATATCCCAGGTGGTGATACATCAGGGTGCGGTCAAAAATATAACCCTGATCCAGGTTAACGATATGCCCCATAAGTATAAAGTCCTCCTCAGCTGGAAAATCCAGGATTGCTACATCCAGATCATTTCCTTCAGCATCCCAGGTTTCAATTCCAAATGATTTCTTATCTGATAATCTGAATGAAGTGGATCCCCTGTACTCTATTCCAATGTTGACACTCTGAATCTCAACCTTTTGAATGTAGATTTTCATTTCAGCAGAGATCTTAGGCTCGTTCAGAATTCCAATCCCTTTGGTGTCAATTACAATATAGGGGATTGTGCTGATACCGGTTTCAACATCAAACAGAGGCTCTTCGTAAGGTTCTTCTGCGATTTCTCTTTCACAAGAGAAAAGGAACAATACGAGGATCATTGTGACCCATCTTATGAAACGTCCTGTTATAACCATTTTTCTCAAAATCGAATATACGCTTAAGTTTAATATATACTCAGGTTCAGCAGGAAATATTGTATTTTTAACCGAACATGGATTGATAAGATGAAAAACAATAAGATGAAAAAAGCAGTTGTGGTTTCAGTTTGCACGTTGATTGTCATGTGCACAGTCCAAGATAAATCCTTTGGACAAACATGTGATCCGGCAATAAAGTTGTTTAACGGAACTAACCTGGATGGTTGGTATTCGTTTTTACAAAATCGTGGTCGCGACAACGATCCGAAAAACGTCTTTTCTGTACAGGATGGTATGATCAGAATCTCGGGTGAAGAGTGGGGCTGCATCACGACGAATGATGAATTTGAAAATTACAGAATTGTAACGGAGTTTAAATGGGGAGCATTGACCCATGCGCCAAGGGCGAATAAAGCACGTGATAGTGGTTTATTGATGCATTCACAGGGTGAAGATGGCGGCTCCCAGGGGATTTGGATGCACTCCATTGAGTGTCAGATCATCGAAGGTGGCACAGGAGACTTTATCGTAGTTGGGGATGGGAGTGATCAATTTCAGATTACCTGTAATGTGGCTTTGGAAAAGCAGGGAGGTTCATATATTTTTTTACCGGATGGAGAGGCAAAAACAATTCAGCAAGGCCGGATAAATTGGCTCAGACGCGATCCGGAATGGAGAGATATCCTTGGCTTTCGAGGTAGAAATGATTTTGAAAGCCCGACGGGAGAATGGAATATTCTGGTTTGCGAAGTGTTAGATGGTAACATGACAATTTATCTTAATGGAATGTTGGTAAACAGGGCAACCAATGTCAAGCCTGCAAAAGGTCGCATCCAGATACAATCTGAAGCTGCGGAGATCTTTTTTAGGCGGATAGATTTAATACCATTATAAAAGGATGATAAACTATTCTCTGAGACATAGAGTTATTTCCGCTTTACAAGACGCTGATATCAGAGGAGTTCGGAGAATTGCGCATTTCTTACCTCAGATCTTAATTCCCAAACCAACGGGTGCCATGACGATTAAAACACTTCATGGATTCAATATGATCATTGATCCCGTCAGAGATGAGGGAGTTGAAAGAACTATTTATTACACGGGAAGCTATGAAAAAGGGACCCTGTTTGTAATCAAAAACTTATTGAAAGAGGGTGATACCTTTATTGATGTGGGAGCAAATATTGGTCTTATGTCAATTTTCGCTTCCTCAATCGTAATGGATTCTGGGAAAATAATCGCATTCGAACCAAATCCGGTTACATTGAAGATCCTTAAACGCAACATTGCACTCAACAATATATCAAATATCCAAACCTCAGATTATGCAGTTGGGGCGAAAGCCAGTGGCGCAAAGATTTATGACAGGTGGGATTCCAACAGAGGCAGTGCTTCACTGATCAAACCAGAGAGTGAGAGTGATAGTTACGACATTGAAGTTATTACACTCTCAGACTATTGTAAGGCAAATCAAGAGATTCATTTAATAAAAATAGATATTGAAGGCTTTGAGCTGGAAGCCCTAAAGGGTGCTAAGGAAATTCTTGATGGTGAATCCCCGCCCATGCTCATTATAGAGTGTTCTGAAACAAGAGAGAATACCTATGGATTTGGCACAGATGATTTATACGAATTTCTGAAATGTATTACCCATTACAGACTGTTCAAATCAAGAGGTGGCAAAGAGAAAGTCTCCAAATTGGTTGAGATTAGAACACGATCTGAATTACCACACCACGACAATATCTATTGTTTTACCAAAAAACATATGGAACAGATTCCAAGTAAAATATTTAGCAGAGATTTACTTCGCAGAGCATAAAACCATTCTGAAATGAGAAGATTCTTTCTTTATGTAGCACTGGCCATAAGCCTGGGATGCAGTACCAATCCTGCATTTGATTGGGATTTCCAAACATTATCAAAACCAGAGGAAAACCCGATTGTGAAGGCCGATTCAACATTAACTTTTGTATGCCCCATAAAAAATGAGTCAGTGCATTGGCAGAAAGCGGATGTCTTTAATCCGGCAGCCATAGTAAAAGATCACAAAGTTTACCTGCTGCTACGTTGTGAAGACAATCCCAACGCTATCCTTGGCGGACGTACCTCCAGAATTGGTCTGGCCCATAGTGAAGACGGGATCCATTTCACAAAACACCCCACACCTGTTCTATATCCCGACAGTGGAGATTTTATGCAATATGATTATCCGGGCGGATGTGAGGATCCCAGGGTTGTGGAAACAGAAGAGGGTCTGTTTGTGATGGCCTATACTTCCTGGAACCAGGATGTGGCGAGGTTAAGCATTGCATTTTCAAAAGATTTGATCAATTGGGAGAAGAAAGGACCCGCGTTCCTCGAAGCTTATGATGGAAGATTCCTGGACATGTGGTCAAAATCGGGATCCATGATCACAAAAATGGAGGGTGACCGGCAAGTATTGGCAAAAATCGATGATAAGTACTGGATGTACTGGGGTGAACGCTTTATCAATCTTGCGTGGTCAGAGAATCTGTATGATTGGTATCCTGCAATCAATGAAGATGGAGAACTTAAAACCATCGTTGAGCCCCGAAGTAACATGTTTGATAGTCATCTTACTGAATGTGGACCACCAGCGCTTATTACAGATAAGGGTGTTGTCCTTTTCTATAATGGAAAGAACGCCGAAGGTGATGATGCTACAGCTGATATTCCTGAAGGAATGTATTCTGTGGGGAAAGTGGTTTTTGATGAAAATGACCTGGACAAAGTCATTTCCCGCTCCGATACATACTTATTAAAACCAACCCTTCCGCACGAAATAACCGGTCAGTATAAATCGGGGACCACATTTGCAGAAGGTCTGGTATACTATAAATCCAAATGGTTCCTCTATTACGGAACAGCTGATTCTTATGTGGGTGTTGCTGTATCTGAATAAGATCGACCATATGATCTACTCATTCCAGATTAATACTGGAACAGCTGGAGATCACCGTTATTCACTGCTACAGCCATGCATCGTTTTCCTTTTATCTCTATTGGAAGAATTTTCCTTGCATCACCGTTTATCCAAAGACCACTTGTCAGCGGCATTAATGGCGTAAAATCCTGATCAGTGCCTAACAGACACCAGCCATAACTGGCATCATAGCGGCCCAAGGATGGTCTCACAGAATAGTTGTTCCCTACCACAACAAGATCGGGATGACCATCGAGATCAATATCATGAACGAAAAGATCCCGGATCGGTGAAGTCTGGGCAATTTTGGGCAGTTTATCCATGGTAAATGTTCCATCTCCATGATTCAGGAAGAGGCAACTTTCAAAAAGCACGGCTTTTTTCCGGATGGATTCGTCCAGGGTCTCTTTTCCGAAAATTTCCCAGCTCCTCTTTCCTGCAAAATCAGAATAATTGGGATACCTCTCTTTCAAGCCGGAAATCTGACCAGTCAGTTCATCCAGAGCCGCAATGGGGTAGCTAATACCTTCAGAATAGGAGCAGATCACCTGATCAAGCGACCCATTGTTATCAAAATCATTCAGATACATTTCGACCGGTTCACTGGTTGAAGCTTTTAGCATCGAGTTCAGTCCCAGGTTCCCTCCTATTAAATCCATATCTCCATCCAGATCCACATCTGCAGCCTTGATGCAATTCCACCATCCTGAAGTTTCATCCAATCCTGCAGCACCGGTTGATTCAGTAAACTGTCCCTCTTCATTCCGATAAACACGTACCTTTGTCCATTCACCTACCAGCACCAGATCCAGATCATCATCCAAGTCATAATCTATCCATTGAGCATCTGTCACCATCCCGGCATCTTTCAATCTGCTTGTATGCTGATCTGTGACATCCGTAAAAAAACCATTTCCGTCATTTTCAAGAAGATATTGTGACGGTATTATCCCATAACCGCCTGGTACAGATCTCGAACCAACAAACAGGTCCAAATCGCCATCACCATCATAGTCAGCCGGACGCACACAGGATCCATTGGAAGCCATATAAGGCAATGCTTCTGTTTTCTTAGTAAACCCTCCTTTTCCATCATTCACAAACAGCCTGTCAATCAGCAATGGATTTCCAATAGGCACTTCATTACCTCCCCGCACAACATACAAATCCAAATCATTGTCACCATCAGCATCAAAGAGGACTGCGTCTACATCCTCAGTATAGCGTTCATTAAGAAACAGAGGAGCCTTCAGAGACTTAAAAGTGCCACCATTTTGTTGTATAAACAACATGGAGACTTGTCCACTTGCCCCACCCACAAAAAGATCATCAAGTCCATCCCCGTTTACATCACCTACGGCCAGTGCCGGTCCCTCTGCAGAAAGATTGTGAGGAATGAGGCGTTCGCGGTTAAGATCCACAAAGGCATCCTCTTTATGTTTGTAGTCAAGCCCCAGGTCCCTCAACCGGGTAAATAATTTCGCATTCTCCTGTATCTGATCATTTCCGGATTCTCTCTTCTCTGTCTGTTCCATTTCCAGAGTAATAAGCTGATTGGCCGACAGATCTCTGATCACCTGTACCGTCCGATTTGGCCAACGCACAACAAGTGAATCAATGTTACGGGTTAGTCCCAATCCAAAATGTAAAACATGGGAAGTGGCAGACATAAAACCCCGTGTGACATATTGTTCAGCAACCATTTTCACTCCATTCTGATACAGAGTAACACGGGTCCCTACCCCTCTGGTGTTCGATCCGGTGCCTTTTATTGAAACAGAGAGATAATGGTGATTAAGCAGCGAAGAGGAGTTGTTCTGCAAGATATATGCTGAGCTATTGATATTGTTCACGATAAGATCCAGATCACCATCATTGTCCAGATCGGCATAGGCGGAGCCATTGGAAAAAGAGCGGGTGTCGAACCCCCAGGCTTCGGCCATGTTGGAGAATGTGAGATCACCGTTGTTTTTATAGATATAATTCACATTTGGGTAGAGTGGCATTTTCTCGTACAACTCCTTATCCGGAACACCCCGATTGTCGCGCATGGGGAAATTTCTGTTCCCACCTGTAAGAAAATTCACATAGTCCAGGTCATTGGCTCTGCGGTAAATACCATTGGTAATAAACAGATCTTTCCATCCGTCATTATCCACATCACAAAACAGAGGCGACCAGCTCCAATCAGTGGCATAAATACCAGCTAACCTTCCAATTTCACTAAATTTTCCACCACCCAGATTAAGTTGAAGTGTATTTCGTACAAATTGGTGATAGTAACCATAGTCAAGTTTTAATTGAAATAGTTCATGGTCATCTTCCCCACCCGATTGTTTCAAAATTTCCTCCTTATCCGGGAGCATATCCAGCACTACCACATCCAGAAGTCCATCGTTATTTATATCTCCAACATCGTTTCCCATGGAAGATCTGCTGGTATGTGCCAGCATTTCCGTTAATCGCTCTGAAAAAGAGCCATTACCGTTGTTGATATAGAGATAATCATTTTCGTGGAAATCGTTGGAGACATAGATATCAGGGAATCCATCATTGTTGATGTCGGAAATATTTACACCCAAACCATAACCTATTTGACTGCTCAGAATCCCCGCCTGGCGGGTAACATCATGAAATACAGGATCTTTCCCCAATCCCTCATTTCGAAATAACCTGTCCCCTGCACGTTCATCCTTTTCATACCGCAATGCAGCACCTCCATAACTGCGGGAAGTATGCACTGAATGGTTTAGCAGATACATATCCAGATCACCGTCAATATCGAAGTCGAAAAAAGCAGCCTGGGTTGAGAATCCCTGAAAATCAAGTCCATATTCCTGAGCCTCCTCCTTAAATGTCAGGTCACCCTGATTCACAAAGAGTTGATTTCCTCCCTGAAGATTTTTGTAATTGCTTACCTGGCAAACATAAATATCCAGGAATCCATCCCCATTCACATCTGCCATTGTAACACCTGTTTTCCAATCACCCTCCCCTGCTACACCGGCCGTCGATGTGATATCCTCAAATGTAAGGTTTCCCTTGTTCAGGTAGAGTTTATTGGATTCCTGATTGGAAATAAAATAGAGGTCTATCAGGCCATCATTATTTATGTCACCTGCCGCAACCCCCGCACCATTATTGAAATAGAGGTACTCAATCATATTGAATTGCTCGCTCTCTGTGAGCTGGTTGGTAAAGTCAACCTTTGTGGTGGATGGTGACAACAGCTTAAACAGGGTATCTCTCTCCTGTTCGGCAGGTTTACACGAATAAGTCAACAAGACCAGAAGCAGAACAATCGCTGTTTTTCCCATAGGCTAACCTCATCTACCTAAAACTCTAAAAACCTGTAGCGGATCATTGCTGCGGGCGATCACCAATAATTCACCCCGGGAGGTTTGGAGTTCAATCATATCTCTGATCTCTCCATCCAGGCGTAATCCGGAATTTTTTACCGGGAAATGATTAAAACCTCCACTGCCATCACCAAGCAGTAACGATCCATAGCTGGCATCATAACGCCCCACTTCGGGCTTCACATTGTATAAATTACCCCCCAATAAGATATCCGGATTCCCATCGCTGTTATAATCACCAACCACGGCAGCATAGATGGGAGAAAATTGCACGTCGATGGGTAGTGCTTTCCGGGTAAAATGACCCAGACCATCATTGATATAGAGGCAAGTTTCCAATTCATACACATCTAAATGAATCGAATTCTTTAACTGCTCGGGGGAGAAAATATCTGTAATCTGCTGACCTTTATACATTTCATATTTCGGATACTTCTTCTCCAATCCCGGCATCTGCCTGGTCATATCATGTTTTAGGGCCAGAGGATAGGATGTGTCTCCATCAAATACACATATGATCTGTTCGGCTGATCCATTCAAATCAAAATCGTTCACATACATGCTCACCGGCTTTTCAGGAGATCCTTTAAACCTTGAGTTTAACCCATGGTTTCCGGCTACAAAATCCACATCCCCATCGGAATCAAAATCGCCTGCTGCAAGGCAGTTCCACCATCCCTCTGTCTTCACTGCATGAAATGCCTCCTGATGATGTCTAAATATGCCATCCTTATTTATAAATATTTTCAGAGGCATCCACTCTCCCGCCAGGATCATATCCTTTTGGCCATCACCATTTACATCTTCCCATATCATATCACGGATCATCCCCACATCTTTAAGCTCCGGGGCAATTTGTGCGGTAACATCGCTGAAATTTCCTTTCCCGTCATTTTCCAACAGGTAACCCTGTACAGGTACCCCATACAAGAAAGGCCTGAGGCGCAGTCCCACAAATAGTTCTGTGACTCCATCATTATCAAAGTCCTCCGCCCTGACACATGAGGTGCTCTCATACCTCCCTGCCGGAAGGATTTGGGGTGATTTAACAAAATGTCCGGTTCCGTCATTCAAATATAAACGATCGCTCAAAGCGGATGAGGTCGATGGAAACTCATTACCTCCACTGGCTACATACAGATCCTGATCTCCATCCAGATCGGCATCAAACATGGCACAATCAGTATCCTCCGATGTTTTATCCTTTTCAAACAATGCATGATCAACCGGTTTGAAAATCCCACCTGACTGCTGTATCATTAAGGCACCCGGTTGTCCCTTGGCACCTCCCATATAGAGGTCATCCAGTCCATCACCATTTACATCACCTTTGCACATACGCGACCCTTCGGTGGAGATCATATGATAGATCAAACCCTCTCGTCGAAAATCATCAAAGTCATTCTCAACATGAATAATATCAATGGTGCTTTCCGCACTTATTTCCTCAAACAGAACATTTACAGAGCTCTCAGCTTTTACCAGGTTCAGCGACTTCGTCAGTGCGTCCTTCTGATAAAGTGTTAATGTCTGATCTGTTGGCACATCTGTCAACACTGTAATCCGGTCATCGGGCCATTGTATGATCAGTGAATCCACCATGGTTAAAGGACCCAATCCCAGGTTGGGACGAAAATCAACCGTGGATTTAAATCCACGCATGGGCATCTGCTCCAGATAGAGAATTTTCTCTTCATGCTTTACTGTTACTTTTGCCCCAATGGCTGCCGTATTTCCCTGTTCTCCTTTTAACACTACTTTCAAATAGTGATGGTCAGGCAATTGTTCGCTGGTCTCATTTCGGTAGATAAACATGGGCATATTGACATTGTTAACCACCAGATCCAGGTCACCGTCATTATCCAGATCGCCATAAGCCGATCCGTTTGAATGACTGGGGGAAGCCAATCCCCATGAAGCTGCCATATTTTGAAACTCAAAGCCACCCATATTTTTAAAAGCGTAACTGGGTATTTTTACCGATGGAATGGCATCAATGAGGGTTTTATAATCCACCTGATTGCCCGAGACAATGGACCTAACCATATCACGGTTTGAGAAATACTGAATATAGTCCTGATCGGTCAGGTCCTGGTAAATACCATTGGCCACAAAAATATCTTTCAAACCATCGTTGTCCAGGTCCATGATCAAGGCCCCCCACGACCAATCGGTGGCATATACACCAGTCAGCCGTCCGATTTCACTGAAGGTCCCGTCTCCATTGTTCAAATGCAACATATTGCGAGTAAACTGGTGGTGGTAACCATTTTCCACATTGGCACTATAACTGTCCCAGCTATCAAAAGTGGTTTTTGTTTTCAACCGATCGTCATGTTCCGGGATCATATCGGTCACAAATATTTCCGGATAATGATCGTTATTGATATCTGCCATATCGGCTCCCATGGAGGCAGCGGAGATACACCTCATCATATCTGTGAGGGTCTCCTTAAAAGTTCCATCCTGATTATTGATATAAATATAGTCCCGTTCAAAGAAATCATTGGAGACATAGATGTCCATCCACCCGTCCTGGTCAATATCACCCACGGTAACCCCCAGTCCAAAACCAATCACACTTCCGTATATACCTGCTTCAACAGTAACATCCGTAAAACTATTGTCGTCATTTCTAAACAACTTATCTCCACCGATAGGATCACGGATGAAGCGTTGATTATCTTTCAGATCAAAACTACCAATGGCTTTGAAAGAGTTATTCAGCAAATAGAGATCAAGATCACCATCCTTATCATAGTCAAAGAATGCTCCATGGGTCGAGTAACCTGCATCGTTGATACCATACGCTGATGCCTGCTCCGAGAATGTCAGATCCCCGTTATTGATATACAATTCGTTATGCCTTTCGTCGCCTTCGACGTTACCTGAGTTACATACATATATATCTGTCCAACCGTCACCATTTACATCTGCAAGGCTAACTCCTGTGGACCACTCCCCATGGCCAGCAATTCCAGCCCGGTCGGATATATCTTCAAACTCCAACCCGCCTTTGTTCAGGTATAAGACATTGGACCCCATATTGGAGGTAAGAAACAGATCCATAAGTCCGTCATTGTTCACATCCCCCAGCGCTACACCACCACCATTATAAAAATTACGGTATGTATAGATGTTGAACTTCTTCTTTAGCTGTTCATCGTAATCCAGGTGATTGATAAAACCGGCATGTGTTACAGAAGAAGGCATAAGAGTAAACAATTGGCTTACTGACTCCTCCATCTTGCTCTTGCTGCAGGCATTAAGAAACAGTGGCAGGCAAAGCAACAGGAGCCGGTTTGGTATCTTATTCTTCAAAGCCCTGAATGATTTCATCACTAATGCTCTCTGATGTTGAAGTCGAATCCTTTAATTCCTGTATGGCTAACATGTCCGTAAAAACAGCCCATACATGCATCTCATCTTGTTTAAAAATGGTTATGCGCCGGTTTCCATTAACCTTAACAAAGGCCGTTCCTCTCTCCGGGTGTTGTACAGCCATAAATCCAGCACCGTAAACCTCTTCGTACCAATGTAACACATCAATCTGCAGACTGTCCGAAGAAAGGTTTTTGTTCCAGGGAGACCATCCATTGTAGATGAACCGCACCGGCATCTCAATAATTTTGCCCTGTGCGAATTCAGGATAAAAATCCATGGTAGCCGGATGTCTCAATTCCTCCTTCATCCCGTATTCTACTGTTGTATTTTTTGTGCCCTGTTTAACCAATCCGTCCCTGTTCAGATCCCAGCAATGGGTATAAAATTCCTTATCAGTCATTCCCAGGTATATCCCCATAAAGAGAGAATCATATCTTACCCCACTGGCCAACTCTCTCTTTAACATGCGGTCATAGGTTTTTCCTGGCGAACATCCCTGAATTAAAAAGCCTGCAATCATGAATGGAATTATCCAATTAATCTTCTTCATAAAACCGATCAAAATTTAAGAAATTGTACTTTATCATTGTTTGTCGCAATTGCCATGATCCGGTGTCCATTTGCATTAAAAATTTCCAGATCACGCATCTCCCCTTTGATAACCAATCCCGATTTTTCCGAGGGAAGTGCAACCCAGGTACCATCCGTATTCCCTTTGAAGTATTGCCCGTAGCTTGCGTTATATATCCCGGTTTCCGGTTTAGCCCTGGTCTGGTTACCACCCATCAGAATATCACAAATACCATCTCCGTCAAAATCATGAGCAGATATGGCGTACACGGGAGTGTACTGCGCTTCCAGAGGAAGTGCATCAAGATTGAATGATCCGGCACCGGAATTGATCATCACACAACTCTCCATAATTTTTGTATTCAATCTGACTGAGCGCTGCAATACTTCGGTTGTGAATATATCCTCAATGGTCTGCTCTTTGTAATCCGCAAATTTAATATATTTCTTTCCCAGTGACGGGATCTGTCTGACCAAATCATCTTTCATCACCACTGGATACGATCTTTGCCCATTATAAACACATATTATATGCTCAACACTCCCGTTCAGATCAAAATCATTCACATACATGGAGACCGGTTTTTCGATGGAAGCTTTAAAACAGGAATTCAAACCATGATTCCCCAATACAAAGTCTACATCTCCATCACCATTCAAATCCTTTGCAAAAATCGCATTCCACCACCCCTCTGTATTGGAGAGACCATATTGATCAGATTTATCAATAAAGTCCCCCTCACTATTAATGAATATCTTGACAGACATCCATTCACCCACGATCACCATGTCCGGATCCCCATCATTGTCTACATCAGCCCATTTCATATCAGTGATCATACCCAGCCCCTTCAGTCCGGGAGCCCTGGTTTCAGATACGTTTGAAAGATTACCCATTCCATCATTTTCCAGCAGGTACCCATTCACGGGAATCCCATATAAAAAGGGTTGCAGGCGAATACCTACAAACAGGTCTGTATCTCCGTCGAGGTCATAATCAACTGGTTGCACACACGAGCTACTCTCATATTTTCCGGCTGGTAGTGTTTGATTTGATTTTGAGAAAATTCCTTCACCATCATTCATATACAACCGGTCAAGCAGCGCAGAAGAGGTGGACGGAAATTCATTTCCACCGCTGGTGACATAAAGATCAAGATCTCCATCTTTATCCGCATCAAAAAATGTACAATCGGTATCTTCCGATATCTTGTCCATTTCAAAAAGTGATTCATTCGTTTTTTTAAAATATCCAAGCTTTCCCTGCAGGAACAAGGATCCCGGACTATCTTTTGCACCACAAATAAACATGTCGTCAAGCCCATCACCATTCACATCGCCAACAGCCATATGGGGACCCTCATTGGAGAACATATGAAACAACAACCTGTCTCGTTTAAAATCTACAAAATCGTTTTCCTGATGTCTGAAATCTAAACCCTTTGTCAGGCTGGTGGAATGGAAAATTGGTGAGGATAGCTCCTCCTGAATGGGAGTATTCCGGATGGCACTCAAATTCTGATCCAATACCAAGAATTGATTTACGGCCACATCATTAAACACGGAATAATTGCCATCGGGCCAGTTCACTTCCAAAGAATCGATTCGCTCAGATGCCCCAAGACCGAAATGAACTCTATGATCCACAGTCGATTTAAATCCCCGCATGGGTACCTGCTCCTGATAATATTTGATTCCCTGGCAGTATACTGTGATCCCTGCCCCAATGGCTTCACTGTTTTGAGCTGTACCTTTCAGGGAAACTGTAAGAAAATTTGAGGCAGACCTATTCCTGGTTTCATTTCTGTATACAAATGAGGGCATATTCACATTGTTTACCACCAGGTCTAAATCTCCATCATTATCAAGGTCCCCATAGGCAGCACCATTCGAATGAGAAGGCGTATGGAGTCCCCATGAATCGGATCGATTGGTAAAGGTGAGATCCCCGTTGTTGCGAAAGGCATAATTTGAGATCCTTACCGAAGGAATCTTATCGATAATGCTCAACATGGCCTTTTCCTCACTTTCAATCATAAGCCGCATCATTTCCGGATTTGAAAAAAACTCCAGGTAATCCCTATCCAGCAAATCCTTATAAATGCCATTAGCCACGAAAAGATCTTTCCATCCATCGTTGTCAAGATCCACGATCAATGCCCCCCAGCTCCAATCGGTGGAACTTACGCCACTTAGCCTTCCTATCTCACTAAAAGTACCGTTGCGATTGTTTAGTTGCAGAACATTGCGGGCAAACTGATGATGGTAGCCTTTGATTTGTTTATTCTGATAGGTTTCCCAGTTTTCAAACAATACCTTTGTCTTTAACCGTGCATCATCTTCGGCAGTCATCTCGGTTACAAAGATTTCCGGGTAGGCATCGTTGTTAATATCTGCTATATCGGACCCCATGGCCCCAAGGCTAATCTCTCCCAGCTGCTCTTCAAGGTGTTCGGTAAAGGTTCCGTCGTGGTTATTCATATATAGATAATCCCGTTCAAAAAAATCATTTGAGACATAGAGATCCATCCAACCATCCCTGTTCAGGTCGGCCACACTCACCCCGAGACCAAAGCCAATCTTGCTGCCATAAATACCTGCCTCTTCACTGACATCCTTAAAGATTCCACCTTCATTCCTGTACAGTTTATTCCCTCCAAGGGTATCCCGCTTTTGGCGTTGCCCCGGTGCAATGTCAAATCCAGTGACCGATTGAAAGGAGTTATTCAGGAGATAGCAGTCCAGATCCCCATCCCGGTCATAGTCAAAAAAAGAAGCGTGTGTGGATAATCCCAGATCGGCAATACCATATTCAGCCGCTTTCTCAGAAAAGGTGAGATCGCCGTTATTAATGAATAATTCATTATAACGATTTGGTGCGTTGGGATCTCCCGATTTACAGACATATATATCCAACCACCCGTCGCCATTTACATCTGCAATACTCACCCCGGTTGACCATACATCCGCACAGGCGACTCCTGCACGATCTGTCATATCTTCAAATTCAAAATCGCCTTTGTTGATATACAGTTTATTATTTGCAATATTACCGCAAAAGTATATATCAATCAGACCATCATTGTTAAAGTCGCCAAGGCCTACTCCTGCACCATTGTAGAAATTCCTGTAGGTGTAGGTATTATATTCTTCGGTATACTCCACCATGTTTGCAAATGCAATACCAGTTTCCTCTTCCCCAAGAAGCGAAAACCTGTACATTTGATCCATGTTGGGTGTACCCTTCTTGCATGAATAGGAGAGCAGGATTGCAAGAAGGGATGCAGCAATACTAAAAGCTCTGAGGCGTTGAATTATCATTATAACTGCTAAAATAGCTGAAAAAAGAAAGAGGCTGTCTCAAAAATCTGGTTTATCACTATTCTGAGGTATGCTAAGGAAGTAACCTGGCATTTTTTACGCAGTAAATAAGCACGTTACGAATTAGCATGCCTCAGAAAAATAAAGAGGCTACCCCTTTTGAGACAGCCTCTTTATTTCTTAATAAACTAACTTAATATGCGTCTAACCTATTGCGGATAACCAGGATTCTGAGTCAGATTAGGATTGGCATCCAGTTTATCCCTGTGTACAGGATAAAGGGTGGTATAGTCATCATATGCCACCACATCTCCCACATTATTGACAGGAAGTAGCCATTTGTCCAGATCTGTCCAGAAGCCCCAGCGAATCAGGTCCTGCCTCCGGTGGTTTTCTGCAAACATCTCACGCCCCATCTCATTGAAGAGTTCTCCACCGGGAACCACCTCGTTATCATCGTTGATATCGAAGCTTATCACACCATCCAGGGTGGTCAGATCAGCAACACCTGCCCTGGCCCTGATCTGATTGACCAGCGTCAGTGCCTCTCCTGCATTACCCTGGCGGAAGAGTGCTTCTGCTTTCATCAGCAACACATCGGCATAACGGAATACAGCATAATCATTGCTCATGGCGCCGGGTATACTTCCAACCCCAATTTCCCATTTACCGATCCTGACACCTGCCTGGCGAAGGGCCTGTGGACCCAGTTCATTGATCTGGGGTTGGCCTGTTCCAATACTTCCGAAATTAAGGGGTTCTCCATCAGGGTCTTCAGTCTCAAATCCATCGTCCATCACAAAAACTCCACCGCTTGTATACTGGTAACCGGCAATAAAATTACCCCGTTTCCCTGACGGACCGTCAACGGTACCTGCATCACCCTTTCGCAGGTCCGTATCTTCATAGGAGTTATAAAATTCCTCCAGGGTACAGAATCCATTCCAGGGCTGTTGTGTCAGGTTATAAGTCTGCTGGCTTCCATAGTGCAATGTCCGGACTGCAATGTTAAATCCCTCGAAAAACACCTGGTCGTAAGGAATGGCAAAGATAAATTCACTGGATCCGGAATTGTCCACATTGAAGTTGGCAAAATAGTTATTCTCCAGTGAATAGGCTCCCGAGTTAATGATCTCATCGCATGCCGCGACTGTACCCGCCCAGTTATCTGTTCCGGTATATACCCCGGCATTCAGATAAAGCTTAGCCAGCAACGCCTGTCCTGCATAGTAGTTCATCCGGCCGTAGGTAGTTCCATCCACTGCATCGGACAGTTTAGGAACTGCTGTTTCCAGATCACTTACAATGGCAGCATAGACCTCTGCCCTGGGAGTAGTTGAGGGAGATGCTTCCGCAGTAGCAAAATCAAGTACCAGCGGTACATTTCCAAAAAGGTCGATCAGCTGCCAGTAGAAGAAACCTCTGACTGCCTGAAGCTCTGCAATAAAGGCATCTGCTGTGGCCTGTTCTACCTGTCCGTCAGCCACAAGGGTATTGAACTGGAAGATCAGCCGGTTGGCTGTACTTACCCCGCCAAAGCCAAAATCCCATGCACCACGATAGAAGCCATCTTCATAGGTCCAGGAGTGCAAGTGGTGCCTTCTCCAGTGACCACCATCGTCCCAGTCCTGTCCACGGGTAGGCACTACCATTTCATCTGTACCCACTTCCTGTACTGCTTGAGGATCGTTTGATGCGAAGTTGCTGAATTGTGTGTATGCTGCACCCAGTGCTGACACATACTCCTCTTCCGAACTAAAGAAATTCTCCGGTGTAACCTCGCCATAAAGCGTCTCGTCCAGGTTGGTACATGATTGGCCGAAAGCTGTAATGACCAACACAATTACTACTGCTCTTAACAGAAATAGTAATTCTCTCATTTTATTATTATTTATTGTTTTCATGTCGTCTTCTTTTAGAGGATTAAAAACCAAGGTTTACACCCAAAGTTACCGACCTTGCCCTAAACCACGTATTCCTTGGGTCCTGACCAGGTGCCAATGGATTTCCATCATACTCATATCTTGGGTTCGGATCGGAACCCGAATAACCGGTGAGGTAAAACAGGTTATTACCGGCCAGATAGACCCTGACATTCTTAAATCCTGCATCTGCGCCTATGTCAAATGTATAGCCCAGGCTTGCATAATCAAGTGCTATGAAAGAAGCATTTTCCACATGATAACTTGAATAAACTGAGGCCGAGGTATTCAAAAGGGCTCCTGTTCCTTCATTTCTTACATCCGCTGCCGTTTTTGGCAGGTTATAAGATCCCATCATGTTGGGTGCTTCATAAAATGCGCGGTATTTGTTGTTAAGATCATGGCCCAGCACACTGCGGAAGGTGATATTCAGATCGAGATTTTTATACCTGAAATTATTTGCAAATCCGAATTCTGCATCCGGTAATCCATTTCCAATCACACTGCGGTCATCGGTATCAACGGTTCCATCCTCATTTGTATCCCGGAGGATCAGGTTCCCATCTCCATCAATTTCCACAAAAGTATGCCCCCATAACTGACCAATGGGCTTATTCTCTTCCGCTCGAACGGTAGGAACATCACTTTGTCCTGGTGCACCCATGGGGGCCAGGTCACGGACTCCATATTCCAGATCAGCTCCATTAAAGGTTCCTGAAAGTGAAACCAGTTCATTTTTAAGATAATAGGTGGGAGTGAACGACATGCTGTAGGAGAAATCTCCGCTTTGGATTGCCCTCCATGTGAGGCTCAGTTCAAGCCCTGTATTCTGTATCTCACCCAGGTTCATCCATGCAGAGCCATAAAGGTTTGGCGGAACCGGTACGCCGTACTCGAACAGGAGGTCGGTAGTGGTTCTGGTATAAAAGTCCAGAGAACCATACAATGTACCATCCAAGAGCGAGTAGTCAAGTCCAACATCAATCTCCGCTTTCTTTTCCCAGCCAAGATCTTCGTTGGCATTACTTGCAGGTTCATAACCGGGGACAAACTCACCGTTATAGAAGAAGTTGCCTCCGGGTCTCAGGCGAAGTATGGAAAGATAACTGTCACTGGGCTGGTTGCCGGTCAGACCATAACTAACACGCAGTTTGAGGTTGTCCAGTGAAGAGACATTCAGGAAATTGGCCAGTTCCACACCGGCGCCAATAGCAGGGAACAACCCCCACTTGTTGCCTGCTCCAAAACGGGATGATCCTTCATACCTGGCACTGGCAGTTAAAAACCAGCTGTCGGTCACATTCAGGTTCACACGTCCAAAAAAAGCGATCAGTTTGGCAGAGTTCTTATAACTCTCTATAGTACCCAGGCCGTTGTTAAAATCAAGGGCAGCATCCAGGTTATTGTAAGTAAAAGCGTCAGTAATAAAATCACCTCCTTCTGCACGGAATCCTTCCCAGAAAAATTCCTGGTAGGAGTATCCTCCCAATACAGTCAGGAATGCCGTACCAATTTTCTCATTCCAATGTATCGTAGATTCAAAAAGGCGGTTGGAATTTGCATCTGTGCGCCTTCCAGCCAGGCCATTGCGGTCCATCCCAACCCAGTAACTGTTCTTGTCATGATAGAAGCCGCTCATACGGTCCTCACTCTGAACGGAATAGAATGCATCTACCGTCAGGTCCTTGGTGATATCAAAGGCACCTTTGAGAGACATATTGATATGCCTGCTTTGCCCCTCATTGATATTTTGCTCCAGGATCTGGACCGGATTGTAGTAGTCGAAGAGCACCTGCTGGAAGTAACCATCGTAGATATCATAAGCGGGATCATCACTTCTTACCGGTGCGGTGGGATTGTAGACAGAGGCATACCGGAAGGCTTCATTAAAACCTAATTGTCTTTCTCTTTGCAATGCACTAATGTTCAGATCAACGGTCAGCCTGTCCTTCAGCGCTTTCTGCCTGAGGTTCAATCTTCCGTTCAACTGACTATAGCCGGTATTAATTGCGATTCCATCACCATCCCGGACGTTGATTGAGGCCCTGTAGGTGGTCTGATCCGATCCACCTGATAAACTCAGGTTATGCACCTGGGATATGGCAGTCTGGGTCATTTCATCAAACCAGTCGGTGGATTCGCCGAAATCGGTTCCAAGCCCCGTTTCCTGTGACAATGTCCTCCACTCTTCGGCACTCATTACATCCGTATGTTTGGCAACTGTCTCTGCAGTTACATAGCCATTGTATTCAATGCTGGCAGTTCCTTTTCTTCCCTTCTTGGTGGTAACGATAATCACACCACTGGAACCCCTGGTTCCGTAAATAGCTGCTGCAGATCCGTCTTTCAGTACATCGATGGACTCAATGTCATTGGGATCTACGTTACTGAGATTCCCTCCGATGACACCGTCGATAACCACCAGTGGCTCGGTGTTGGCACCAATGGTACTCATACCCCTCAGCCGCACTGTGTAGCCTTCTGCAAAAGAAGCCCCTGCTTTGGAGATGGAGAGACCTGCCACCTTACCCTGGATCAATTGGGCCGGGTTGTTCACATTTCCCTTGACAAAGTCATCAGATTTCACATTGGTAATGGCACTGGTCAGCTCTTTCTTCTTTTGCGTGCCATATCCGATCACCACAATTTCATCCAATGCGGTAACATCGGGCATCATCAAAACAGCGATGATTGACTGATCGCCCACGGGAATGGCCTGTGTGGCATAACCAATGGAAGAGAATACAAGTACTGCGTCTGGCCCGGGAACAACGATACTATAGTTGCCGTCCACATCGGTCACAGCTCCTGTTACGGTTCCCTGGATCACGATGTTTACCCCTGGAATGGATCCTTCCTCTTCAGAGGTAACCTGACCCGTAACCGTTCTTTCCTGAGCGCTGGCAAAGCTTACTGCAAAGCCAATGAGGAGCAATGACAAAATGCCACCTCTCCATAATATAGAATTGCGCATAATAAAGGTAGTTTAAGTGAGTAGTTTGATTAAGATTAGGTTTAAGTTATTCAAATATAGGTACATTATTCTCTAATGTCAATGTATGTTAAAAAATGTTAAGAAGCGCAAATCTGCTTAATGATTGATATATTACTGATTAAGAGGCAGATACACATCAAAACAGGCCTGTCAGTCTCTCCATAATATTTAATGTTATCTCATTATGTATCAGGGAATTAAAAGTACCGAAATCGTTTGTTGTTAATTCTTCAAAAAATTAACATATTGATAAAAACAGAGGCGCATAAAACATAACTTCATTTACAGTGAATCCTGGTGTAGCAATTGCATCCTCCTGCGACAAAATTTAGCCTAACCATTTGTTGGAGATAGAAGGTATTGGTATTTTTAGTGAAAATCCAATTAACCCTTTCTACCCATGAGAAAAGACCATATTACCTTAACCCTTGCCTTGGCAGTGATGACATTGGGTTGCAACGATTCTGTGAAGAAGTTGCCCATTCAGGATAATGAACCGATCAATTTCTCCAAATCCCAAAAAATTCCAGAATTCCCGGAGACAGAAAGGATCGAGAAGATCCAGGAAACGCTGAGCAATACAGGAACTGTTTTTGAGGAATTTGCTAAGAAGAACCACTTACCCGGAATTGCCTTTGGTATTGTTGTGGATCATGCCCTGGTTCATTCGGGGGGATATGGAACGGTCAATCTGACTTCTCAACATCCGGTCACCGATCAATCCCTGTTCCGGATCGCCTCCATGACCAAGAGTTTTACGGCCATGGCCATACTGAAACTTTGGGAGAATGGGATGCTTTCATTAGCCGATCCGGCTGCCAAAATTATACCTGAACTTGCCAAACTCACTTACCTCACAGAAGATGCCACTCCAATAACCATCAATAACCTGCTTACCATGACAGCAGGTTTTCCCGAGGATAATCCCTGGGGCGACCGCTACCTGGATATGTCAGATGAAGATTTCATGAAACTGCTGGGAGAGGGAATCTCCTTCTCCACGGTCCCATCCCATCAATATGAATACAGCAATCTGGGGTACGGTATCCTGGGAAACATCATCACCAGGGTATCCGGGATGCCTTACCAGCAGTATATTACAAAGAGTATTCTTGAGCCACTGGGAATGAACAACACCTACTGGGAATACAGTGATGTTCCTGATGAATTACTGGCACTGGGCTATCGATGGGAGGATGAACAATGGAAAGAAGAGCCAATGCTGCACGACGGCGCTTTTGGAGCCATGGGAGGACTGATCACCTCCATTGAGGATTTCAGCAAGTACGTATCATTTCATCTATCGGCCTGGCCAGAACGCAATGGTGAAGATACCGGTCCGGTTACCAGAAGTACACTACGGGAAATGCAGCGCATGAACAATCCCGGACTATCCATGGAAAAATGGAGATTTGGAGACAATTCATTTCCCGTCATACGCGGTTATGGATTTGGATTGGTGGCAATGAAGGATCACAGGGATATTATGGAGGTGGGGCACAATGGCGGATTACCAGGATTCGGCAGCAGTTATCTCTTCTACCCTGAATATGGAATCGGTATTATGGCGTTCTGTAATCTCACTTATGCAGGTGGCACAGCTAAACGCGCCAACTACGAAATCATAAAAGCTTTGATTGAGCAAGAGTTGTTCAAACCAAGAGTACTTCAGATTTCTGACATCCTTGCTCAGAGAAAGGAACAAGTTGTGGAGCTAATCAAGAGCTGGGATCCGGCACTTGAAAAAGAGATACTGGCAAAGAATTTTTTCATGGACAGGTCCCGTGAAGATAGAATGGAAGATGCAGGTAAAGCATTCACCTCCCTGGGAGAGATTGTCTCAATTGAGCCACTGATCCCTGAAAATCAGCTTCGGGGATCATTTATCATGAAAGGTACCAGGGGAAGTGTAGAAGTATTCTTTACATTAACACCCGAGTCAACACCCAGGGTGCAATGGCTGAGCTTTCATCCTAAATAACTATTTTTGCCCTCCATCAATCTCTAAACAAATAACAAACTATGGGAAAACTGATCATCAACAGCTATGCCGAATTTGAAGAACACGTTGGAAAAGAGTTAGGCGTATCCGATTACCACAAAATTACCCAGGAGCAGATCAACCAGTTTGCCGATGCCACTCTGGATCATCAATGGATCCATGTGGATACGGAACGGGCAAAGAAGGAGAGTCCTTTTGAAGCTACCATTGCCCATGGATATCTCAGTATTTCGGTTCTCCCCTATTTATGGGATCAGATCATCCAGGTTAACAACATCACCATGTTGGTGAATTATGGAATTGAAAGCCTTAAATTCGGTCAGCCGGTTGTGGTAAATAGTGAAGTGAGAATTAAAACCGTATTAAAATCACTGATCAACCTCAGGGGAACAGCCAAAGCGGAAGTGGAAGTAGTGATGGAAATAAAAGAGAGCAAAAAGCCCGCGTACAAAGGAGTGATCGTCTTTTTGTACCAGTTTAAATAGCTCCCCGGGATCGACCGGGTATTAATATTAGCAAAAATGAGGATGTTAACGATTATCATCGGTACCATGTTCCTGATGGCATGTGGCGGACTGAACAAAAGCAATCCCAATCGGCATGTCTACTGGGTGAACAGTACGAAAGTTCCCTGCGTGGGTGCTGGCCCCATGCAGTGCCTGCAGGTTCAAAAGGGGGAAATCCCGGATCCCGCAGCATGGCAATCCTTCTTTTCACCTATCAATGGGTTTGAGTACCAGCCGGGTTATATCTACAAGATAGTGGTAGAGGAGAAGCAGCTTGACCCGGCGGAGGTTCCGGCCGACGGATCCTCCATTGCCTATACACTGGTCAGAATCCTGGATAAGCAACAGGATATGAGGCTCCGGATCAACGACATCTGGGTGGCGGAAAACATACAGGGGGAAGCTGTGGTTTTGGACCCTGATGTTGATCCGTTAAGGCTCCCAAGGCTGGAGGTCAAAGTCGGGGAGATGAAATATAGTGGAAATGACGGATGCAACAACCTGATGGGAAATGTTATTGAGCTGGGAGAAAAGAGAATCCGGTTGGGAGTCGCTGCCGGAACCCGGATGATGTGTCCCGATATGAAGATTTCCGAACTGTTTAACCAGACCCTGCCCGAGGTAACATCATGGGAAATAAAAGAGAATAAACTGTACCTGTTCGATGCACAGGGTAACGCACTGATGCAGTTAAGGAAAACAGATTAACAGGTTACTTAATAGGTAAGTCCATAACCAAATTCATAAAGTGGATCTTCTGAATCGTAGGGAACATCTTCCAGTTGCTTCTCCACAGCCTCCCAGCTTGAAGGTAGTTCAAAAGGTAACTTTCCCATGGGCAGTTTCCTTCCGAAAATCACCTCTGCCAAAACCTCATCCGAGGTGCCAAATTCGGCCAGCAGCGCACTACTAACTTCACTGATTTCAGTCAGAATGGCGGGTCGTTCCAGGTGAGCCACCACAATGGAGGGTTTTTGATCGATGAGTCCAACTATCTCAGAAAGTTCCTCATCATTATAATAAAGCCTTCCCTGATGGAAGAAGCGTTCCAAAAAACTCTTCCCTTTGGGGGAACCATAGGGCGTGTTAATGCGTTTCACAATAACATCAGCACTGGCCGGGTCATTCACCAAAACCCCGTATTTCTCCAGAGCGCCAGGATTACTCACTCCTTCAGCATATATTTTAACACCCTGTTCAAGTGGCAGTAAACTATTGTTTTTAAGCAGCACCATGGATTTTGCCTGCGCCTCTTTCCCCTTTTCAATAAAATGACTTTTTCCAGCAACCTCAAGGGCCCTGGCCTCATCCACATAAGGATTTTCAAAAAGACCGAGCCGGTATTTATCAAGCAGAATCCTTCGTACTGATTGGTCAAGTCGCTCTTCTGAAATCTGACCTGTTTCGACCAATTCCACGATCAGATCAGGTACAGCCTCTCCCCCGAACTGGTCGCAACCAGCATCCAGGACTTTCTTCACACGTTGAAGCGGGGATAGATCTTCCACTCCCCAGGCACGGGCCTCTCCCAGTTTGCTGTCAGATATAATCCCCCAATCGGTACATACAACACCCTCAAACCGGAGGGAATCACGTAACAATTCAGTGATGATTGCTTTGTTGAATGCAAATGCCACATCCTCATCTGTTTGCCCAACAGGTATCCCGTAATAGGGCATGATCTGGGCGGTTTTGGCCAGGAAAGCACCCTCTATAAACGGGATCAGGTGATAGTCAAAATTATCGCCTGGATAGGACTGATCCTTTCCATATGCAAAATGGGGATCACCCCCATCCATTTGTGGACCTCCTCCGGAGAAATGTTTGGTCATGCAGGCCACACTGGTTCCTCCTAATGAATCCCCCTGGAAACCCAACACATAAGCTTTTGTCATTTTAGCCGATAACTCAGCATCCTCCCCAAAAGTCCCATTGATTCTTGCCCACCTGGGTTCCGTTGCAAGGTCGGCCATGGGATGCAATGCTACAGTAATTCCCACTGAGCGATACTCCTGCCTGGCTATATCAGCAAACTCCCGGACCAGCATTGTATCTCTGGTAGCGGCCAATCCCAATTGATTGGGCCACTGCGAAAATGCAGATGTAAAAAGGGCCGCTCCCGGATTGTTCTCTGCACCATGTCTTGGATCTGTGGCTATGGTTATGGGTATACCCAACCGCATCCTCTCAGCCACCTTCTGGACATTGTTATTGTACCTGGCCAGAATATTGGCATCATAGGAGTTAATGATATTGAAACTGTTCATCTTCTTATTCACCAGCATTTCCGATGCAGGAGGAGCTGCAATGGCCAGCAACAGATCAAATGGATTCTTTGAGAGTTTTGGTTTATCATAAGGATCACCTTCAGCTGTCATACCGATCATAGTGACAAACATAGTACCCGCTTTCTCCTCAATGGTCATTTGGTTCAGAAGGTCTGATACCCGATCGTTAACATCTGCCCTGGAATCTTCATAGAGATCCAACTCTCCATTCTTATTCAAGTCACGAAAACTCTTCCCGTCAATGGTAAGTGAAGGTGCCTCCTCCCCCAGCAATGCATAGAGATCTTTTGCTTTCCTGGACATGTTCATGGAAAAAATAGTAAAAGCTAAAAGGATGACTACGATGATACCGGCCACGATAAGACCCGCTATTTTCAGAACTCTCTTCATCATTGATGATTGGTTTTTGTAACGCTGCAAAATTATATCGGAGAAACTTTCAGAAAGTTGAAGTGCTATGGAAATTCAGACTGCATATGTATCAATGAATCTCTTATTACTTGATTACGAAGAAAATAGTCATGACCAAATGCTGGCAGGTCCTCCCATGCAATTAGATTGGTTATATCCCAGACCTTCACATTATCCGGAAGTGTTTCCATATGCTTTGGCCCGCTGATGCCAAGCCGGGTTTTTCCATTCATCCAGCGCGACATTTTAAGGGGTCCATCCTTTCGATTCACCAGAACGAGCACCGAATCGCTTATCAGTTCAAGGTTGTCGAATCCCTTCCCTTCATCGAAAGAATCATGAGAGGCATCGCTTCCGATCAATACAGTCCAATCGAAGACAGGAACAAAATCAATTCCCTGTTGTTCCCTCTTAATCATATAGCGTTTTAACAGCTGGTTTCCCATGGACATGCATACCAGATTGATCTTCACATCCTCCATATATTTGGCATTGAAGGCAGAGTCTGCCTGGACATCTTCCAGCAAATGCAGAAAAATGGCAAAATCATTGGAAGCCTTATTGGCCGAACGTTTGGCTCTGTAGTACAACTGAGGAGCAGCCTCGGTGCCCCACGCAAAAAGTACAAATAATGTATTCTCCTGAAGTGCATCTCCATATTGCTCCTCCATGCGATACATATAATTATATACCTGATCCTTAAATGTTTTTGAGTATCCAGGCATGATAAAATTAATGCGCTTTATACCCTTGCTTACAATTAGATCGTAGAGAATCCTGTGAAACATATTGTTCTCAACTGCCTCAGTTGGGAACACATCTTTTGCACAGGTTTTCGTCGCCTGGTACTTGAGCAAAATAGAATCGGTATCATAATCAAAGAGACAAAAATAGATATTGTCCGTTTGTTGGATCCATCTGTTCCTGAAAGCCACTGAGCCATCATCAGTCTCCTTGAGCTTCCTGTTGGTGAAAAAGTAAGACATTTCATGTTTTGGAAAGATGGTCGTATCGATCCAATGCGTCTCAATCTGAGCCTTCCCACTGATGGAAACAGAAAGCAGTATGGTAATAAAAATGAAGTATTTCATCACATAGATAATTAGAGATATACAAAACTATTTAAACTTTTCATATTTTCAAGCGATTAATTGATTGTGAAGAGATGCATTATGGAAGAATCAAAAAGAGGAGCAGGGGTGTTACAGCGGATGTTAAACTGGACTGAGCGGATCGGGAATGCACTACCCCACCCTGCCACGCTATTTGCCCTATTTGCATTAGCCGCACTGTTGTTGTCCGGACTGGGGCACCTGCTTGGCTGGGAGGTAATTCATCCGGGAACAAAAGAGATAGTTCGCCCTGTCAATCTTCTCTCTCAGGAAGGTATTCACCGGATTCTGCTGGAGATGGTGGACAACTTCACCGGATTTGCTCCACTTGGAATTGTTCTTGTGGCCATGCTTGGCATCGGGATCGCTGAACAAAGCGGGCTGATCCATGCCATCATCAGGTTGCTGGTTCTGAACTCTCCCAAACACCTCCTTACCTTTGTCATCGTTTTCACCGGCATCCTTTCCAATGTGGCTTCGGATGTAGGCTATGTGCTGTTGATCCCCCTGGCCGGGGTGATCTTCCTGGCTGTAGGAAGACACCCGGTGGCTGGCATGGCAGCAGCCTTTGCAGGTGTTTCGGGTGGTTTCAGCGCCAACCTTGTGCTTGGGACTGTTGATCCGCTGTTGGCTGGTCTTTCACAGGAAGCGGCCCAGATCCTTGATCCCGCTTATGAGGTTAATCCCACTGCCAATTATTACTTTATGGTGGCATCCACCCTCATCATCGCTTTCACTGGAACGTTTATCACAGATAGAATTGTGGAACCGCAACTGGGTAAATATAATGGCACAGTGGATGAAAAAGAAAACTCGTTTACAAGCCTTTCAAAGAAAGAGAAAAAAGGAGTATTGATGGCGCTTATTACCCTGGTTGTACTTATTGGGATCACCCTTATGGGGATCATACCTGAGACCGGTTTTTTCAGGGGTGCTGATGGCGGATTACTGAGTTCACCCCTTATCCGGGGCGTGGTAGCCATGCTCTTTATCACTGCCGGGGGGATGGGGCTTGCCTATGGGATTACCACCGGCGCCTTTAAAAATGACAGTGATGTGGTCAATGGTATGGCCTCCTCCATGAAGGCCCTGGCCACCTACCTGGTGCTGGTATTCTTTGCTGCACAATTTGTGGCCTATTTTAAATGGAGCAACCTGGGTATTATTATGGCAGTCAAAGGTGCCAACCTGCTTATGTCAGCCGATATCGGGCTCATTCCCCTGATGATCCTGTTCATTTTACTGTCAGCAACCATCAACATGCTCATGGGAAGTGCTTCAGCAAAATGGGCCATTCTGGCACCCATATTTATTCCCATGTTCATGATCATGGGTTACTCCCCGGAACTTTCCCAGGTAGTGTATCGTATTGGTGACAGTGTAACCAATGTGATCTCTCCCATGATGAGCTTCTTCGCACTGATCATTGCATTTATCCAGAAATACGATCCAAAGGCAGGGATTGGAACCATTATCGCTGCCATGGTTCCATACTCAGTGGCATTCCTGCTGGTGTGGATCCTGTTGCTGGTAGCCTGGCTTTTATTGGGATTTCCTCTGGGTCCGGATGCAGGTATTCATTATATTCTCAAATAATCCTTCCCGCAAAAAAGAGTAACTTGATGGAGTCAATTTTTCAAACCCATCCTGATTTATGAAAATCGAACACATTGCCATCTGGACCCATCAACTGGAATTTTTGAAGGAGTACTATATTCAGTATTTTGGAGGGAAGTCCGCAAAAAAGTACCACAACACAAGGAAAAAGTTCCAAAGTTATTTTCTCACATTTGATTCAGGTTCCAGACTGGAGTTGATGACCGCGCCGCATATTCCGAAAAACCAAAACAGTACCATTGAGGAGGAACACCTGGGTATTATTCATATTGCCTTTGAAGTAGAATCCAGGAAAGAGGTGGACGAAAAGGCCAAAGAATTGAGCGATGCAGGATATCCGATCCTGAGCGGACCCAGAACAACGGGGGATGGATATTATGAATTTACCACCCTCGACCCGGATAACAACCGTCTGGAAGTCACCGTAAAAGATGAGGGTGTTGAGTAGTCAGGATATGGAAAACACACTTACTTTACAGGTGCTGGAACTGAGGTTGGCCATTTGTCGACTCTCCGGAGATGATCCAATACCGGATTGGATTGAAAGAGGTGGATTTTATTCGGTGACCAGGACAGGGGATGAACTTTCCATTGTTTGTTCCGAAAAAGATGTCCCTCGTGATGTGGAAGCTGAACGAGACTGGCGCGCTCTTAAAGTGAAGGGAATACTTGACTTTGCCCTCACAGGGATCCTTGCATCCCTGGTGACTCCCCTGGCAAAAGCAGGGATCAGCATCTTTGCCATTTCCACCTTTGATACTGACTATTTGCTTTTGAAAACAGAGAAAGTGGATGAAGCGGTAAGTATCCTTAATAAGTTTTGTAACATTGAGTTAACCAATTCCATTGGATGA
>JBDLIX010000041.1:0-37191 GCA_039714655.1 Bacteroidota bacterium
GCTTTTATACCGGGATGCCTTTAAAACCATTGCGGAGCTTTCCCAAAAAGAGGTTCGCCTTGCTGGGCTCCGGATCGATCCGGCCACCAATATTGGAAGCAGGGTAACCTACTATAACAACATCGAGATCATGCATATGCTTTGGGAGCAGGATCAGTGGCTTGAAAAACATGTAATGAATAGATGACTGAATATGAATTCCGACTAAAGAAATTATTTAAGCCCCCATGTTAAATGTGATTTTCGTAACCAAATATTAGCATTTCACGTAAGAATTAGTAGCTTTGGTCATAATTTAACTCGTTAGTCATGGATATCAGTCACCCTGATTATACACTTCAGGCCAGACCTTCTTCGCTCGGGAATGTACTAAGTGGTTTGCGAAAAGTATTCTTCACTGATCCTGGTCTGCCCATTCAAATATTGCTTACCATACCCATCATTGCTGCAGGAGTCATATTGCATCTCAATGCTATTCAATGGATCCTGATTTTGGTGGTAACCTTGCTTTTCGTAATTGCAGGTATCTTTAGGACTGCAGCACTCATTCAGGTTAAAAATGATGCTTCGATTTCACCATTTCATGTGAGTAGAATTAAATCCATGGGAAATGCAATTGTGACAATCACAGCTGGGATCTCCCTCTTTACCTATTTGATGATTTTTGTCCCAAGGATCACTCCGCTCCTGTAAGAACAAGCACAGCATCTTTCTCAAACGGATTATGGGCCTCTAAAATACGGCCTTCAGGTTCTATATAAGCCCTTTTGTATTCATTGGTACCAGGATTAAACCAGGAGATTCTGTAGGTTGCTCCTGCCGGCAAAAGAAATCTCGCTCCAAGCTTACGTGGATAATAGACCAGGATCTGTTTGTGATCCTTTGATTTAAGTACGGAAATATGGTATTTAAAATTTTCTTCACCGGGCTGTTCCAATAGCAACTCCTGTGCAGGGAGCAGGTCCCACCACTTAAAACTTCTTATAAAATCTCCCAGATACCCGATCTGCATGCTGCCTGGAAGTTCGATGGATCTGTCCCAGGTAGACACCTCAGAAGTATAACCGTGATTGAGTGGCTTCTCACCTTCCCGTATCCAGGGCCATATTCCGTCAGCCCCATAAGTAATACCAGAGGGAGGTGTGGCAAACACACTCCAGTAACAGGCATTTCTCACATCATCCTCAAAGATGGCATTGCGAATCTGTTCATAACAGGGCTCCAGATTGATCACCGGTTTTGGGCTGTTCTTCTTCCATCCCTCAGCTACTGTATGGTTGATAAAATTAACGGTCCCTTCACCTGTTCCGTGGGAAGATTGGTACCCGTCAATATCAAACCAATCCTCATCTCCGTAAATTCCACCGATCCAGGAGTGTCCATGGGGGTGCAGGGTGGAGAGTCCCTGGGGTTTATCCCGAAACACCTCTCTTCCAATATGCATCCAGCGGTCCTCCATTTCGGCATAAAACTTCCCATCCCCTCCCAGTAACCAGGTGACATGATGCGCGCCATAGCGTGCCACCATATAACGGGCCAGCAGAATTGCCTCCCGGTCGGGCAGATAGTATCCCGGACTAAGTTCCATCCCTGTGCCAAACGGAAGCGCCCATAACAAAACCAGTCCGGCCATATGACCATGGGCATTGATTCGATCCATTTTCTCATCAAAATGCCGGAAGAAACCGGGATTGAGGGTGATCCTGCCACTGCCGGTAAATGCAACCTCTCCCTCACTGTTCTGATCACATCCCCGCCACTGTGTGCCTACCAGCTGGATCACGTTATAGCCATGTTCAGCCCTTTGTTTCAGGTAATGCTCCCACTCTTCAGGAGTTGACTTCAATCCACCATTCCAGGCTGTGCATGCCTGCCAGAAAAATGGAGTTCCATCGTCATGATTGAGGTGATAATTCCCTTTCTCTCTTGTGATCCGCCCATTGTTATAAATGGCATGCCGATTCTCATTACCAGTGCAATCAAAAGAGCCGGACAACCCATGCAATCCTCCGTTGGTGGTATCCGAACAGAAAGTGAGATAGCTCCAATGCCCCTCTTCATCGGGCATAAACCGTATCTTCCAATCATCTTCCCCATCCCAAAAACCATTGATTTTAATATTTCTCCCCGAAGGTGCCGTCATCAGGGCGTAAAAGTCAGCAACTTCGTACAGTGGATTCTGATAAATTGATTCACTTTTCAACGCTATTTCGAATTTGTCCCAGATAGAAACCATTTCACTGCCTGCAGCTTGAAAGCTCAGGACAATGACAAATGAGATCAGTACTATTTTTTTCATAATTGAGGTTTTTTGGTTAAGCATAAATTAATCCCTGATGGGTCTTAAGGTAAATGTAAATGCATACTCGTTGGGCAATACCTGATACGGATTGAGAAGAGAATTTGCTGTACCTCCCACCCCACTTACCTGATGATCCAGGTTGAGGGTAACAACATTTTCCTCTTTCAATTGAAACGGATAGTGTGCACGATCCAGGTTATCAGTGGTATATTTTTGGGCACTGGTATTGAAGGTCATATCACCGTTAATGGTGAGCCCGGCCCCTGAATCATCCGTGATGGAGATCCAGGTTACATCTGTTTTGTTTCCGTAATCCTGGGGAATGATATAGGGTACAAAATCCGCATCCACTGTGGTCTGATACCTTCCTATCTTTGCCCCTGTTTTCCGGTCAGGATAGGTCTCAAAAGGTCCGCGACCGAACCACTCAATTTGCTGGTAATGTTGAGGCAAATGCATCTGCAATCCCACCTTGGGTATCCATCGGGTCATGTTTCCCCTGGGTGAAACTGATGTGTGTATCCCCAGTTCTCCATCTCCATTAATGGTATAGTGGTAATGCACCTTAAACCCTGTTGTATAGTTCATGGCATGAACGCTTGTCTCTACCCATACCTCAGCTTTGCCATCCTTGATTGCAGCCTTGAAATGATCCACAGTATGAACCAGCCTGTCAAGACCGGTGGAACGCCATCCATTGGCTGTCTCTTTGCCCATCCACGCTTTATTGTATCCCATATCAGTATGCCAGTAATTCCACGAATCAAGGTCATTGGCCAATGGAGCACGCCACACATTCAGTCTGGGTCCACTGCTGATCATCTCTTTCCCTTCAACCACCATCGAGCTGAGGGATCCACTGGTTCTGTCAAATCTGTAGACAAAATCTTCTCCTGTCACGATAATACCTGACTCCTCTTCCTCCAACTCCAGGATCTGGTTACTGGCAATTGGCTCTACTGGTTTTTTATAAAACGGAAGTTTAAATTGTTCCCAGGCCACCTCATGTCCGGCATTGGCCCAGGGTTGGTCCTCTGTGGATTTACAGGAGATCATCAGGTAGTATAATGTCCCCGGAACGAGTTCAGGCATATCATAGGGGACTTTGAAGTGACTATTCTTGCCTGCAGGGAGTTCCAGGTCCAAAGTTCCCTGCTGCTCAATCTTACCATTGGCAGTTAGCTCCCAGGTAAACTCCAGCTCCTTCAGGTTACGGAAATGATAGCGGTTAATCACTTCTATTTCGCCTGCCTCCAGATTTTTTACTCTGAATGCCACCGGTTGGGGTGACTTCTTTAACTGCCACAGTTCGGGTTGGATGGAGCGGTCGGGCCAGATCAATCCATAGGTGCGACCGGGTATCCCGATGGAGTAGTAACTGCCCTCTTCGCGCTCCGTTTCAAAGTTAAGCCATAACAATGAACCGGGCTTCATCTCATCTGAATCTTCGGTCAGCTCCTCAATGGGAAGCGCCTTATCAAAGATCCTTACCCTGTCGAGGGTGGCATGACACATATACCCCAGGTGACCGTCACGTAATTCAGCACTTTTCCCCAGGATCACTCCATAGGGCGAATTTTTTATATCTCCTCTGCATATGTTGGTTCCAATAATCTTTCCATCCACATATAACTCCATCTTATCTCCATCATAAATGCCAGCCACATGGTGCCACTGATGCACCCAGTCATGGGGCAATCTTCCCCGGAGACTCATTTTCTGGCCCGTATTCAGGTAAAACTCCAGATGCTCCTCATCAGGCTGGACGATCCCAAACTGGTAGTCTCCCTTGGTCAGGAAACTGGCATTTCCATTGTAAGTTTCCGGACGGACCCAGAATGAGAGTGAAAGAGCCTCACCGGTAATGTCCAGTACCTGATCTCGTGAAACCTCCAACCAGTCGTCATTCCCGCTCAAGTAGAGGGCCTGACCATGGTTTCCCCGTACCAGGTGCGCTTTATTCATAAAGACACATTTGATATGGCCGGGTGAGTCATCCTGTGTAGTGATCACAGGCATGGTTATTCCGGGACTGATCCAGTCCCAGATTGCCCCACCGGTTAGCCTTGGGTATTTGTAGATCAGGTCCCAGTACTCATCCAATCCTCCCAGACTATTTCCCGTTGCTGCAATATACTCATCCATAAAGGAAGGCCGGGGATCGTCTGATTTGGCAAATCGCTGTTCCAAACGGAATGGTTGCAGGTACCTGGGTCCCACAATGTCTTCACATTTAATAGGATTTGTAGCCGGATCCTCATCCCGGTTGCCACCATACAGCCAACCCGGCCGGCTGGGATCGATTCTCTTCCCCTCCTCCATCAGGGCACAGAGATTGTCTCCCGGTCCGCTCTCATTTCCTGCACTCCAGATCACTACGGAGGGATGGTTCCGGTCGCGGTACACCATTTTCCTCATGCGATCGAGGTATTGCGACCGCCACTGGGGCAAATGGGAAATATGGATATAGGCGTGGGCCTCATCACCCGTCTCATCCACAACGTAGATGCCCAACTCATCGGCCAGGTCAAGGTACTCCACATTGGGGGGGTAGTGACTGGTCCGGACACAATTGATGTTGAACTGTTTCATCAGGTGGAGGTCCTTTCTCATGGTTTCTATATCCATGGTATGACCTGATTCAGGATGCATCATGTGGCTGTTAACCCCGTTGAATTTGATGGGAACTCCATTCACACAGATGGCCTGACCGATCACTTCCACTTCCCGGAATCCCACCCTGCTGCTGAGGGTCTCCACCACCTGTTGATCTTTATCAAGCAACTCCAGGATCAGGGTATAGAGTGTGGGATATTCAGCCGACCATTTATCAGGATTCAGAATCTGAAGAGATTGCCTCACATGGTTCATTGAATTGCCTTTCAATGAACCCACAGGTTGAGTCCTTTCACCCATGGAGAGAGGCATATCATTCTGATCATACAACCTGATCCGGACAAAATAATCCCCGGCCATCTTGCTTTTATAGTTTTCCACATCCGCCTCTACCGTCAGAGAGGCATTCTTATAATTGGCATCCAGATCTGTGGTTACATAGAAATCCCGGATGTGAATCCCCGGAGTAGACATCAGGTATACATCCCGGTAGATCCCTGACAGGCGCCAGGTATCCTGGTCCTCCATATAGGCACCATCACTGTAACGCAATACTTTGACGGCAATGCTGTTTTCACCTTTTTTAAGGAAACGTGTGATATCATATTCAGCAGGTTCCATTCCTCCCTGGTTATAACCCACCTCCTTTCCGTTGATCCAGACATATGAAGCTGAATGGACTCCCTCAAAGTGAAGAAAAACCTGCCTCTCTTTCCAATCCACCGGCAACTCAAACGTCCTGTAATAGGATCCCACCGGATTGAATTTGTCAGGCACTTCCGGTGGTTGGTAGGGATGTGGCAAACCAACATTTCTGAACAGAGGATATCCGAATCCCTCCATCTGCCAGTTGGCAGGCACCACGATCTCATTCCAGCCAGCCCGGTCATACCCTGATTTATAAAACTCAACAGGAGCCTCCTCCGGATTTTCAGCCCAGAGGAATTGCCAGGTCCCATTCAAAGAGTAGTGAAAGGGAGATGATTTGCGATCACCTTCGAGGGCCTGCTCAAGGTTCTCAAAAGGCATCAGGGAGGTATGTGGGAAGACCTGATTGCGTTGAAATATTTCAGGATTTTCGTAATCAGGATGAAGCTGAGCCAATAATTGAAAGGTCACAAACAGACCTGAAAGAAAAATAATGACAACTCGTTTCATGACTATTGGATTATATATTGCGTGATCTATCTCAAGTCAAAATGGCTTCCGCCACTGTCACAGCCAGGGGGTACCTGCCAAAGGGCGCACTCACCTGGATCCCCTGCACAAAGCCCTGCACCCGGTCTACCATGGATTGGGCAATCTCGATCCCGGCCTTTAATTGGTCCTCCTTGGTTTCAAATGTTGCAATGCGCTGTATCAACTCATCGGGCAGGTAAACCCCGGGCACCTCGTTTTTCATAAACTCGGCATTTCGCAGACTCACCAGAGGCCAGATCCCTGCAATAAGGTAGAGGCCATCAAGTTTAACTTTCTCCAGAAATGCTTCCAGAGATGCCACATCAAAAACAGGCTGTGTTATGATATATTCAGCCCCGGCATCCTTTTTCATCTGCAGCCGGCTGATCTCATTCTCAGGATTTACACTGTTTGGATCCAATCCCACACCCGTAAAGAAAGCCGTGGGATCCCCAATACGCTTCTCACCCACATCGATACCATGGTTCAGGTTACTAATCAGGTGAACAAGCCCGATGGCGTCGATATCAAAGACAGCTGTTGCCTGGGGATAATCCCCTATCATAGGAGGATCACCGGTAATGGCCAGAATGTTTCTGATACCCATGGCTGTTGCCCCCAACAGATCCGATTGCATCCCCAGCAGATTGCGGTCACGACAGGTGTAATGAAGAACGGTCTCTATACCCACCTGGTTCTGCAGCAATACCGCCAGTGCCAGTCCCGTCATCCGGGCAGAGGCCCTGGGCCCGTCTGGAATATTGATGGCATCCACCCTGCTCTCCTTTAACAGCTTTGCCCCTTCCAGAGGTTTTGTAATATCGGTACTCCGGGGTGGGACCATCTCCACCAGTACCACCTTCTTGCCCGAAGTGAGCTTTCTCGACAGATCTGATTTCTCATCTACTGAAACCGGAGGGGGTAAAGGTTCTTCAGTAATTGGCTTCACCCCGATATTGATGGAGTGCTGGATCCGGGTCTGTTTCATGGCCAGTGCATTGGCCATCTTGGAAATATGGTCGGGAGTGGTACCGCAACACCCCCCCAGTACCCTGACACCTTTATCAATAAAACGTTTGGTATAGACCGAGAAATACTCCGGGGTACTCAGGTAGATCATGCGCCCATCGGTATACTGGGGCCGGCCGGCATTGGGCATAATGGCAATGGGCTTCTCAGAAATCCTGCTCATATTCTCCACAAAATCGAGCATGGGCTTTGGTCCCACAGTACAATTCAGTCCAATGACTGAAGCATCGGATTTGTTCAGCCTGAAAGTAATATCATCCAGGTCAACCCCGTAACGGGTCTTCCCCTCCTCACCCACCGTCATCATCGCCACAATGGGCAGGTCACTCACGGAGCGAATGGCTTTTATGGCCTGTTCCATTTCCCTGATATCCTGGAATGTCTCAAGGATAAACAGATCCACGCCCTCCTTCAGTAAGAACCCGGCCTGCTCTGCATACGCTTCAGAAACCTCATCCAGGCTGATATCGCCCCATGGTTCGATCTCACCTCCTGAAGGACCCATGGAACCGGCAACATATGCATTTTCCTCTGAAGCTTCCCTTGCCAGTGCAACTCCTCTCCTGTTGATCTCTTCAATCTGTTCCTGCAGGTTGTGAGATTTTAGTTTAAAGCGGTTGGCTCCATATGTATTGGTCTCCATAACCATCGCCCCGGCCCGAAGATACTCCTCATGAATGGATCTGATAAGATCGGGTCGTGAGAGGTTCAGCTCATCATAACACTTATCAATAAAAACGCCTTTCTCATAGATCAGGGATCCCATGGCACCGTCCAACAACACCAGATTCTCCTTCAAATACTCCTCGAATGCAATCATGCTCAAATTTACTCTTTTTTTGGCTGTCCCATCCGGGAAAAAATATATTCCAGCCTGCGTTGAACCCAGGGATATTCCAACACTTCCGCATTAAAATGATCATTGCTCAGCTCAAATTCATAGCTGTGAGAACCATCCATCAACAGTACCAGTGAATTGAGGATCAGAAGTGCTTCAATCCCATCACCGGTTTGCAGGAGGGTTTCGGTGATCACCGGAACCGGATTCTCTGCTCCTGCAAGCCCCAAAAACTCTGCAGCACGTGTCCTCACCAGTAGATCCTCATGGGAACAGAGTGTCCTGGCTTTCTCATAGAAGATTGCTGCCTCCTTGCTGAAACTACTACAGGTAATGAGTCCCCAGTACACCTTCATAGGATCCTCTGAAGAGAGGGCGACATCAATTCCTTCCCTGGCCTCATGGAATGGTTGCAGACTCAGGTCAGCTATATCAACTAATGCTGCTATTTCATCCTGGTTCCGGGCTCCGAATTCCACCGGATTATCAAAGGCCTGATCCCTTAACATATTTTCGGGATAGAAACTCAGGTCTGGCATTCCCTTCACCCACTCCACAAGCTCTCCCCTCATCTCCAACAGGATCTCCTGATATGCCGGATCCTTCCACAGGTTTTTGGTTTCGTAGGGATCAGAGTTAAGGTCAAATAGTGCCTCCGGATCCCTTGACTCAAAGAATTGGTTTTGCACCATATTCAATCTGCCCAGTTGATACATCTCACGCCATTGCTGATAAGCCAGGCATCTGTAACGATAATTGTTTTGAAGCGCATCGAAATTGAAAGGCTGATAATTGCGCATATATTTCATATGCCCCTTCCTTACAGTCCGCACCATGTCATACTTTTCATCGAACCGGTCGGCATACCCGAAGGTGGTCTCCCGCCGGTCAACCATTTTTTTTGGGATGGCTTTACCCAGGAACGGTTTTCCATCAATCTCTTCGGGGATTTCGATCCCGGACAACTCCAGGAGGGTTGGACCAAAATCGATAAAGCTCACAAATCCATCGCTCTCACTCCCCCGTTTAAAATTCACCAGATGACGGAAGTTCTCAGGCACCCTCACCACCAGAGGAACATGCAAACCTGTTTCATAGGCATACCCTTTGCTGCCGGGGAGTACCCCGCCATGGTCTCCGAAATAGAAGATGAAAGTATTCTCCAATTCCCCCGCCTCCTCCAGCTGCTGAATCACCTTCCCAACGATGGTATCCACTGCCAGTATTTTATCCCTGTAATAGGCGCCTGTAAACCTGAACAGCTCCGTATCGGGGTGATTGGGAAACAGATGCACACTATTGGGATCAGTGACCGGACTGTAGGTTTCCATCAACTCCTCTTTAAAATGTAACCTGCTCTCATGGGAAACAGGATGCGACTCTTTATGAAAAAATGGCTGACCGGGTTGCCGGTTGCTCCAGTGAGCTGTTCTGGAAGATTCATCCCAGGTTCCTTCACTTTTCAGGTAGTTGTAATCCTCTTTGCTGTTGTTGGTGGTAAAATAACCTGCATTTCTCAGATAGGCCGGGAACATCTCAATGGTTTCCGGCATGGGCACCATTTTTGATCTGCGGTGGAACTGCGCCCCGGTCCTGGGGCCATAACAGGAGGAGATCAATGCGGAGCGGGCCACACTGCAAACGGGTGCATTGGAAAATGCCCTGGAAAAGAGGATCCCATGTTCCGTCATCTCTTCAATATGGGGAGTTGTGATTCCATGGGGATCAAACAGTTCCATGTAGTGTTTTGAGTTATCCTCGGAGATGATCCAGACAAAGTTGGGTTTCCCATCTTCTGTATCCTGTTGAGAATCACACTCCTGAAAAAGTGCCATGAAGCCTGTCAATCCAATAGCAATGATCCCGGCAAAACTTTTCATCTGTAATATTCCCATCAATCTCTTTACTTCTTCTCATCCTTTAATACCGGATACTTTGCACCCATTGCCTGGAGCCTCTCATGCATCTGCGCATGTAGTGAATCGACTCGCTCCGGAAACTCAGCGGCCAGATCGGTATGCTCACCCAGGTCGGTTGTCAGGTCATACAGTTCGACCACCTGCTCTTCATAAAATTCGATCAACTTCCACTGATTATTTCTGATGGCCGATCCCGGTCGCCAGGTGGAACCGTGGTAATGGGGATAGTGCCAGACCAAAGATCTCTCTTCGATCTCCTCCGGATTCTTTAGAAATGGCACCAGACTCCTGCCATCCAGGTGAAGCTCCTGATCCATCTCAATATCCGCCAATTCTATGAGGGTTGGATAAAAATCCATGCTGATGGCTGGTTGCTCACAGGTGGCACCGGGATCGGTTATCCCCGGGTAGCGAAGCAATAAAGGTACCCGGATCCCTCCCTCATAGCACCAGCCCTTCCCGGCACGCAGTGGAACTACCGAAGTGGGACCACCATTTCTTGTGGTTGACAATCCTCCATTGTCTGAGGTGAAAACGACAATGGTATTCTCAAGTTTTCCGGTCTCTTCTAACTTATCCATCAACCTGCCCACATTGCTATCCATGGAACGGACCATGGCCGCATATTTGGGAAGGCTTTGATTCATCCGGGTGCTCCCCTCATGCTCCTGACTTAGTTTCATCTTGCCGCTGTCAGGCAATGCCAGGCTTTTCTCTTTGTACAGTTCATCATACGCATTACATCCCTGAATAGGGGTATGCACTGTATAATAGGCCAGATAGAGGAAAAAGGGATCATCTCCTTGTGATTCAATAAACTGAATAGACTCATCGGTAAGCCGGTCGGTCAGGTACTCACCTTCAGGTCCATCTGTGAGACAGGGATTCCCATAGGGAGAGTAGTAGCCATGACCGCCTGGAAAAGTAGGAGATCCTCTGTGATTTCCTCCCCTGTTCTTATCAAATCCCTGTGCCAGCGGCCAGTAATCTTCGGTTTCACCCAGGTGCCACTTTCCGGCAAAAAAAGTCCGGTACCCATGCTCCTTGAATAGCTCTGCAAGGGTCACCTCTTCCAGCGGCAGGTTGTGAATATCCTCCGGAGTTTCAAGCAGAGGATCTGTGGCATTTGAGACAGACATACCGGGGATCCAGTCTGTAATCCCAACCCGTACCGGGTGCTTACCGGTCATGATGGCAGCCCTGGTGGGAGAACAAACGGGTGATGCAGCATAAGCATTGGTAAATAGAATGGATTGTGATGCCAGCTGATCCAGATGGGGTGTCTCATAAAACGTACTTCCGTAACACCCAAGGTCTGTCCACCCCAGGTCATCCACAAGTATAAAAACAACATTGGGTTTTTCGACCCGGTTACACGCAACGAATCCGGTCACAAGGATCGTTATCAAAAGTAGCAAACCCTTTCTCATGTGTCTGTACATTCTCAATTGTTTTAATTTCAATTCACTGTTAAGTCCACTACAAACTGACCGGAATCAGATGATCAGACGAGGCAGCAGCAGGCATGTGATGATCAGCAAAATCCATGTACTGTTCCCAGTCATAGAGGGTGATATCATGTTTTCCAGTCCGGATATGGTATCCCAGGTTCCCGGTTAATCTGGGTTGATCCACTTCGGGCAACTGATCACTTGTCAGCACATCATTGCCATACAATCCCCAAACCTTGCTTCCGTAGAAAAGAGAGAGGTATTCCCCAAAGGGATCGGCCCATTTATCTTCCCGGGCACTTGCCACATAAAGTGCACGGGGTGCCATCAGAGCCATTAACATATGCTGGTCCACCGGAAGCGCTGCTTCATTGTCATTGTAGTCATGAAACCGGGAGGCGAACCAGTGTGGAAATGAAGTATTGATATTGCTCACCCGCTCACCAAAGGCCCGCCTTGACAGGGCAGCCCCTCCACACCCGGAATTGTTTGAGACCACCATTGCAAAGCGTTCATCCTGTGCACCTGCCCAGAGGGAGGTTTTGCCCAGTCGGGAATGGCCAATGACCGCCACCCGTTTCTGATCCACATCTGCATCGGTTTCAAAATAGTCCATGGCCCTGGAAAGGCCCCAGGCCCAAGTGGCTATAGATCCCCATGAGTCTGGATCGCGATCATCGCCCCGCTCCTCAGTCAGTCGATGGATCCCGTTCTTAAAACCATCATCAAAATCGGGATCGATATCTCCATAATAGATGGTAGCCAATCCATATCCCCTGGATAAGATCTGCTCAACAGGCCATCGATGGGCCCTTACACCCCTGGATTCACTGGTAGCTTTATTCTCTGTAATTCCAAAATCACTGTTGTTCCGCACCCATCTATCTGTAATGCTGATCTGCTTATCGGTATGGATGGTATGATTCCCGTAAAAATTTAATCCCAGGAACAGGGGTACAGGACCCTGCGAATCCTTGGGCAGATAGATCAGGATGGAGAAAGTATGGTTGTCCGATCCATTGCTTACCTGCACCTCAACCTCCTTTTGCACCGCACTCCCACCCAGAGCATTCAAATCCACATATTTCACTTCAAAATCAACGGACAATTCAGCTTCCGGCACACGCCCATAGACATGCTCTCTGAAAAGCTCAAGAATCTCACTCCTTCGGATCTCTTCCCATTGCCGGGAGGATTCAATCCTTGCCCCCTCACTGTTCAAAAGGAGTTCTGGCAGTGGAACAAAAGTGTGTTTTGTGGATTTTGCTTTGTCTTGCGCAAAAAGGCTGACAACAACGATGATTTGTAATGCAAGCAACAGAACAATTTTTCCTGGCAAATGTTTTGTAGTTTTCATGCTCTTAAAATTACAATCCTTACTTTCATAATGAAAAGAAATTGAAAATAAATCCATGAGATCCTTCATATTCATCTCCGTATTCACGCTCTTCATGGTCGCTATGGACCTTTATGCATACAGAGGCATCCAACAAATGATGTCACTTCAACCTGAAGACCAGAAGGTTTTTACCCTGGTATTCTGGGGGCTTTCTCTCTTAATGTTGGTCGCCCTGATATGGGCCGGATCGCTTTTCCAGCATATGCGCGATCCATCCCGCTTTTTCGGAGTTGCGCTGGTCATGGGGATCTTCCTGATGCTCTATCTTCCCAAACTACTCTTCAATGTTACCCAATTACTGAGTGATATCACCCTTCTGCTGGCCCGGCTACTCAACGGTAATGCAGATACACTCCAAAAACATTTTCTTCTCACAGGCTCAGTGGCCGGGCTCTTGCTATTTATTGGGTTTGGCATGGGTATGATCCGGGGTCGTACCCATTTAAAAGTATTCAGGGAGAAGATAGAGATCACAGGATTACCTGATTCCTTCAAAGGAGTGAAAATTATCCAGCTATCCGATCTGCATCTGGCAGGTTTTTATCATCACCCCGGTTATATCCGTGATGTTGTCGGCCGGGTCAACAGGCTGAAGCCAGACCTGATCCTCTTTACAGGGGATATGGTTCACAATTTTTCCGAAGAGATGGATCCCTTCATAGAGATCCTGAATGAACTAAATGCATCTATGGGAAAATTTGCAATACTTGGCAATCATGATTACGGACACTATTACAACTGGGACAGTGAAGCAGCCGAGGAGGCCAACCTGGTGCGGGTGAAGGAGCAGATCAGAGCCGCCGGGTTTGACCTGCTGTTGAATGAAAACCGAATGATCTCACTCAATGGCCATTCCTTGGAAATCATTGGTGTGGAAAATTGGGGCAAACCTCCCTTTCCCCAGCATGGTGACCTGACAAAAGCGATGGAAGGTACCGATCCGCAGCTTGTAAAGATCCTCCTTTCACACGATCCTTCACACTGGGACCTGAAAGTAAAAGAAAAAGAGGATATCCAACTGACGCTGTCGGGCCATACCCATGGCATGCAATTTGGGTTTGAGATTGGAAAATTCAGATGGAGCCCCTCAAAATGGACCTATAAAAACTGGGCGGGACTTTACAGAGAGAATGGACAGTATCTCTATGTGAACAGGGGATTGGGTTTTACAGGTTTTCCAGGCCGTGTGGGCATTCGACCGGAGATCACCCTTCTTACCCTAACAGATCATATTAAATAGCAAATTGCAAGCCGAGATTACAATTTGCATGGTAAATAAACCCTTAATGATCATCGATTCTTTAAAACGTTCAGCAGTTTTTCCGGTACTCTGACAGGTCGGTTGGTTTTCGTATCTAAGAAAACCAATACTACTTTCGCTTCATGGGCCAGAACACCTTCTTCGTTGAAAATGCGGTAAAAAAACTCAATACGAGCCACAGGAAACTCCTTCAGTGTGGTCTCGATGGTGACCAATTCATCATACTTCAGCACATTCCTGTATTTGGATTCCACCGAATATACCGGCATTACTATGCCATTTTCCTCCAGTTCTCTGTAAGGCAGGCCCAGTTCTCGGATCATCTCTGTCCGGCCAATCTCCAGCAAACGGCCATAATTCCCATAATAAACCACCCCCATCTGGTCCGTATCTGCATAGGTGACTCTGTACTTTGTTTTACTGGTAATTGGTAACATAATAATTCCTCGCTTTGCTCGGGTTGAAAGAGACATTAACAATTTGATAAAAATAATACAAATTGAAATATTTTCATCAATAGAAAAGTTTAAGTAAAATCTGGTAGTTTTTATTTGGTCTGACGAATGCCTGACCAACGGACAAATCAACAGTGATTATTTATCAAGCATTTGAATAGGTAATAAATACAAGTCCTATGATATAGCAGAAAAACATGATACTTAAGAGCCTATTCCTTTTATATTTAAGAAATCACGAAAACGCATTGAAACTCTCTTCTCCCAACTCTGCGATCAGTGTACACCAGACCTGAGTTCTGATTGCGTTCTCGTTTTCACCATAGAAGTAGTGTAACTTAAAATTCAGCATAGTAAAGGTGGACATTGTGCGGCAGATGAGTGGATTAAGACCTGATCTTTACACCAAATGTGAAGGATGAGCTCGGACGTAAAGCAGGTAGTCGTGCCTGTATCATCACTATCGCAGATCTGAATTAGGAGATCACGATATCTATAATTAGATTATAAACAATCACTTTAGAAAAGAATTATTCTGAAAAATCTATCTTTGAATTATAGGAATTACCATAAAACATGTATATTTGCGTTCATGTGTTCATGCATGCACATATGAACATTGCTGAATTAGATACAGGTTACAAATGAATCACGAAAGAATCATCTATAAAGTAGTGCGAGCCTATTACGAAGACGGTATGACACAACAGGAAATAGGCAACAAATACGGCATTTCAAGAATCAAGGTGTCGAGGATGTTGAGCAGAGCACTTGAGGATAAAATTGTGCTGATAAAAATAAATGCCCCCACTGATAAGTACCACGACCTTGAACATAAATTAGAACTAGAATACGGGTTAAAGGAAGTCGTTGTTGTTGATACCGGCTCCGATGAGCAAGACGAAGTGATTGCATCGATTGGAAGGGTGGCTGCCGGATATCTGAATGCAAATCTTCAGGGTGATGAAATCATTGGACTTACCTGGGGCAGGGCCCTGCTAAACCTGGTGAATGCTTTGAACGTTGACCATTTTCCGAAACTGCAGGTAGTGCAAATGCTTGGTGGCCTGGGTGAACCCGAAGCCAGTTATCATGGTGCGGATCTTACAAGGCGTATGGCTGAAAAATTCCTTACAAGGCCAAGATTGATCCATGCACCGGGTATTGTCCGGTCGAAAGATCTCTGTAGGGAATTGATCAACGATATTCAGGTTAGGAAAACTTTGCAGCTTGCTGCGAGGGCAGATATTGCCATAGTAGGTTTGGGTCTTTTCAGTCCGGGTTCTTCCATCTTTAAAAGTGATTATATCCTTTCTGAAGAAGATCAAAGAATGTTGGTATCCAGGAATGTTATGGGTGATATTTCCCTTCGATTCTTCAATGATCAGGGACAATTTATTACTACAGAAATCGACGACCGCATTGTGGGGCTCAGCATCGATCAGCTACAAAAGATTCCAAGAATAATTGGGGTTGCAGGAGGTAAGGATAAATACCAGATCATCAAAGCTGCACTGAAGGGAAAACTGATCCATGTCCTCATCACGGATCACCAAAATGCAGAAAAGTTGGCGAGTGAGAATAGATAATCAATATGAGTTTATTACTTGGATTGGATTATGGAACCGGAGGAGCGAAAACCTCAATTATTAATGATAAGGGGGAAGAATTAAGCTACGCTTTTGAAGAGTATCCCATACTGACCCCTAAACCCGGTTGGTCGGAGCATGATCCTGTGAACTATTGGGAACTGGCATGCCGGATCATCAAAAAGGCCCTCGCCACTGCTGGGATTAATCCATCTGATGTTAAGGGAATTGCTGTTTCGTCGGCCTTGCCATCGCTTGTTCTGGTAGATAAAGATCAACAGCCTTTACAGAATGCCTACAATTTGATGGATAAGCGTGCCACCAAACAGGTGGAATGGCTCCGAGATGAGATTGGTGAGGAATCCATTTTTGAGATAAGCAAAAACAGGCTGGAGGACCATCCCGCCATTGTGAACCTGCTCTGGGAGAAAGAGAACAGACCGGTCACTTTTAGGGAAATCTATAAAGCTTTAACCATTGATGGATTTATCAACCTCAAGTTAACGGGTAAATTTACCGGTCACTATTCGGGAGCTGCATTTTATGGAGTTGCCTATAATCTATTGGAACGCCGGTTTGATGAGGAGTTGTTATCGAAAATAGGATTGAGCACTGAGCTGTTCCCTGAGCTTTACCGCTGTGAAGCTATTATCGGAGAGGTCACCAGAGAGGCAGCCACACAAACCGGATTGGCCGAGGGGATTCCCGTAGCTGCCGGTCAGGTTGACTGCAACGCCGGATGGTCGGGCGCAGGAATGGTTGATGAAGGAGATATACAAATGAACCTGGGTACATGTGGAAATTTTGGGATCCTTACACGGGATACCAATTTTCCTGATACCATGATCAACTTTTCATACACCACCGATTCTGAGAACACCTACATCATTGTACCCACCACCACCACGGGAGGCCAGCTAATCCGGTATATGCGTGACAACTTTTATCAAACAGAACTGGAGGCGGAAAAGGAGGGAGGTGAGGACACTTTTAATCTGATCAACAGGGAGGCTGAGGTGGTCCCTGCAGGAAGCGAAGGACTTGTTGTACTCCCTTTCCTGATGGGGGAACGCACTCCCATATGGGATGTGGATGCACGGGGTGCCATCATCGGGCTCTCGCTAAACCATACACGTGGACATGTAGTTCGGGCCATGATGGAATCCGTGGCCTATGCTTTATATGACTCATTCAGGATACTGAAAGAGTCGGGGAAGACCATTAATGCCCCCATAGTTCTTAATGAAGGGGGTGCAAAGAGCAAACTCTGGCGACGGATCATCACCGATGTGTTTAACATGCCTACTGTGATGGTAAAACGAAGAACAGGAGCCCCATATGGCGATGCCATACTCGCAGGGGTGGCTACAGGTATATTCAAGGACTTTTCGGTGACCAAGAAGTGGGTGGAGTATGTGGAACCCATGGAGCCTGATGGCAATACGCACAAGCTCTACATGGAATACTATTCGCTATACAAAAGCATATATGGGCACATCAAAGAGGATTATAAAACACTGGCAAAACTGAGGAACAAATATTAAACAGCAGAGAATGGAATTATTAAGAAAACTGGATGCCAGGATGTCTGCAGGAAATCCCATAAAAACAGGGATTATTGGTTGTGGCCAGATGGGATCGGGACTGGCTCATACCATCAGTAATATTCGAGGGATGCAGGTGCAGGCCATTGCAGATATTGAACCAGAACGGGCAAGGAAAACACTCATTGATATAGGAATACCGGAAACTATCATTAGGATTACAGATAAGTCTGGAGAAGCAAATGATTTGTTAAACAGGAGTAAGTTTATTGTGACTCCCGATGCCCTTCTTATGACAGAGTTGGATCTGTTGGATGCCAATGTTGAGGCTACTGGTGTAACCGATGTAGGAGCCAGGGTAGCGTATGCCTCCATAGAGCAAAAGAAACCCATCATTATGCTTAATGTAGAAACCGATATAACCATTGGGGCCTACCTGAATCACCTGGCCCGAAAGAACAACGCCCTCTATACCGTGGCATCGGGAGATGAACCAGGGGTCTGTAAAATGCTCTATGAGCAGGCTGTACTTACAGGTTTTGAAATCGTATCCATTGGCAAAGGCAAGAACAATCCCATTGATTTTGATGCCACTCCGGAAAGTTGCCATGAAGAAGCGGCATCGAAAGATATGAATCCAAAAATTTTAGCTTCCTTCCTGGATGGCACCAAAACCATGGTAGAGATGGCTGCCGTATCCAATTCCACAGGTTTGGTGGCTGATACACCCGGGATGCATGGTCCTAAAGTTGAAATCGACGAGTTGTTACATTATTATATTCCCGAAGCCGATGGAGGAATACTAAGTCAACCGGGATGTGTGGATTACAGTACCGGGGCCATTGCACCAGGTGTTTTTGTCATTGTGAGATCCTATGATGAACGCATCCGGAAAGATATGCAATTCATTACCAAAGCAGAAGGGCCCTATTACCTGCTTTTCAGACCTTATCATCTCTGTGATCTGGAAACCCCTCAATCCATTGCTGAAGCAGTGCTCTTAAATGAGGTTACTGTTGCTGCTGAGACCATGCATTCAGAAGTGGCTACAATTGCCAAACGAAACATTCGAAAAGGAGAGAAAATCAATGGCATTGGCAGTGCGGATATCTATGGACGAATCTATACGTATGCTGACGCATGTGCCTCAAAATCAATTCCGATTGGTATTGCAGAAAATGGTATGGCGACATCGGATATTCGAAAAGGGGATCTCATCACCCATCACAATTTGACCCCCGATTCTTCCACTTTTATTTATACCCTTCGCAAAGAACAGAATAAGCTTCTAAATCATGACTAAAATGATGAATACTCTTGTTGTAAGAGCACCCATGGACTTTGGAATTGAGAAAAAAGAAGTCCCCCTTACTCCTTCCGGTGGTCTTCTGCTTAAGATTCTTGCTTGTGGTTTGTGCGGATCAGACCTGCGAACCCTGCGTTCAGGGCACAGAAAAATCCAGCTCCCTTTTACCATTGGTCATGAGATATGTGCCAGGGTTGCAAAAGCTGGCAAAGTGTATAGTGGTCCATGGAAAGAGGGAGATACCCTAGCAGTATCCCCGCTGGTTTATTGTGGAAAGTGTATTTTTTGCCGGAACCACGATTTTGAATATTGTCCTCATTACCGGGAGATTGCCCAGGCATGGCCAGGGGGATTTGCCGAGTACCTGGCATTGCCGGAGGAAGCCATAGCCCACGGTACCATCCAGCGGGTACCTGAAGGGTTGGACCCGGTGCATGCCACCGTTGTCGAACCCCTTTCGTCCTGTGTCAATGCTCAGGAAAAAGGCAATATCACACTTGGCGATTCAGTATTGATCATTGGTGCCGGGCCTATTGGCACCCTGCATCTTGAACTGGCCAGGGCCAGAGGAGCCGATCAGGTCATCTTTGCCGATATATCAGCGGATCGTTTGAAAATGGCTGAAGTATATGAGCCCGATCTGATGATCAATACACTGAAACAGGATTTAAAAGAGGAAGTATTAAAGATCACCAAAGGAGTTGGCCCAAGCGTGATCATCACTGCCAATCCCGATCCTGCAACGCAGGTAGTGGCTGTAGAGTTAGCTCGTAAAGGAGGCCGGATACTGCTCTTTGGGGGGCTTCCTGCGGATAAAGCAGTGCCTGGTGTGAATATGAATACCGTACATTATAATTCTCTGCATCTCATTGGCACCACCATTTTTGCACCAAGACATAACAATGTAGCGCTTGGTTTACTGATAAAGGGACGTATCTCTGCTGAAAAATTTATCTCTCATCAGTTTAAACTAATGGATTTTAATAAAGGTGCACAATTGGCCCTTGAAGGAAGAACCAGAAAAATAGTTTTCACCCCTTGATTTTTAAAGTATGAAACCGATGAAAGCAGAACAGAAGAAATTTCCTTTACCTGATGTGGCGCAAATTTGCATTATCGTTCCGGACCTGGATAAAGCGGTTGAAACATACTGGGAACGTTTTGGAGTTGGCCCATGGCACTTTTACACCTACGGAAAACCATTGGTAAAGAGAATGACAAGAAACGGGAAACCTTACGATTACAGAATGAAAGTAGCACTGTCTTACATCGGGAAAATGCGCATTGAGTTAATCGAACCCCTGGAAGGAGACACGGTGTATAAAGAGTTTGTTGAACAGCATGGATATGGGGTACACCATCTTGGAGTGTTGATAAAAGACATGGAAGCTGCATTGAAAGACGCTGAGGAGTGCGGCATAAAGATGACCCAGGATGGAGCAGGTTTTGGACCCGATGATGATGGTCACTATGCGTATCTGGATACTGAGCCTCTTCTGGGTACCACCATAGAGCTTATTGAGCGGCCCAAACGGCGCAATCCGCCTGAAAGAATATATCCGTCATCCCATTAAACATTTTTAATAATGAAAGTAACAGAAAAGAAAATAACATTTGGCCTGATCGTTGGTACCAGGGGTTTCTTTAACAGTGCACTGGCTGTTGAAGGAAGAAAGAGCCTGATAGCGCTTATTGAAAAATTGGGTTATAACCATGTGATCTTGCCAGTTGAAGCCACACCTACCGGTGCCGTTGAAACATTGGAGGATGCCAGAAAATGTGCCCTGCTGTTCAATGAGAAAAGGTATGAAATAGATGGCATCATTGTTTCGTTGCCCAATTTTAGTGATGAGCTGGGAATTGTCAATGCACTGAATATTGCCAAACTTGATGTACCTGTTATGGTGCAGGCTTGTGACGATGATAATAACAAAGTGAGTATCAGTCAGCGAAGAGATGCATTTTGCGGCAAATTGTCGGTATGCAATAACCTGTACCAGTACAATATTCCATTTACCGATACCACATTTCATACTTGTAAAATCGATAGTAAAGTATTTGAAAAGGATATCATCAGGTTTGCAAGGATTTGCAGGGTGACTCGTGGATTGTCTAATGCACGCATTGGTGCTATTGGAGCACGGCCCGGTGCCTTCCAGACCATGCGTGCCAGTGAAAAAATTCTACAGGCTACCGGGATCACCGTTGTGCCAGTGGATATGTCTGAAATTCTGGGCAATGCCAACAGAATCGATAACAATGCTCCGGAAGTTAAACGGAAACTGGATGAAATTAATGCCTATGGAAATATTCCTAAGGGTATAGCCAGTGATAGTATTGTGAAACAGGCAAAGTTTGGTATTGCCAGCGAAACATGGATCGGGGAGAATGAAATTGATGCTGCTGCTTTTCAGTGCTGGACTTCTATTCAGGAAAACTATGGTTGTGCCACTTGCCTGACCATGAGTATGCTCAGTGAAAGATTGTTGCCTTCGGCCTGTGAGGTTGATATTACTGGTACAATTTCAATGTATGCACTATCACTCGCTTCGGGTAATCCGGCAGCCTTGCTTGACTGGAATAATAATTATGGCGAAGAAAGGAACAAGTGCAGCGGGATCCATTGCAGCAACTATCCTAAGAGCTTTATAGCCGATAAAATTGAAATTTCAAGCCTGGATGTTTTAGGTGCCAGTCTTGGAGAGGAGAATTGTTTTGGAGCAGTGAAAGGGAAAGTGGCTGCAGGTCCTTTCACCTATTTCAGGATCTCCACAGATGATGTGAAGGGGTCAATAAAGGCATACCTGGGCGAGGGTAAATTCACCGATGATCCTTATGACATGGATGGGGGTGTTGCGATTTGTGATGTGAATAATTTGCAGGGATTGATGAAATATCTGTGTAAAAATGGCTTTGAACACCATGTGGCTATGGGAAGGGATCATGTGGCAGGGATCATAGAAGAAGCTGTAACTAACTACCTGGGTTGGGAAGTTTATCACCATAAATAATCGAATTATGATTGAGATTCAAAACTATGGTATAGCCATTCTGCTTTCGGTAATGGCAATGATCTGCTGGGGTTCCTGGGCCAATACCCAGAAGATGGCTGCCAAAACATGGCGGTTTGAACTGTTTTACTGGGACCTGGTGATTGGGATCTTTCTGATGAGCCTGGTTGCTGCTTTTACAGTTGGAAGCATGGGATCACAGGGAAGAACCTTCATGGCTGATCTCAGTCAGGCTGATCTCTCCAGCATCATTTTTGCCATGCTGGGTGGAATTCTCTGGAACATGGGAACTATATTGCTTGTGGCGGCAATAGCTGTGGCCGGGATGGCCATTGCTTTTCCCATCGGGGGAGGCATTGCCTGGATCCTGGGAATAATTATCAATTATATCCTGATCCTCTTAAGTGGTCAATCAGGCACAGAGCGACCGATGATATTATGGGTTGGGGTCATTATTATAATTTTGGCTATTGTTTTAAGTGGCAAGATTTTTAACCGCGTCAGCAAGGAGAAGAAACAACCATCAGGAAAAGGGATATGGCTCTCAGTTACAGCAGGCTTATTTATCGCATTCTTTTACGGTTTTGTAGTGAAATCTTTGGATCCGGAGTTCGTTGGAGGCGGAACCGGCACCCTTACACCCTATACCGGGATCGTTTTATTTGCAATTGGTGTAGTTATCAGTACCCTGATCATCAATCCCATAATTATGCGAAAACCCATTGTGGGTGAACCTGTCGCCATGAAATTGTACTGGAAGGGGTCAATGAGGGAACATTCATCGGGTGTGCTGGGCGGAATGATCTGGATGCTGGGCATGGTAGTCAGCTTTATGGCAGTAGGCGCAGCAAATCCAGCTATCTCTTATGCCTTAAGTAATGCTGCGCCTGTGGTAGCAATCCTATGGGGAATTTTCGTCTGGAAGGAGTTTAAAGATGCTCCGAAAGGAACAGATCGGCTCTTAAGTATCATGTTTATCTGCTATATCATAGGACTTGTATTTATTACTTATTCAAACGCCTGATATAAAGCCAGTAGAATATCATGGGCAAGGAGAAAACCCGTTTTTTTTGCAAAAATCTAGCATCGAACCAATCGCTGGTTGTGGTTGATTCCGATTGTTCAGTCTCCTTGGTTCATCAATCAGGTGATCCTCCTGGTGTGAACAGGATAAACGCCTCACTCAATGGATTTGATGTGGAGCTTCTTCCATCCAAAGGTTTCTCCATTGGCCAGGTATTCAGGGATGGAAAACCTGTTTTCTGGAATCCACCCATCGGGATTTGTGATCCGGACACCCTTGACCTTTTTTCAGATGAAATAGCCATCAACGGGACACCGTCTCCAGGATTCACCTTTCTGAAGACTTTTTGCGGAGGTATTGAGTTTTATGGTTTGCGTAACTGGGGTATGCCATCTGTAGATGAGAAGACAAATTTCCACCATCCTATTCACGGGGAGACATCGAACATACCTGTTGATCATTGTGATGTTGAAATAAACGACCGGGAAATTAGGTTGTCAGCCTCCTTTATATACCGTGAGTTTCCTTGTAAACCGGCCGGGACCTGGTATTTGAAGGGGCGTGAACTATTTGAAGTAGAGCGCCGTGTGGTTATAGGAAGAAATAAACCACAGCTGCAGATCATCGATCGAATAAAGAATATTAGGAACAAACCACTGAGACCCGATTGGGGATACCATATTACCTTTCACCCAAGTGATGGAAGCCAACTCGTGATACCCTCTGCATCTGCTGAAAACCGTTCGGGAAATACTGTACCTGGAAGTTTTGACAGGTGGTCGCCTGCTACAAACAATAAAATGAGGGAGGAAACCGGCATCATTCATAAGGGACTTAAAACCAAGCCATCTGACTTTGGGAATCTGGGTTATGCCCTAGTGATCCATCCAGAAAACACTGGGTGTAAAATCAGCTTCCCTGTTTCCCCCTATTTTCAGACCTGGTTCTGCAAAGGAGGCGCTCAATCCAAAGAGTTTACAAGAGTATCAGATGGAAAAGCATTGTATAGCAGAAATTGGGATGGCATGGGAATCGAATTTGGATCTAGTGCCCTTGATCACAATGGAAACACCGACATGTCAGTACCCGGAGAGGTTCCACTTGATCCGGGCTCCTCAATTGAGATTCCTTTGGTGATCGATTTTGCTGACGGAATAGAATTACAGCAGCTATCTGAAGAGATCAGAAAGATAAACGAAAATCGAGTCCTTTTATCCAGTAAATTACCGGAATTACCATATATAACATCAAGGATTGTTGAGCAGTAATTCCTGGGAATAGTCAAGATATCTCCACTATCATTTGCATATCATCAAAAAACATGTATATTTGTGTTCATATGTACATTTGTGTTCATATGAACACTTATGACACACTAAAAAATCATTTATAAGGTAGTGCGAGCATATTACGAAAACGGTTTTACCCAACAGAAGATAGGCCCCAAATACGGCATTTCACGAACAAAGGTGTAGAGGATGTTGAGCAAAGTACTTGAAGATAAAATCCTGTTTAGTTCAATGAATGTCATTGGTGATATTTCCCTTCGGTTTTTCAATGATCAGGGGCAATATGTTTCCAGAGAACTAAATGATCGTATAAAATGGATGAAGCTCGGTCTTTAACTTAAACCCTGAGACCATGAAAAAGCATTTTAAAAAAGAAGTTCACGATTCCTTTTCGTTATCACGGTTCCTGATCTCGTTATCTCTTCTGCTTTTGGTCACGCATGTGGTTTACGGACAGGGCACCATTAGAGGCATCATCACCGGTGCAGATAATGGTTCTACGCTGCCAGCAGCCACCATAGTTGTGAAAGGGACCACAACGGGTACTGTTTCAGACTACAATGGTCAATACACCCTTGTCCTGAAAGCTGGCTCCTATACCTTTCAGTTCTCCTACATGGGATATGAGGCCAGTGAGGAGACGGTCACGGTGGAAGATAACCAGATCACCGAGTTGAATGTTGCTCTTTCCCCGGCGACAATCATGGGGGAGGAGGTGGTGATCACGGCACAGGCCCGTGGACAGCTAGCCGCGGTAAACCACCAGCTGCGTTCGAATAAAATTGTCAATGTGGTTTCATCGGAGCGCATCAGGGAGTTACCCGATGCAAATGCCGCCCAGGCTATCAGCCGGTTACCCGGTGTTCACCTGGATGGTTCCAAAGTGGTGATTCGCGGGATTCAACCAAAAATGAACAAGATACTGATTAACGGGGTGGAGATGCCCTCAACCGAGGCCAATAACCGGGCTACGGATCTGGGGATGGTTTCATCCAATATGCTATCGGGAATCGAGGTGTTCAAAACCCTGACACCGGATATGGACGCCAATGCGATCGGTGGTGTGGTTAATCTGCGGCTGCGAGAGGCCCCTGAGGGTTTTCATTACAGTGTCACGAACCAGGGTACTTATAACCAGCAAGAGAAAATCATGGGGAGGTATAAGTTATGGGGGGATATCAGCAATCGTTTTTTTAACAACCGCCTGGGTCTTGCAATAAACCTGAACTATGATACATACCGGGGGGGAGATGATTACATCATGGCAGGATATTCTCTGCTTGAGCAGGGTGAGATAGGAGAGGGAACCTATATGTTTAGCACGCTTACTGTGAATGATCAGATAAACAGGACCGATAATATGGGCGGATCTTTGGTGATGGATTATAAATTACCCAAAGGCCAACTATTATTCTCCAGTATGCTGACCCATTCTACACCAGAGAATATCAGGTATAATGATGTGATGAATATAGGGAGTTTTACACGTGCATTCAATTTAAGACATTCCAGAACCCAGACACTCCTTATGAACAATTCCTTGCGATATGAGCAGCAGATTGGAATTGTCAAGCTGGACGCAAGTGTCTCAAACGTTTCTATTGATAAGGAAGATGAATTCAGATTAGATTTCAGGTTTCATGAATTTGGAGCAATGCCTTTTTATCAGGATTCCGTGACAAACGCTAAAAGGCTGGTTATGGAGCCCGAGGAGATGTATAATTATCTGAGGCCTGATGCCTGGGAGCAATTTCGCACACAAAATGGTTCGCTTTCACCATCAGATTATAATGAAACCCAGTGGTTGGCAGACCTGAACCTGGAGGTTCCATTGCAGATATCGGATAAAATAACTGCCAGCATCAAGGTGGGTGGTAAATATAAGAGGATGAAACGTACATATGACCGGGATTACAGGTCGTATTATCGAAGTTTTATAGAGCGGATTCATACTCCGATACAGGACTGGCTGGTCTCGGCGGGTCATGAAGAGTGGCAGGCAGAACTATTTTACAAGGATTTTCGCGATTATGATTATAAACCCAATAAAGGGTTCATGAATAACCATCCGCAGTATGGTATGCCGCAGGTTATTGATGTGGATATGATGGACAAAATGTTCCTGGAGCTGTTAGATCCTGCTACACTCGCAACAGTAAATGGAGAAGCTGCTTATGACTATTGGGGTGGAGAAAACTTGTATGCAGGCTATGTGATGGGCGAGATAAAACTTGGAAGCAGGCTGTTAATCATCCCCGGTGTACGGTATGAACGGGTAGAGAACAATTATACGGCCCCAAAGGTTGAACAAGGTACAGAGACATCTTGGTTTATACGTGATACGCTCAACAGAGAAGCTGTGCATGAGCACTGGCTTCCCCATCTACACATGCGGTTGCAGGTAACCGACTGGTGGGATATTCGTCTTTCCTACAATCACACCTTAAGCCGTCCTGATTACAACTATGCCATTCCATCGGTGTATTATAATACAATTGTAGGTACGGGGAGAGCGGGCAATCCCAATATAGCGCCTGCTGTATCGAAAAACCTGGATGCAAATTTCACATTCTATTCCCGTAAACTGGGACTGATTAGCATTGGCGGGTTTCTAAAACGGATTGACGATGTGTTTTATTCCCAGCCGTCGATATTAAAAAACATACCCGACAGTACGATCATCGCAGAATTCCCTATTGCTACGTATCCTTCACTTGCAAGCGGTACGACTAACTTTTACATCAACAATCCCCACCCGGCATACATAAAAGGCATGGAGGTGGAATGGCAGTCGAATCTTTCCCACCTGCCCTCTCCGTTCAATGGTCTGGTGTTAAATGTGAACTATACACATGTATGGTCTGAGACCAAATATATGCAACACCGTGTGGAGAAGGTTTTCATACCTGTAATGCCATTTATAGAAGATGTTGAGAACGATACGTTTTATGTAAACCGGCTTTTGCACCAGGCCAATGATATCGGAAATATATCACTGGGCTATGACTATAAAGGTTTTTCTACACGTGTATCCTTCCGGTTCCAGGGCAATGTGATGAGCGGCATATCCAGCCGTCCGGAAGGGAATGTCTATACGAATGATGTGTACAAGTTTGATTTTGTGATGAAGCAGCATCTGCCTGTCAGGTTTGCAGATGTTGAAGTGTTCTTCAATGCACTCAATTTTACGAATGTTCCCTACAGACAGTATCACATCTATCCAAACAAAGGGGAAACGAACACCTTTACGCGGTATTCCGGCCGTCATTTTCAGCTGGGTATCAGGTTAACACATTAAAATTGAATTGCTAAAAATATTATAACAATTAGTTTAAACAAAAAAAGAGAGGAGGTGAACAGAGTGTGATACGAAGATGATAAAAGATTATGATAGAAAAAAAATTACAACTAAAACAAAGAATTATGAAATCAAATTTACAATTGGCTATATCTATTAGCCTAAGCATTTTTCTCTCTGGAAGTTTATTTGCTCAGAGCGAATGGGAAGACTATATTCAGGAAGACAGAGGAGATACGGTTGTAATCAAACCAACCAGTACAACGGGCTATTTAAACACAATGTTTCATGCGATCATGGGTGATACAACAGCCACAGGAGAACGCACCAATCCGAACCGCGTATATGAAACAATACCTGGAGAGGTCTATATTTACGATGGAAGAGCAAATTTTGATGCTTCAGTTCCAGAACTACGGATTGTTGCCCCGGCAATTTCTGCCGACATCGTACCGCCCCTTCATATCAAGACCACAGCCCCAGATGGTAGTTTTAAAAAGACCTTTATAAATGTAGCGGGGGATCTGTACATGGAAAACCAGTATCTGCTAATGGCACTTACAAACAACACCCTTGACCGGGAATTCATGCGAGCTGGAGGAGAAAACAGTCATTTTCATTATGACAATTGTATCATGGAATTCACTAACTGGACCTTCTTTTATCCCAGGGCGCTCCATCAGACCTATAAGTTTACCAATTGCCTGATGATTAATATTGGTGCGGAAGGCAATCTGGAAAAGGGTACTGTTTTTGATTCCTGGATGGGAACGGATACAATCTGGTTTGAGAATAATACGATTCTGAACCATGGGACATTAACGCACGCATGGTACCATGTGGCCCCCTCTTTTTCCTATTTTAACCACAATACCATTGTAAATTCAACCCAGAATCCATTTCTGTATACATCACAACCAGAGATGGTCGTCACAAACAACCTGTTCATCAATACGGGACTTGTACCTGACTACCCTGGTTTTTACGAGGGGGCGCTTGCAGAGGATGACAAGTTACCGAGAAGCCTTATCAGTGTGGATACACTGGAAGATTCATGGGTAACGGATTATTGGCCTGATGGCTATACGGTAGCGTCGGATGCAGACCGTAAGGTTCTGGTTGATAATAATAACGCCTGGTGGGATGCGCGTTTTACAACTATGTTGAATGACAATCTTCCGGCAATACCTGATTCCCTTAATGCAGAATGGACCAGCCAGATGATTACCATGAACAGTCGTACGCAGGCCATGTTCGATGATGATGAAGCATATCCATATCTTAATGAGGGTACATGGTACAGCCAAGAACCTGATTTTGCCAATTACGCGGACAAAGTTCCCGAATGGATTGATTTTATTATTACAAACTCAACTCCGGGAGATCCCAACGGTGGATCAGCAATGCCGTATTGGAGGACAAATGAGCATATGCTTACCACGCCCGACTGGCCTCCTCTGGCTGATATGTCCTATACGCAATCAGATTTGATAGATGGAGCACTGAATGGTTATCCGCTAGGTGACCTGAATTGGTTCCCAGGTTTGAAATCAAGATGGGAAACTTCATCCGAGTCGGACACACTGATTGCACGCCTGAAGAGCGGTACCATTCCGGAAGCCTGGGCTGGTGTTGGTATCCGTGAGCAAATGTCAGGGTTTACCTCCAGTATTGAGGTTTTCCCCAATCCAGTAAGTGATATTGCCACGGTGAGATTTGACATTGCCATATCCTCTGATGTGGAAATGACCTTATTCAATATCCTGGGTGAAAAGGTGAGAATGAAAAAGTTGGGTTACTATTCAGCAGGTGTTCATGAAGTGAGTCTGAGCAAGGGAGATCTGACTCCGGGCATATATATCCTTCAGTTGAACACGGACGATAATTATGCAGGAATGATTGAAAAGATATCAATCAAGTAGTAATAATAGTGTTAATATGTTTTGTGAAACTGGAAGTATCATCATGATGAGTACTTCCAGTTTCATACTATTCTTATTCAGTGTCCCAACCAAAAAGATCAGCTTATCATGAAAAGAAGACATTTTTTTAGCAACTTGTCATGGAGCGTGGTCGGACTGGGCCTCGCAACTTCCTGTTCAAATTCAGGTGAGAAAGAGATCGGACAACATGCCGAACCAGGAGGTCATCAAATTCCTGACAAGGTACCCTCTTATCGGGAACAGATAAAAACAACATTTTCTAAAGAAGGTGTAATGGGTTCCAATGACCGGGTTGTGCTTGCATTAATTGGAGCCGGTAACTGGGGGACAAATTTGATCCTGAATATTGCAGATCTAAATCAGAATGTTTTCGTGAAGTATGTATGTGATGTGGATGATACACGCGGAGGCAGGGCCATAAGTGAACTTGAAAAGACACAAAAAGTCAGGCCCGCCAGGGTAAGGGATATGCGCAGGGTTTTCGATGATCAGGAGGTTGACGGGGTGATCATTGCCACACCGCAACACTGGCATGGACTGGCTACCATTTGGGCATGCCAGGCCGGTAAGGATGTGTATGTGGAAAAGAGTATCTCTCTCAATATCGGAGAGGGACAGAAAATGATTGAAGCAGCCATGAAATATGAACGTGTGGTACAGTGCGGAACACAAAACCGAAGTGCAGATTTCGCACATTCAGCAAGGGAGTATATCCAGAGTGGCCAATTGGGAGAAGTTGTTGCGGTGAATGTAATGGGATTACTGAATGGTCCTGTTCCTTTCAATGAGAAAAAAGGCGAGAAAGCACCCGATACCATCGACTGGAATATGTGGCTTGGGCCGGCACCGGAGGTCCCCTACAGTGTTTCACGAAATAAATCCAACATCTATTACTGGGATTATTCAAGCGGGATGGCATTTAATGACGCAAACCACCAGTTGGACCTGGCCCGATATGTATTGGGTGATCCCGGATTTCCGGAATCAGCCAGTTGCACAGGAGGAAGATATCTATTTGACGATCTAAGAGAAACGCCTGATTACCAGATGACGACTTTCGATTATGGCAACTTCGTTCTGACTTTACAGACCGGTGAATTCACACCCTATATGCTAAAGACAACACCTGAAATCCGATATGGAGATGGATTCCCCGAATGGAAACAGCATTCCACAAAAATAGAAATATACGGTACCAAAGGAAAGATGTATGTGGGTAGAATGGGCGGAGGTTGGCAGGTATTTGATCAGGATCGGCAAATTGTGGACAGGTATTCAGGATATTTTCCGCTTAAAGCACACCTGAGTAACTATTTAGATTGTATCCGTACCAGAGATCAACCCAATGGAAATATTATAGAAGGTCATAAAAGCGTTACACTTTTGCATCTGGCTAATCTTTCCTACCGGTCCGGCAAAAAGCAACTACACTTTTCCGGGGAATATGAGAGTGTCACCAATGATGAAAAGGCCAGGAAACTGGCAATTGGAACCTATAGAAGGGGATTTGAATTACCTGCCGAGGTTTAGACATTGAAGCTGTTTATATGACGTTGAGAAAACTTTTAATCTCTTTAATTTCACTTATCATCCTTTTTTCAGGAATAGTATTGTATGCCTATAGGGGAACCTGGGGAAAAGCAGATATTGAATTCAGAATCCATATCAATGAAAAACTGGTTCAGCAATCGGCTTTTGGTGAATCACCCACATTTGCCATATGGCTTGAAGATCCAACAACAGGCATTAAGCGAACCGTATTTGTAACCAGACGGGCTGCTATTGGAGATTGGGAAGGTAAGGCAGAGGTTCCCATGGCCTTACCTCAATGGTTTGAGGTATATAAATCAGAAAACAGAACTGAAGATTTGCCCAATTTTGAGAAGCCGGCACCTTTGGCTGTGACCGGGGCAACACCAAAACCTGGATATTTTATAACCAGGGCAAGGGTCGATCCCGGCAGTAAATGGATATGCTGGATCGAAGTAAATCTGTCGGGTGACTATAATGAATATTATCAGGAATACAATCAGGTTACAAAGATCGAAGATCTATTCGGAACAGGACAACCGGCCCTGCTTTTTAAAGCAAAATTTGAAGCTGCAGAGGGAGCCGTTATTACACCCGAGATCTTCGGTATGTGTATACCTGATTCACCGGATGGGAATCTGATCCAACCACTCAAAGGCATCACTACGGCAAACCGCATTTTTGATGAGTTAACAATTGCCATCGTCAATCCAAATCCAAAGATTCTGAAAAATTGAAATTCCTGGAATTGAAGAAATCGTTCACCTATTATCGATCTGCAAGAACCAGAAGTTCTCTATGATTTCCTCTGTTTTGCTTGCAGATAGATATAATGAAGCGACCGTATGGTGTCAGAGCATTTGAACAAGATTCCCCTGGCAATCCGGATCTGATATTGACTGGGTTCTCGTTTTGAAATAGAGTGGAAATTTGTATCAACTTTGCACTAATTAAAAGTACATAACATGAAAAAAACGTTTTTAACACTCGTCACAATCCTGATATTGTTGGTCAGCATTACCAATGCGCAGTCGGTTTATGAAGAGCCGGTCTCTATACCTCAATACGATTCCACCAATCCGGCAATGATGCTCATAGATGATTTTGGTGACTGGACACATATTAACGATGCGTCCATACGATATTTCTATGTAGCTCCGGGAAATTATTATATGGCAGGGAGGGTTGTCATCACATCCAGCGGTACAAGTACGAACAAGAGATATATCTCTCTGTATAACGGGAACGATCTCCACCCGGGGAAGCTTCCTGAAGATGAGGTGGCAACTGTCAGGTTAATATTCCAGGAAGCCCGGCATTGGGTGGTAGATCGGATGTCATATCTGGATCCCAATTATGACAAATGGATTTTAGATTTTCAGAACGGTGCGAAAGAGATAATCATCAATCGCCAGCTTATACGAAATACAAATAGTGGTGTTGTGATTATCAGAAATGGTGCAGAGGATATTACCATCCAGAAGTGCCGGTTTGACAGAACCCGCTTTTATCTTGTTACTGATCTGGCAGCTATTCATATAGGTGGACCAAATTTTGCCGTGGCAAAAAACATCAAAGTACTGGATAACGAAATCGTTAACTACAACGATCCTGTTCAAACGGTAATGTATAATTATGAGGATTCTACAATAATTAACAACCATGAAGGCCTTATTATTGACAACAATCATCTCTATTCGGATGGGTTGATATACACCGATTGCGTGGGTAATCACCTGGATGATGGCCCATGTATGTATGGAGAGAATGCGCTTGATTTTAAGGTTGGGTCAACAAACCCCTCCAATCCAGTGCTGGTTACCAATAACAAAATGTGGGGATACAGAAAGGCGGACAAGACAGGCAGTAGCATGTCATCTCATGGCCAGGTAATAACAATTCACTGGAAAGTTGAGAATATAAAAATAAGAGACAACGTGATTTTTGATTCTTATGAAGGACTGCGTGTTGGTGCCCGGTACTGCTATCCATATATAATAAATCACGGTGATATTTCGAATAACATCTTCCATAATATGAAGTACAGTGCATTTCTAGTCATATTTTCCAAGAGTTTTTCTATGAGTAATAACCTGTTTAAGAATGTTGGATACAAAGATTGGGGTCTGGGATGGGGAGAAACCTATGGAATATTCAATTCGCTATTTGGTGATGAGACAAGTTTTACTGATAACATAATCAGCAATACAGATCCAACCCAATATCTGTTTTATGACAATGGCTCAAAACTGGATACAGTTAGGGGGAATATTGCTTATGGAGTGAAGAATCAGGGATTGGCCGGGTTTGAATATCCTGCAGATGACCCCACTGCCGGCTATGGAGATATGGTTTTTACAACCGACAGGTATACAAATTCCCCAAAAACCATCAGGGTGCCAAAGGTGTTGGCATCAGGGAAGAGCTCTTTTACTGTAGATTGGACAACAGATGGAACACCCGGAGCATCTATAACAGGGGCAACCTCGCAGGTGGTCGATTCGTTAGGTAACTGCAGCACTGTAACAGTAAACGTGCCACCTGGATATATCTTTGAAAACTGGACAGGTACAGGTGGTTTTTCCACTACAACTGCCAATCCGGTTACAGTAACAAGTGTTACTTCTGCCATGACAATTACAGCAAACTTCAAGGCTGAAGGGAATACAGACATCTCATATGATACTGAAAAGAGCGGGTTTTCAATCTACCCAAACCCAACAAGCGGAATAGTAAACATTGAATCTTTTGAAAACGATATACAAAGAGTTTCGGTGATTGATGTAAGTGGTAAGTTAATTATGCAACAAAAAACAGCAACCAATCACTTAACAATCGATTTGTCAAATCAGCCTGCCGGTATCTATTTCATTAAAATAGAGGCCAAAGACGAGGTCATTCTAAGAGAAGTAAACAGAATAGGTTGAGTCTTTTGCCTGAAATATATACAGAGTAGCTTTGGAAAAAGTTTCATGGTACCGGTTCCCGGAATTGACTGGATTCTGGTCATTGACAATACTGAATATGCATATGAGGAGCCGGGAGTAATCCAATAATCTATAGTGATCAGTTTCCATTTGATTCTGAGATTTCTTATTGATACTGATTTGGTTGATGAATGCCTGATCCGCAGACAACAACGCTCTTTACGAAGATCTGAAGAGCTATTCCGACGGGATCAAGGTGATCGTTACCCAAGTGTCTTACAGAAAACTCTCGTTTTCCTGCTTTTTCATAAAAAGTTTTCGTGCAAGCACTATTTACCAATCCCTGCAAGTTGAAACAAGAACGCATACTCCATGGCAGTCTCCTTATATCTTTCGAAACGTCCGGATGCACCACCATGTCCGGTCTCCATGTTGCAATACATCACAAGCAGGTTCTCATCGCTCTTCATCTCCCTCAGTTTGGCCACCCATTTAGCGGGTTCCCAATACTGCACCTGACTATCATGCAATCCGGTAGTCACCAGCATGTTGGGATAATCTTTCGCCTCTACCTGGTCGTAGGGTGAATAGCTAAGCATGTATTTGTAGTACTCCTCCTCGTTGGGATTGCCCCACTCATCATATTCACTGGTGGTAAGAGGTATATCATCATCCAGCATGGTGGTAACCACATCCACAAAAGGTACTGCAGCAATGACGCCTTTGTATAGTTCGGGTTGCAAATTGATTACCGCACCCATGAGCAGTCCTCCGGCACTTCCTCCCAGAGCAAACAGATGACCGGGAGTGGTATATTTTTCCTTAATCAGATGCTCAGCACAATCATTGAAATCCCTAAAGGTATTTATCTTCTTCAGCAGCTTTCCATCATCATACCAGGGTCGTCCATATACCTGGCTTCCACGTATGTGTGCAATTGCAAATATGAATCCCCGGTCCAACAGCGACAGGCGGGAAGATTGGAAACTGGGATCCATGGTATGACCATAAGAACCATATCCATACAACAGTGTGGGATTCTCCCCGTTCAGTTCTACTCCCCTCCTGTATACAATACTCATGGGTATCTTCTTTCCATCATCTGCAACTGCATAGAGGCGCCTGGCCTCATAATTTGCAGGATCAAATTCACCACCCAGAACCTCATCCTGCTTTAACAGGGTCTTTTCCCGGGTATTCAGATGATAATCAAAGGTGGAGTTTGGTGTGGTAAGCGAAGTATAACTGTACCTCAGCAATTGACTATCGAAATCCGGATTGATGGAGATATAGGCAGTATATACCTCTTCTCCCATATCAATGTAATGTTCATTACCATTGTCCCAACGGATCACGCGCAAATGATTCAATCCCTCTTTCCGCTCTTCAACCACCAGGTAATCTTTAAAAATTTCAATTCCTTCAAGAAGAACATCTTCCCGATGGGCAATCACCTCAATCCAGTTCTCTTTTTCAGTGTTGGTTACGGGTGTCTTCATTAACCTGAAATTGGTAGCATCCCGATTGGTAATGATATAAAAATGATCTCGAAAGTGTGCTATATTATACTCCAATCCCCGTTCCCGTGGTTGTACAATTTTAAATTTCCCCTCCGGAGTATCAGCAGAAAGAAAACGGTATTCATTGGTAAGGGTACTTGAGCTCCCAATGATCATGTATCGTTTGGACTTGGATTTATAGACATAGGTGCTGAAAGTTTCATCCTTCTCTTCATAGATCAATGCATCCTCCGACGCATCGCTTCCCCTGGTGTGTCTGAAGATCGCTTTACTCCTTAATGTCACATCGTCCTTCTGTGTGTAAAAGAGTGTTTTGTTGTCATTGGCCCAGGACGATCCTCCGGTGGTGAGAGCTATTTTGTCACTCAGCATCTTACCAGTCTCCAGATCCTTGATGTGTATGGTATATTTCCTGCGACTTACCGTATCAATGCCAATGGCCATATAACGGTTGTTGGGACTCACACTCAATCCGGCTACATGGAAATAGGCATACCCTTCGGCCATCTCATTCACATTGGCCATGATCTCCTCTTCTGCATCAAGTGACTCTTTCTTTCTACAATATATGGGATACTCCTTTCCCTCTTCGTACCTGATGTAATAATAATATCCATTCTCTTTATAAGGGACACTCTCATCCGTCTGCTTGATCCGGCCCACAATTTCATCAAAAAGATCTTTCTGGAATTCTTCCGTTCCTTTCATCTTTGACTCCCTGTAACTGTTTTCTGCTTCCAGGTATGCAATCACATCGGGATTTTCCCGCTCCCGGAGCCAGTAATAGTTATCAATCCGGGTATCTCCGTGTATGGTCAGTTCTTTTGGTTTCTTCGCCGCAACAGGTGCTTCCATTGATTTGGATATTTTGCATGATTGGATGGTCAAAACTGATAATATGATCAGCGTGGCCATTTTTATGGTTTTCATGGTGATTTGATTTGAGGCTGCGAAATTAAACAATATTTCAACAATCAGGGTGAGGGGCCCACACCTTTCATGGAGAGCTGGATCCGGTTGCGTGCAATATCCACTTCCAGCACTTTGACCCTGACATGCTGATGGATCTTCACAATATCATTGGGATCCTTTACAAATCTGTCTGCCAGCTGAGAGATGTGTACCAATCCATCCTGTTTTACCCCCACATCCACAAAGGCTCCGAATTTGGTGATATTGGTAACGATCCCCGGAAGTTCCATCCCAGGTTTGAGATCCTCAACACTGTATACACTCTGGTCAAATTCAAAAACTTCAATCTGCTGTCTGGGGTCCCGTCCCGGTTTTTCAAGTTCGGCCTGGATATCCTTCAGTGTGGGCAAGCCGATATCTCCTGCCACATATTTCTGAAGATTGATCTGCTTCACCAGGGAATCATCCTGAACCAACTGCTTCAGCTCTACATTCAGATCTCCAGCCATGCTTTCCACGATGTGATAACTTTCGGGATGAACTGCCGAATTGTCCAGGGGATTCTCCCCCTCTTCGATGCGCAGGAATCCTGCACACTGCTCAAAAGCTTTTTCACCCATCCTGGGTACCTTTTTCAACTCCTGCCTGGAGTGAAATCCTCCGATCTCCTGCCGGTAATCCACCACATTCTGCGCAAGGACAGGTCCCAATCCAGAGATATAGGTAAGCAGGTGCTTGCTGGCTGTATTTACATTCACCCCTACCATGTTGACACAACTCTCCACCACCTCATCCAGACTCCCCTTCAGGTTGCCCTGGTCCACATCATGCTGGTACTGTCCCACCCCG
>JBDLIX010000042.1:0-36679 GCA_039714655.1 Bacteroidota bacterium
GATGAGAGCTGGAAGATCCATTTCATAGCCGAACATGGAGTGTGGCTCCGGGAACCGGGAGGCGATTGGCACATGATGGAGCAGATTGACAATGAATGGAAGGATTCGATCCAGCCGCTCTTGGAGTACTATGTGGATCAGACACCCCGGACCTTCATTGAACATAAGAATTTTTCCCTGGTATGGCACTACAGGAAAGCTGATCCCGACCTGGGCATGCAGCGCGCCTGGGAGCTGAAAGATGAGCTCCGGACCCTCACCTCCAACCTGAACCTGGAGATTATGGATGGTGACAAGGTGCTGGAGATCAAATACTCCGGAATCAACAAAGGGAGAGCTGCTGCACACAAAATGGGCGATAATCATTATGATTTTATCTTTGCGGTGGGTGATGACTGGACAGATGAATATACTTTCGAGGTCATGCCGGAAGAGGCCTATTCCATCAAGGTGGGTACAAAAACAACCAAAGCCGCCTACTACATCGAGAGTGTGGACATGGTCCGTGAGCTGCTTTGTCGTTTCAGAAGAAAGAACTGCTGATGGCTAATCATGCAAAAATCAGGTGTTTTATGCACGTGCCCTTCGAAGGGCCCGGTATTATTGCTGACTGGATCAAAAAGAAGAACCATACCCTTGAGTATACCCGGTTCCATGAAGGTGATCCACTGCCGGATGCTTCCGGTGTTGACATGCTGGTGATCATGGGTGGCCCCATGAATGTATTCGACTTCCATATTCACCCCTGGATGCAGGATGAAATTGAGTGGGTGACCGATTATATTAGTACCGGGAAGCCAGTCCTTGGCATATGTCTGGGAGCCCAGATTATTGCTGCAGCACTGGGCGAAGATGTCTACCCGGGAAAAGAGAGGGAGATCGGCTGGCATAACCTTCAATTCCTTCCTTCACTTGGGGATTACAGAATCTGGAAGGAGCTTCCTGTCACCCGAAAAGTATTTCACTGGCACGGGGATACATTTACCATTCCAAAAGGGGCTACACGCATTGCCAGTTCTCAGGCATTTCCAAACCAGGGATTCATATACAACAGCAAGGTAGTCGCCCTCCAATTCCACCTGGAGGCAACGCCAGCATCAGTAAAAGAGCTGGTAGACAACTGCCGGGAGGAACTTGTGCCCGGACCTTATATTCAGACTGAGGAGGAGATCCTGGGTGAAGAAAAAGTTTATCAAACCAACCAGGCGTTAATGTTCCGGCTTCTTGATTATCTTTGTGGCCAGATTTCATAAAGAACCTTCTAGAATCGCGATTATCGATATGAGATTAACCTTTCCGGTCCTTCTGATATGCATATTTTCATGTGTGCAACCCATTCTTGGTCAGTCAACCCCCATCAACAGGGGTTCTTACAGGCTACAAGCTAAAAAGACAGAAAAACCTATTGTGGTGGATGGCGTACTGGATGAAGAGATATGGTACAGTGCTGAACGAACATCCCCCTTCTTCAGAATATTGCCCATCGATACAGGTTTTGCGCAATCACAAACCGAAGTGATGATTGTCTATGACGAAACTAACATATACATGGGTATTATCTGTCACGATACCATGCCCGGGAAAAGACCGGCTGAATCGCTGAGAAGGGACTTCAGTTTCGGTAAAAATGACAACTTCATTGCTTTTATTGATACTTACAACGACCAGACCAATGGATTTGCTTTTGGTATCTCAGCCGCAGGTGCACAGTGGGACGGGTTGCAGGCCAATGGAGGATTTGTGGCCACTGAATGGGATGGTAAATGGCATTCAGCGGTTCAGAATTATTCCGATTACTGGGTGGCAGAGTTTAGCATCCCTTTCAGGACAATCCGTTTCCAGGAGGGTGTCAGCGAATGGGGGATCAATTTCAGTCGTCTGGATCTCAAAACCAATGAAAAGTCAAGCTGGGCACCGGTTCCCCGCCAATTCCAGTCAGCCAACCTTGCATACACCGGAACCCTTGCCTGGGAAACTCCTCTACCCGCATCAGGAGTCAGGCTCTCTTTGATCCCGTATGTTTCAGGCAAAGCTACCCATCAAAAAGAGGCCGGAGAAGCCATTGATTTTGGAGGCGGGGCAGGACTGGATGCCAAGGTGATCCTCTCCACCTCCATGAACCTGGATGTTACTGTGAATCCAGACTATTCGCAGGTGGAAGTGGACCGGCAACGTACCAACCTGGACCGGTTTGAACTCTTTTTCCCGGAGAAAAGGAAATTCTTCCTGGAGAACAGTGACCTGTTTGCCAATCTGGGTACCGAAAACCTCAGACCATTTTTTTCGAGGCGAATAGGACTCAACGCACCGGTTCTGGCTGGGGCCCGACTCAGTGGTAATGCCGGGGAAAGCTGGCGGGTCGGATTGATGAATATGCAGACAGGTTCAAAAGATACCATTGTAGCCAGTAATTTCAGTGTAGCTGTGCTGCAGCGGAAAGTTCTCAGCCGGTCCAACGTAAGTCTTTTTATGACCAACAAACAGGTTCTGGATCCCGGGGGTGACTCTACCTACCACTCATACCTCTATAACAGGGTTGCCGGTGCTGAATTTAATTTTGCAAGCGCCGACAACAACTGGACCGGTAAGACATTTTACCACCAATCCTTCAGTCCCGGACCGGAGGGTAATCGTTTTTCTACAGCAGCGACTATCCTCTATGAGACACAACAGTTTTCAGCCGGATGGAACCAGGCCTATGTGGGAGGCAACTACCTGGCTGAAATGGGATTTGTAAGACGCAAAGGGTACCATCAGACCAATCCCACGGTCGGTTACAAGTTTTACCCCATGTCAGACAGGATCGCCAATCATGGCCCCGAAGTAACAGTGGATCTCTTCTTTGAACCCGATTTTTCCATGACGGACCGTGAAATAGAGTTAAGCTATTCCCTGACCTGGATGGACCGAAGCAGCATTTCCCTTGATCTTGAAGAGGGATACCTGAGGTTACTGGAACCCTTTGATCCCACCCATACCGGAGGAGAATTGCTCCCCGCAGGGAGTGAATTCAACTGGACAGAGGTAGCGCTGGTCTACCTGTCCAACCAGCGACAACTCCTTACATACCAGTTGTCGGGCCGTTATGGCGGCTTTTTTAACGGTACACGATTGAGCATTGACAGTGATGTGAATTACCGTGTTCAACCCTATGGAAGCCTCTCACTGGTTACATCCTACAACAGAATCCTGCTCCCCGAACCCTACACCAGTGTAGACCTGATTTTGGTTGGACCCCGACTGGATCTTACATTTACAGAGACCCTCTTCTTTACAACGTTTGTACAGTACAACAACCAGATTGACAATTTGAATGTGAACATGCGGTTCCAGTGGCGCTTTGCTCCTGTCTCTGACCTCTTTATTGTTTACACAGAAAATGCCTATCCGGCAGGATTACGGACCAAGGACAGGGGGATCGTGGTGAAGCTGTCGTACTGGATTAATTAATACCTGCCATCACCATCAATGAAACAGAGGAAAATCATAGTTTTATGGATATTTCTTGGGTGCGGGCCGATGGCAAATGCGCAGGTACAGGATACGCTGCACCCTAAAAGAATCATTCACAGAACTGTTGTGCCAGGCGTATTAATGGGTGGAGGCATTCTCCTAAACGGCACTCTGTTTGAGAAAAACCTTCAGGTAAATTTAAGGGATCGGGTGGGTGAAGAGTTTGAATTTCCAATTGACGACTATTTCCAGTACGTCCCCATAGCACAATTGTATCTGGCCGATTTGTTGCACGTAAAAAGCAGAAATCACTGGTTTGACCAGACAAAATATTTACTAATCTCAAATCTCATTACCTCGGGGTTCACACACGGATTAAAGCATCTGACTGCAAAAACGCGTCCCAATGGATCCCCCAATGCATTTCCTTCGGGGCATACCAGCTTTGCATTCAGCAATGCTACTGTTCTGTTTAATGAATTTTACCGGACCGCACCATTGCTGGCATACAGCGGATATTTTTTCGCTACAACCACCGGTGCTTTTAGAATGCTAAATAATAAACACTGGCTTTCTGATGTCATGCTGGGCGCAGGAATAGGAATATTGGTTACAGAATTGGTCTATCATTTTGAACCCTTGAAAGCATTTAATCCTTTTATGAAGTCCAATTCTATCTCATTTGTTCCGAGGATCACAGGCCAGGAATATGGATTTTACTTCTCCTGGTATTTATATTAAGCAATAGCAGCAACCGGACACATGCTTTCGCATGCGCGACAACCACCACAATTTTTTTCAATGATGCTGGCTTTGTCATCTTCTATAACGATAGCCTCCAAAGGGCATATTTCAATGCATACAGCACAGCCGGCACATAACTCCTGATTTACTTTTGGATATTCCATATTCTTAATTTGTCAGTTTATACATATTCCCATGAAATAATAGGCCTGCAAATATAGTGAGAATATTCTCATATGAAAATACAAATTGTATATAAAAAGAGAACTGCCTGTCGAATTTGGCAAGTAGCCTCCGGAGCGCAATTTAGTGTTTATCAATCTGTAACAAATATCTATTTCTTTCGTACAAAAGCATGTTGTTCTTTGGTAAAGCGGTAAGAAAAAGCAGCACACTCTTGTCCCATGATTCTTCTTCTGTTAAGTCAACATGTTCAATATATATTCTTTGTTATAAATCAACACTAATCCCAATGGAAAAAACCAGATCTTCTTCACCAGCTCAAAATGAAAAAGCCATTCACCAGATTGAGTATGTATCTCTGCAGGAATTCGGATATGAGAAGTCCGGCAATGTAAAGGGCGATCCGGAGATCTATACCTCCTACCTCAACAGGATATTAAATGGTGACCTGGTTGATGAGAAATTCAGTGGTCTGAATGAGGATGATAAACCTGAAAAGCGTGACAGACTTAAAAAACTTGAAGCCAGCCTTGCGGAAACAAGCAAGCAAAATAAGGAGGTAAACGCCCTGATCAAGGAGAAGCAGGACAAAATTGATGTGCGTCGGGAAGAGTTACTGGATATTCATAAAAAATATGAAAAAGATCCGGAAGCAATGAAGAGAGAGACTTTCTCCTCATTTAAGTTTGGAATAAGCATGTTTATCCTTGTTATGCTCACCGGATATCTGTTTTTCTTCTATGTATCAGCAGCTTACAAGGCTTTGTACACCGATTTTGAAGGGATTGCTGAACGCCTGGCCGCTGGCATGGGAACCGGCAGCATTATGCCAAAACCCGCTGAACTGGCTGAGGCTTTACAATATAATTTCCTCCTTTTTCTGGTACCTTTTGTGTTCTATGCATTTGGTTGGGCATTTCATGTCATTCTTGAGTTGAAACACAAGCATAAATTTGTATTTCTGGGATCATTGATTGCCGTCACATTTTTTGTTGATTTCCTGCTTGCGCTGCTGATTCACAACAATACAGAATATGCCAAAGAATTAATGGGTATAACAACCAAATCGTGGGCCGCGAATCCTGCTTTTTATATGATTCTCTTCCTGGGATTTATTGTTTACATTCTGTGGAGTATTCTTCTTGATTCCATGTTTCGTGAATGGGCAAAACGTCTTATTACAATTAATCTCAAGAAGATCATCAAACATTTGCGGAATGATATCAAAGAGCTTCATAAAAAGCTGGTACCGGAAGATCCGATCAGATTCGATATTGGCAACCTTCGCGAGGACATTGCCACTGTGATTCTGGGTAATCTGAAATCTTATATCGATCAGTTTACCACTGGATGGATCTCCTATCTCTCACCTCAAAATCTGAAAGAGGTTAAGGTTAAATGCATAAATATTAAGAAGGAATTTGAAGAGAAACATGCTATTAAATCAGGTACGGTAAAGGTCATCAGACGCCGTAGTATTTAATCATCTGTCTAACAAACCTCATCCTTAAAAAATGAAACAGCTTATTAAATATATTCCGGTTATCTTATCCATGCTGCTTCTTGCATCATGCATGCCCCCTCAGGAGGAAAAAGCAATCTCCACGGCTGTTAAACATAATTATATCATTTTACTTGACCTTTCTGATCGCCTGATTGTCCAGGACAACCAGTCTGAGCGCGATAAAGAACTCGTCAAACATATATATACCCTTTTCGAAGAGCGGGTCAGGTCACAATTGTACCTGCGCTCGCGTGATGAGATCAGGGTCGTCATCGCTCACCAGCGTGGTGCAAATCTGAAAAGTGAAGTATATGAAGACAGTTTATACACCAACATTGAAAATATACCTGGTGTGCTGCGCAGGAAAACAGTAGAAGAGCGACGCACAGTTTTTTTCGATAATCTGGACAAGCTTTACGATCAGGCAGTATTCAGCGATAATCCGAAAGATTTTTATGGTGCCGATATCTGGAAATATTTTTATGAAGATCTGAAAGTTGATTATGTAAGTGATACCCTCACTCAAAACTTCCTGCTTCTGTTTACTGACGGATACCCCATTGTGGGAAAGGACCTGTCAAAACTACAGACCGTAAAAGAGGAGTATCCAGAGCTGAAAGTTATACTCATTGAGGCTGCTCCACGCGATAAGGACATGGAATGGGACCGTGTAATTGATCTCTGGGAAGAGTGGTTTACCAGTATGAAAATTGAAGATTATGAGTTTGTCAAGCGCATGGCCCTTTCGAAGGAAAAAGATATGCTACGGGAGATCCTTGAAGGCTCATAACCTCATATCGGGTTTATTATTACATTTGGGAGTAAGTGTCGAATCTGAAACAGGTTCTACTGGAGCCGGATAATGAATGAATGCATTCATTGGATGTTTTTGAATAAAGGTTAAATGATTACGGATACGAACCTTAACTTCTTCTCAGTATTCAATTTCCTTGGTGTTTTCATGGGACTCATCCTCTCCTATTTCTTTATTAGAAAAGGAAGCCGGAAGAATATTGCCAACATCATTCAGGGATTACTTCTGCTTACATTAACATTCAGTATTTTCGAAGAATTTCTGAATGAAAGCGGATATATCGTGCAGCTATTATGGATCTCAAATTTTGCTGAACCATTCAATTTCGCTTTTGCACCCCTGTTCTATCTGTTTGTCAGAAGCAGCTTAAAACCACTAATTAACAAGAAAGATCTGCTCCATTTTATTCCTTTCTTATTCTGGGCAGCATATATGATCTTCTATTTTACCCAGTCAAATGACGTGAAATATAATTCATATATCTATAGTAAACATCCTGATTGGCAGATTATTGACGCTCATTACCCATACTCAGAAGATCCCCTGGGCATACGCCATTATATTAATACCTTTACAGTTATTCATTTTAGCATCTACTTGTTTTTCGCACTCAAACTTCTTGTTATTGAATGCGGAAAGAGCGCGATCACATTACTCAAAACAGACAATCCGAAAATCAGGAACTTAAGGAACATTGGCTTTCATTTCATCTTAATTTTGATCATTTTTCTTCTTGTTAAACTTAGTTTTCCATCTGATGTGGGAGACCATTTTATCTCAGGTTATGTCTCCTTTATGATTATTTCCACAGGATTCAGGATATTAAATTCCTCTGCCTATTTTGAACAGACAGGATCCTTTCTGGACATTCCTCTGATGAAATATAAAAAATCAACCCTTTCAGAAGCGGCAAAAGATGATTTGCTGAAAAGGATAGAACAGGAAATGACAAAGAACAAATACTTTCTTAATAACATGGCTTCATTAAGTGGATTGTCTAAGATTATAAAAGAGAGTACACATCATGTTTCCCAGGTCATCAATGAGAAGTTGCAGATGAACTTTTTCGAACTTCTGGCAGACTACAGGGTTGAAGCAGCAAAGAAGATTTTACAGGCCGAGAAAGAGAAAAAAATCACCATCGAGGAGCTGGCAGACCAGGTGGGTTATAATTCAAAATCGGCTTTTAACAATGCTTTTAAGAAGCTCACGGGAAAAACGCCTACTGATTTTCGCGAATCGACCTGACAGTTTCATTACATTGTATTTCAATTGGTTAATGACCTATTCGCATACGTGCCGATAAGGACGTACACCGTGCTTATCGGGAAAGCCGTTGTAACCCATCCCTCCATCATAGATTTGTCTGGAATCTTCAATTCAAATCTTTATGGAAACAAAAAAACAAAACCAGAAGGAGCGACAGTATGATATTGACTGGCTTCGAATCCTACTTATATTAAGTGTTTTTCTTTTCCATATTGGAATGATCTTCAATACCTGGTGGTGGCATGTAAAGAACGATATTCAGGTTGAAGAGTTAAGAGGAGTTATGGTTTTTCTTCATTACTGGAGGCTCCCCCTGCTTTTCCTGGTTTCGGGGGTTGGAACCTGGCTTGCCATGGGAAGACGTACATCGGGGCAATACCTGAAAGAACGGTTCAGACGATTGTTTATACCCTTTTTAGCCGGGATATTTATCCTGGTACCCGTTCAGGTCTATATAGAGAAATCAACCCAATTTGGTTCTCTTCTCGACTTTTATCCTCACATGTTTGATGGGATCTATCCGGAGGGTAACTTTTCATGGCATCACCTCTGGTTTATTCTTTACTTGTTTGTGATTGCCCTGATCATTTCACCTTTTTTGAAAAGGATGAAGAGGGATCGTTTTATTCAATTCAGGGAACGTTTTATCTCCTTTGTCTCAAGGCCACTGGCCATGAATGTTATCCTGGTACCCCTTTTTCTAACCCAATGGATCCTTCGTCCGGTTTTCCCTGAAGAGACACATGCCCTATTTAACGACTGGGCTTTTTTCAGTTTTGACCTGGTTTTCTTTCTCACAGGACTGATCCTGGTTTCAAACACCAAACTTCGCGATACCATCATGAAACAACGGCGGTTTTATCTTATGGAAACCATCCTTACTACGCTCTTCATGTTCTCTACACCCCACCTGTTTGGTAGTGAAGCTGCTGTTCGTATTGCATGGGACATTGCGTCCATTTTTGTCGCCTGGTCCTGCAGTATGGCGGCCATAGGATATACCCGCCGCTATTTCAACAAGGATTCAAAATTCCGGAAACTGGCCAATGAAGCCATATACCCCTTCTACCTTCTGCACCAGCCAGTGATCATAGTGGTAGGCTATTACGTGGTTGAATGGCCCATCCCGGTTCTGATGAAATCCCTGATCATTACCGGTTTGAGTTTGATCATTGTGGTATCGGTGTACTGGTTTATCATTCGACCGGTGAACTTCCTTCGCATCATCTTCGGTTTGAAAAGAGTTCAGAAAATCCAACACAGGGTGGAGGATCTCCACCAACCCATCACTGTTTCATCGGCTATAGACCGGTAGAAGAATGAAAAAAACACTCCCGGCAAAGCTTTATTTAGCAGAATGTTAAACTTTTTATAAAAACCTCACATTTTACAACGATTAACTGCTAATCAATTACGTTTACAAATAAAAATGGCTATTTCAAGAAGAAAATTTTTGGCTGCGGCAGGAGCGGCCGCAATACTCGGTCCAAGGGCTCTGGGAGCTGCCGAAGAAGAACGGGCTACACCTCTTGTGATGGAGTTGCGTGAAGCATTTAAGGATGGGCAACCGGGTGTCGAGGAAGCGCTTCGACGAATAACATCCGATCCTAAAGGAGTGATTGCCAACCTGGGTGAACCAACCAGAGGCGGAATTACCAAACTCTACAATGATACTCAAATCACCATTCTCCAGATTGTTTGGGCTCCCTTGATGGTCTTACGCCCGCACGATCACAATATGTGGGTATCAATCGGCGTCTATGGAGGGCGTGAAGATAATATTTTTTGGGAGCGTACGGGGGATGCCATTAAACCAGCTGGGGCAGATTCGTTTGGAGTTGGTGATGTGGGATCACTACCAGATGATGGTGTCCATTCTGTGGTTAATCCCATACAACAGCTCACCGCAGCAATTCATGTATATGGCGGGGACTTTTTTGCACCAGGAAGAACAAGCTGGGCAGGTGAAAACCACGATCCAAACGAGTTTAGTCAGCAAGGACTTCTCCAGCATTTCGAAAACTCCAATAGACGTTTCAATCTGTGATGAAGTTATTTTTGTAGCAGTGAAATCAATCCCTAACTTGAAAATCAAAACTTACCTTTGAATGAAGATTACCAATTGCTGAGAATAGCTTTTTCAAAGTTGCAGCTTCTATTCGTGTAAGCTTGTTAATATTTACAATATTGTTGGGGATTTCGTTTTGTGTAATGTTTTCAACCTGGGATTTTAAGCGTATGTGCATCATAAAGTTATATGCTTGATAAAGTTCTTCATAGCTTGTGTTATCGATGACCTTCCTGTCAAACAATTCAGTTAACCTTTCCAAACTATTGGTCTGGGTAAGTTTTTCAGCAATGGAATATAACCGGATAAATGTGATTACAGGGTACATAGCTTTCTTAATATCAAGATTGAGTTCATCGGCTTGCGACTCTTCTCCAACTATATGTCCGAAAATATTTAAAGGTGGTTTGAATTTCAGGACAGACTGGGCCATGTGGTAGCAAAATACAGATTTATGGTTAGACATTTCGTTTACACAATTGCGAAGCTCTTTTACCAGGGGCTCCTCGCCATATACACACCGAAAATCAAAAAAGATAGCTGCTTCAAGGATATCCTGGGGAGTACCTGTATTGATCCACTTGCGAAAATAGTTTTTCCAGGAATTCAGTGGCTGGGTCCATTTCGGATTTCTCGCCATGATATCTCCTTTGCAATAGTTGTAACCAACTCGGTTCAGCTCTTTATTCACACGTGCTCCAAACTCAAGGAAGTATTTACGGGTATATTCCAGCTTTTTTTCTTCAACATCTTCAAATACGATGGCATTATCCTGGTCCGTTGCCAGGGTCTGTTCTCCTCTGCCTTCACTTCCCAATACGATGAAAGCAAATTCCGCTGGAGGTTTCCCCAAATCCTCAATAGCAAAATGAATTACCCTGTTGAGTATGGCATCAGCTACAGAAGTTATGATCCTGTTGATATTTCCTGTCTTGTCCCCACTATCAATAAGTGCTTTAACCAGAACGGGCACTCGCTTATATATTGATGCCAGCTGATTTACATCCTCGGCTGTTTCTATTTCTTTGATCAGGAAGCTTATGGTATTCTGTTTTATTTCAATAATATCCTCGTAACCTATCACCCCATTTATGATATTCCTAACATCAACAGTTGCCAGGTGGGAAACATTTCTGCTTTTCAGTTTCAACAACACCTCATAGAGAAGTGCATTGTCTGAGATGGTCACCACCGGAGATGTCATAATCTCCTGAACTGACCTCCCGGGATCGATACCTGCTGCTAATACTCTTTTTTTAAGGTCATTGTTGTTGATCACACCTAATATATCGTTCTCCTGACTAATAAAAACTGAATTTATCTTTTTACGGGACATAAACAGTGCTACTTCCTTGATAGAGGTGCCCACCTGGCACTTTCTTACATCATTGATCAGGGGTTTTATGGGCTGGTTCATTAACAAAAGCGACAATTGCAATTCATGTGAAAGCAGTTTGGTCTCTTTGACCAACTGCTGTTGCGCGCTGACTTCTTTGATGATAACAATATATCCATTCCCTTCTGCGTAGGAAATCATGGATGAAGAGATTACCACCTCTTTCTTACTACCATCTTTGCAATGTAAAGTAGCTTCAAGAGATACGGATTTTTTGGGATCATCAAATGAATCAACCAATTTTTCCCATTCAAGGCTGAACAAATCTCCAAAATGTAATTCCCTTACCTCAAAAGGATCATATCCGCTTAAATTACTGAATTTTACATTGGAAAAAATAATTTCCTCCTTCAGTATCATGAGGGTCCCTTCCGTTGAAGCATCAACGAGTGATTTATACTTTTGTCTCGATAAACGAAGCTTTGTCTCCGCATTTTTTCTTTTGTTCTCAATGCCAAAGCTTTGCTTGATAATAAAAGCCAAAATTGTACTTATAAGTAAAGTAAATAATAATGTAATTCGTAGAAGTTTGTTCTTCAGCGTTCTAATCTCGTCGTGTACATCCTCCAGATAAATGCCTGTGCCAACGATCCACCCCCATGGTTTGAACTCTTTCACAAAAGAGAGTTTCGGTACGATACGTGTAGAATCATCCTTCCACTGCCACATGTAGTCTATAAATCCCTCACCCTGTTCGGCTGCGATTTTCGTTGCTTCCATGAAAAGTAACTTACCATTCGGATCCTGATAATTTGACAGATCCGTATTAATTAGTTCAGGCCGGTAGGGATGCATGATCATAACCGGCTGTTTGTCAATGATCCAGAAATAATCCTTGTACTCTTTGCCATATCTCACCTGTTTAATCCTTTCTGCTGCACGCATTTTTACCGTATCTTCAGGCAAATTCTGCGCAAGCTCTTCATGGTGGTACTCTTCCAGCAAACTCCAGAGTGAATTGGTCAGCTCAAAGATCGTCTCCTTTTTTCCCTCCATGATATTCTTCTCATAAGAAGGCAGGATGATGGTAAAAATCAACAGGATAAAAAACCCTATCGCCAGTATTGAAGGGAATACTATGGATACTAAGAAGCGGTTCAGGTTGTTTTTAGGCATGTTTCAATGATTCAGTTTTTAGCACCGTATCACCTGGAGCATGGATCTTTCTGTATCAAATTTACAAAATCCGCTGCGGTTATTGTGATTTGTTACGGGGTGAATACCAATACATACCGGAAAGGTTTTCAGGCTGATTTTTTTATAACGGTATTGTTTGAAATGCCCCGGTGAAACAGTATAAAACCCCCTGAGATGCGCATGACCGGTGAAACTTATACTGCAATTATGGTTCTTCATGAATTCAAAATGAGGCTTGAACTCTGATTCATGAGAATAGAAAGCTTTTTTGAATCCAGAAAGGTTCGGATAGGCATAATGGCTAAATAGAATTTTAACTCCGTTAGAATTCAAAACATAATACTCAGGAAGAGCTCTGAGAAATTCAATATCTTCGTTGGTATACAAAGGATTGAGATCATCTTCCTCATGCAACCATATCTCATTCTTTCCTAACTCGGACCTTTGCTGGTAATCAAGATCATACCAGTTTTCGGGGAAATCAAAGATTGCAGAATTTTTGGGGATCATTTGTCCGGCATGAAAATCGTGATTGCCCGGAATAATAATACTGTTTGTCTCTCTTAACAATGATAAGCATTCATGAGCATTTCGTGTTTTCCTGTATTTATAAAACGGGACGCTGAATCCGGAAATATCTCCCAGACAAATAAGCTGATCATACCCTGATTTTTCAATTTTTCTGATGATCTTCTTAAGACTGAAGATATCCTCATGAATATCTGATATTATAACTAGACGCAAAACAGAGGCTTTAATTTATCAACCTTAAAAGGGCTTCTTCAGTACTTTGAGAACTCCAATAGACGTTTTAATCTATGATGAAGTTATTTAGACTCTACTGTTTTAAAGAGATCGCTTCTTTAAATTCTCTGACCAATGATTCCATTGTTTCTTTAACAGTTGTTATTTTTGTAGCCCTGTATGCATTCGCTCCCGCAAATGCATAGCCATTATAAAAATTACCTTTCCTGCCATTTAAAAGGGCAGCCACAATACAATATGGTGTTGTTTCGATATTACACGTTCTTAAACATTTATAAGGACATTTTATCGGACGTTTCTCCCCTCTGCTTACCTTTTCGAGAAATTCATTTCTAATAGCGCGTCCAGGCATTCCAACCGGGCTGTCAATGATTTCCATATCTTCTTCTTTGGAATCAATATATGTCTGCTTGAATTTTAATGATGCATCACACTCTTCGGTTGTAACAAAACGGGTTCCCAGCTGAACACCTGAGGCTCCCATATCCATAATCTCTTTGATATCTGCACCTGTATAAATTCCACCTGCGGCTATCACCGGAATCTTAGTATTGTATTTTTCTTCAAATGGTTTCACTTGCTCTAATACTTCCGGCAATAATTTCTCTAATGCAAACTCGGGATCATCAAGCTGGGCTCTTTTAAATCCCAAATGTCCGCCAGCTTTTGGCCCTTCAAGAACAATTGCATCAGGGAGATAATCATATTGTTCTTTCCATTTTGAACACAATATCTTTGTCGCCCTTCCGGATGAAACTATCGGAACAAGCTTTGTTTTTGATCCTTTGGTTAAATATTGAGGTAAATTCAAAGGAAGCCCGGCACCCGCTATAATAATATCAATACCTTCTGAAATGGAAGTTTTTACCAATTCGGCAAAATTTGAAAGTGCCACCATGATATTTACACCAAGAACACCATTGGTCAATTCTCTGGCCTTTTGTATCTCTTTCCTTAATCCCCTATTATTTGCTTCAATGAAATTTTTCACATAATCGGGTTCAAACATACCAAGTCCGGCTACGGCGATAACTCCCACCCCACCTTCGTTTGCCACTGCTACTGCTAATCCGGACATTGAAACACCAATACCCATTCCCCCTTGTATGATGGGCAAGTCTATTGTTAGATCCCCAATGTGCAATTCTTTCATTTTCGATTGAATTTTATCTGATGTGCAAGATCTCCCGATTGTAAGTATCCAAATATAAAACTAAATCTCTTATCATGTGAATCTTGTTTCTATTCTTGACAAATTGCTGGTTGAAAAATTGATAATTATCATTAGCTTTAATGATACCAATTGCACAATTTCCTAAAGATAAAGCCCACATGCCAACAAATAATAATTCGTCAGCACTCAAGGATGTTGTCAGTTTAAATAACAACAAAATCATTAATCCTGATGCAATTGATCAATATGGCGGTATAACCGCAACATCGCCAGTACTGGTAATCCTGGCTGCTGGCAAGGGTACACGGTTTGGTAAGGACCCGAAGTGTATCCAGCCGATACACGGAACACCGCTGGCGCGCCATTCAATCGATTCATTTCGCAGATTTAGCCCCGCACCGGTCGCTACTCTTGTGGGATATCGATACCGCGAAGTTGCAGATGCACTGGGTGCGGATAACATCTATGTACGTTCAGATAATCCAACTGGTGGTACAGCTTTCGCCGCCTATGAGGCTCTGGCCATTCCCGGATTGATTGAGGCTAATTCGCTGTTAATCATAACCATGGGCGATCGCATAGTTCCCTCGTCCATATATCGCAGGCTTTGGCGAACACATTATGCTATGAATAAAGAGGCCGATCTGACCTTTCTCAGTGCCGAATACGAGCCACCCAGAAATAATGGCAAAGGACGGGTGATGCGTGATCACAACAATCGTGTTATTGGAATCATCGAGGACCGTGACATTGCTGAGGAGCCAGACGAGATGACCAGACAGCGGTTACAGAACCTGACAGAAGGCAATTGCCCGCTATATGTTGTACGCGCAGCTACCCTGGCCCGGCATTTAGAGGATCTGACCAATGACAATGCACAGGGGCAATATTATATTACTGATATTGTCAGCCGCATTAGTCATGAAGGCGGCGACATTCGCACAGTAACCACTACAGTTGAAGATGTGGAATATGATCTGCTCTCTTCCGATGTAACACGACCTAAAGATCTTGCCCTGCTCGAAGGGCTAATTGATTACGGTTATGGCTTGCTGTCACCACAGGATATCGAAATTGAAGAGGCCGCCAAAACGATTGTCTCGGAGCGCCCGAAAGGTCAGACCGCTGCCATTGTACGACAGTTAGAAGAGCTCACCTCAACGATCACGGAAGAGGGTTTGAAATTTGAGGCAGATCGTCCGTTAGCAATCGGTATTTCAGGTGGGCGGTTACGCATCGCCTTTATGCACCCTGACATGGGTCGCTTTTTCGGGCCGGCATGGCAGATACCCATTGGCGCAGCTGATGCCGATAGCAGCGAGCAGATTGTTATGTTGCTACAGGAGGCCTCTGACCGCCAGATACACCTTTACCCCATTGACCCGCAGTTTCGTGAATGTGTAAATATCCTGCCATCTGACAACGAGATCATGTATCCAAACGAAGAGATCTCAGATCTGCATTCTTACGAATTGTTCGGAATGCAGATGAGTGAGAATTTGTTACTTTCCCTTGGTTATTTTAGTGAAAGCGAATTGGAAAGTCGGCGGCAGAAGGGTTTGCCTTTGCCGCCATCATCGCGTTGGGTCAGCAACAGCATGCGCCGGCCATTTGCTTTGATTGGAAATGCGATTGCTTCGCTTCGTACACTTCATACCGGCAGCCTGGGTGCCAAAGTAAAGAAATATCTTGGTCACGATAATTTCAAAGGAGTGCGCCTGGTTTCTTCCGGCAATATACCACAAGGCGGATTCTCCAGTTCATCAGCTGTCACTGTTGCTGCTAAAAATGCCATTAATTCACTCTACGAGCTGAGCATACCACCTGATCTTCTTGTCCATCTTGCTTGCCAGGCAGAATACGGAACAGGTGTTCGCGCAGGATCATTGGACCAGGCAACTATACAGAAAGGCCGGACAGGAAAGGGCACCCTCATTTCGTCGAATCCTAAAGATAACTATCAGATTATTGGTACTTATCCGGTGCCAACAGAGCAGTTGCGGATCATCTTTCCATATAGTGTGGAACGTGATCGCAGCGCCTGGAAATGGTCCTGGGGATTCTATGCTGCTTCAAGTAATCAGGAGCAGTTAACAGCAGGAGAGGTACGCAAGATGACCGGTAAGGCAGCCGAGATTGCTGCAATTATTGTAAGGCTGCCAATTACGACTGACTTTTTTAAGCTAATTGAAGAGGATCTTGTTAAAGACGGGCTGCTAAGTGTCAAAAACCGTCAGTGGATCGCTAACATATTAATGAAGATCCCCCTGCTTGCCACACAGGATGAACTGCGTGAATATATCTCTGCAAATCGTGACTGGTATATAGAACAACTCATTGAGGAAAATCGAATTGACAGGTTGGCGGCAAAACAAAAAACGGAAGCTTTGTTCCAATCGCTTTTTGCAGGCTGGCGCGATCCACTTTTGCACAGGACCAACAGTGATGGAAATGTTATCAAAGAAAAGGGTGCACCTTTAAGGGCAATGGTGGCATATCTCTTTGCCGAGGTAACAAAAAACTTTTACCTTATCCATCATCCTGAATATTGGATTGAATATGTAACTTATTCGCAGCGTGGCGACCGGAATATTGATATTGATCCGCAGAGTCTGCCCTCACGAAAAGAGTTGGAGAGCTCTCTTGAATGGGAAAAGAATTTTGAAGGGCCGCAGCTAATGGGGCAGTGGCTTGAGCGTTACGGTGCAAAGCCGTTTGATTACAATAGAGGACTTGATGATAATTCACTTTCCGGAGATATACCTCCTGATTTCAGGCAGTTAGAAGGTTCAAATTTCTTTCGCGGCCTGGCACTGATCGACCTGGCCGAAGCTATGTTAAAACGAGCCTTTGGCACCGATGCTGTAGCGGTACGTGTTAATGCCGCAGGGCAGGGAGACTTCTTCCAGGTGCATGTGGATACTAAGAAGGCTGAAACCGATGAGATTAAAGAGTTTATCAGAAACGCCTTCTACAAGCGTTTTGGCCTGGCTAAGGATGCGGATTTTGTTGAAGTGCATCCTGGCGGCGGGGCCTTGGGCCTGCGCCTAAGCCACTACGATTCCCTTCCACAATTGATAAACAGTCTGAAAACCCATCTGGCTGAGAAAACTTGACCTCTATGGCAATAAGCTCATCGGAGGCGCGAAGAATCACTTTTCTCTTTTCCTCTTTGTCAGGAAACTTGGGTTTCAGACATATGGAATGACCGAGAACGGTTGGATGCATCTGACCGGAATCATCGACCTGTATGACCGGAAAGTAATAGGTTGGTCCATGAGCGAAGGCTTATCAACAGCAGAGACTATTATTCCAGCCTGGATCATGGCTACATGGAATTGGCCGATTAGCTTAACTGAGCGTCCTAATTTATGAGGTAGGTTCAGTTTATGGGTAATCCATAAGATAATTTACTGACTTGAAAATTTAGTCGGATAACAGTGTTTTTATTTCGTTATATGCGACAGAACCTAAAATTGTATAGTTTTGCGTCTATTTACCTCCTTTTGGTATAACAACAGATAATCCCGCTTCTTTTCTCAGACGAGCCATAGCCCAACACCACCACGCACATTGCTCCCCATTACCCCGGTCTGTGATTTCCCAGTTACCCTCATTGTCTAAACGCATGAATTCCATATAAATCTTTCCAGAATGAGTTGCATTTAAAAAATCGAGCCACTCCTTGATACGGTAATACTCCTTTTCCTGACGTGCGTAATCAAGTTCCCAGCCTACGACTTTGCCAAGAATGAGATTAGATACTTTCCCTTGTTCATCATATTCATTATCTAAATATTTATATCCATTATAGTCTAAAAGTAGTTTCTCCCGCAATGCCTCCACAGTGTTTCGTAAGACCTGTCGTTCCAGCGGGTCCCACTGTGCTATTACTGGAGCAAAATTTAACCAGCCCATTCCTGTAAAGGGAGTCCCTCCGTTAGAATCTGGCAATAACATTTCCAGATAGACTTTTTTTCCGTTTAACGTACGCGTTAAGTTTTGCGCTATTCCTTTTTCTAGTACTTGCAAACGATATTGCCAACGTAAAGCATGCTTTGAATCACCGCGCTGATTAGCAACTTCGATCATCGATTTCAATGAAGCTCCGACAACACATTGTGTGAGAATATCCCAGGTATGCCAATACCGACTTTCACGAGAATGCTCCAGCGCAATATTCTGTACTAAGTTAACTCCAACCTCATAACCTATGCCACACATAAAATAGGGCTGATCTGATGTCCGATCCATAAGTTTTGCGACTAGCTCATAGGTTCTGTTTTCAAAATCTGTTTGCCCTCGTTCCAATGCCAGTCTCGCCCATGTCATTATAACATGCGCCTGACCATCAATCTGATCCCAATCAGAGTGATTTTCATACGGCTTGTGTAGTTGCTTATGGCTCAAGTTCCCAATATCAATAGCGTACGCAGGAGCATGGCTTTTCTGATAAACCCATTTAGGCGAATGGACCTTTGTATTCAGCCAAAACGCGCCTCCCTGTTCTTGCTCATCATCCGAGCCGAACCAGATTGGATTACCAAATCCATCAAAATCAAACCGTATGAAATATTCTTTCCCTTTATCTAACATTTGGGGTTCTGGGAAATCAAATCGATGCCAAAGCTGTCCGGGTTTGACTTGCTTGGCGTCGATTCTGATCGATTTGATCGGCGGGCTCTCTTTATCCTTTCGGAGTGTCATGATTAAAGCACCTTTACAAGCATTGAGCGAAATCGCGACTTCAACAGCTTGAATTGGTTGATCAGGAGCTTTGAATTTGATGGCGGCGCTACTATTTTGATTGAGCTTGTAAAGCGCTACACTTGTTTCGGATTGCATTAATTCATTGCCATTGAACACAGGTATGAGGTCATTTTTTTGACGCAGAAAAACGTGAGGTATTCTTTCCATTTCATTGACCATCATCGCCTCAAGTGTACAGTTGATGATTCTCTCTGCAACATCAAGTTCGCCGGTCTCAATAAACAATGACACTATTCCACCTACTGTTCGTGGGAACATACCCGGGTATCTGCCGGTCAGAGATTCTTGTAAAAATCCATCCGGATCAACTCGATCAAGAAGACTGTAATAAGTGTTGTTATAGAGCTCTTCTATATATTCAGACTGAAGACTTTCTTTAATATCTGCCATGGTAGTCTGTTGCGCTGCTGTAGAAGTCATTGTCAAGATCAGTACCAACATAAAAAACATCCGGCCCAGGTGGTTCAATTTTCTTTTCTTAAGAAGTTTCATGTAATCTATTTTTTATGTATATATTATTTTAACCGGGTAAATGATTTGTCTTCTTATTTCTGAATGTAATTGCAAATCAACTCCCTCAAATAGGCCGGATATGTATCTCTTGTTGTTGTGCCTTCGCCATCAACATGTGCTCCATAAGTTAGAGAATCGCCAAAGCAAATTATTTTTCCGCCTTTTTTAATTTTCCCAGTGTTTATTAAACTGGCAAATATCTGTTGAGCAACAATCTTATTACCATGTTCAGTCAGATGAACACCATCCCGGAGCCCGCTGTTAACGACGTTATTGATCAAAGTATCCGTATCATGGTCTGGAACTCCTAATCTCTTGAAGTAATTATTTATGTCGATATATGACAAATCATTTTCCGCTGATTTATTCTTTAATATATTGCTGATTGTTGCAAGTTTTTTGTTTGGCGGATCTAAAAACTTCTCTTTATCATGTCTTTCAAACAGATAAATGGTGTCCACCGGAGGTGGACTAACCAAAACAATATCAATACTATTAGTCTTAATAAGACAAATTAATCTATCGAGGTTAGATGAGAATCTCTCATAAGAGATCATCTTGTGGGAGTTGACCATATCATTGGTGCCAATCATCAATATTACGATATCCGGATTTTCAGAAATTACATCAGTTTCCACCCTGGCAATTAAATCAGATGTGGAATTACCACCAATTCCTCTGTTTTTGATATCAAAATCACATTGAAAAGGAGCCAGAAGACATTTCAAAAGCACTATTCCTATGAGTGTATTCATAAAGAAAACTTTTTTTGGAATCAATCATCATTTTTCAGGAGTACTTTTCCAGTACACCACTGGCATGCCGGTAGAAGTGTCCTCTTAAATCGTTAGAATATTCGATTAGAATCCGTTCCCCCAATCCATTAAAATCACCGCATCTGTATAATGCACGAGCCAGTATCAATTCTCGTAAGGAATTTCTCCGTATTATGTTATCCAAAAGATTGGGTTGGATTATTTTTTTCGAAAACACTGGCTCGTTAATTTCCTTGGCTGTTTGAATGTCAGGCATGGAATGCCCTGTCATACCAGGCAGTTGAAGCAACCGGTACAGCACCTTTGTCCCTCTTGTACTTCCTATAGTTTCAAGGGCGATTGCCGTGGCCCTGAAATGCGAGAAGGGGCTTTCAGGGCCTAATTGGATTGCCAATCTGGAAATTGATTGAATTACCTCAATTTTTCTGCTTTTTCCTAAAGCAATAATCAGGCTATCCAGGTAACTCATACTAGCTCCAAATTGTCCATATGCTGCTTTAAATACCCAACCTTCGTCCCACTCTTCATAAGCATCAACTGCTTTCTGAAGCTCTTTCCAACCAGTATCATTGTTACACAGACCTAAAATCTGAGCATAGATTAGCTTATGCTGTGGATTTTGGGAAGATTCAAATTCTTCTATCATAATAGGAATAGCTCTTTGTCTATCCCAAAGGAGGATTTCCAATCCTTCCAGTTTGTTAACAACTGTTATTGATGCATTCTTGACCATCTCGATAGATGGAGGGTAATTATCCACATCTGTAAGTACAGTCTCAGGCAGGTTTTCAAATTTGACTAATTCTTTTTGAAGTGATTTTAAGTTTATATACCGAATCTCCTGATTGTTTTTAGCTGCAATAGAGGCTGCCCAACCAACGGCATAGCCCTGATTCTGTAAACATGGTTGCATCCTGATAACCGGCATTGCATCACGGTGGGCACTGGCCCCCAATCCTGTAACGATAATGCCTTCAAGTCCTTTGGGCAGTAAAGCACGGAAAGGCACATATGCTGTTACTTTAACTCCACCAAGTGCAGGAGGTTTTAATGCAAAGAATGGGTCTTCTGTAAAACCGTGTGTGTCAAACGAGGTAATGTGGATAGATATGGTGTCAGGATATGTCCTTTTGTTGTAAATATCGAGTACAGAAATTGTAAAATCACCAATCACTCTTCGGCGTTCACGAGTTTGAGGAAGTTTTCCTACATCGTATTGGCCTTTGAATTTGTCTTTGGCTACAATAAAAGCTCTCCAGACATCAAGCATATCCGAATCATCAATATATGTCCAATCAGTATTGTTATAAAAGTCATTGAAATTTTTATAAGGCAACCCTGAACCCTGAACTGCCACCGAACTATCATCTGTATAAACAAAACCGGCTCCTGCTGCAATGGCAATATCTGCACTTCCCGTTGAATCTATTATTGTATTTCCTAATACAACACCTTTCCCAAAAGGTGTTGCAACAACTACACCTTTTACCTTCCCTTTGTCGATATATGCCCCGCAACCTATTACCCCAAACCAAATAGTTCCACCAGCCTTCCTTATTTCACGCCTGTAGTATTCAATTTTCCAATCAAAAACCCATTCGCCTAACAGTGCTCTTTTCCGGGGATTCTCCCCGCCTAGTGCTTTAACACCCATATCGACCTCATGCGTGTATCCTTTCCGATAACCATGCCAGTATCGCCCTACTAATCCATAGGTACCAATACCTCCAAGGCCATGCATGTATTCAAGCACAAGAGTCTTTGCTCCATGTCGGGCCGCCCCAATTGTTGCCGGAGCACCTGCTGTGCCTCCACCGACAACCAACACATCGTATGATCCTAAAACCGGAAGGGAATGATTTTCTGCCAATACAGTTCCTTTATTAAAGGAGGGGCGTAATCCACTCAACAATTCACCAACATCACCCGGAACTGAATCGTTTAATTCCCCTGTTACACGCAAGTTTGAACCTGTATCTGACCTGGATGCCAACAATGCAGAAGCTTCCCCAATTCGGTCAGCAATGATTAATAATCCTAAAGGTTGAAGTAATTGTTCTGCTGATTCTCTTGTAATATCAGCACATCCTCCAATAACAAACAGATTCTTTTCCTTTTCCGGGAGAAAAACTTTAAGGTCCAATTCATATGGGTCCAAATCTCTTTTATTACATCGTTTCTGACCCTCCATATGGTCTGGTGGAACATGAAATATTTGGTCACCTGAATCAACCTGATTGGCATCCCAGCATAAGTCACGAACTTTTTGTTCAGCCTCGGCGAAGGAAGCAAACGAACCATCTTTCATATCCACTTCAGCTGTATATTCAAACACTGGATAAGATTGATTCTCAAAAACTACGGGCTCTGGTATTTTACGAATATCCACTAATCCAAGAGGTTGTGTTTCATTACCAACCACGATAAATTTGAATCGTTGTTTGCCTTTTGGGAAGCTGGTAAAAGTTGCCCGGCTCATTCGTGCCACCACTGCTCTTGGTGTAGCATCAATTATTGTTTTTGCAACAATCGCCTGGCTTCCAGACCGGTTGGAAATAATTATCCCGGCTGGTTCATTTTCGCTGTTGGTTATTATATTGGTAACAAAACTTGAATATAGAAAATCAACCCCATTGTCAATTAACTCCTTATCCAATGTACGTTTAACATGCATTGGAGTAGGAATACCTTGATCGTAAAGCTTTTGTGCTAATTCGTGTTTTGGTTGTTCATTTTCAGGCCAAAAACGATAAGTACCACAGATATCTTCACCCAAATAAGGTTCCTGAGCAACGAGAAAAACTTTAGCCAGGCTTTTTGATGCATTTACTGCCGCAGCAACAGCCGCTGTTGAACCACCAATCACTGCTACATCAACCTTGTAAACTATTGGAATTAGCCGTTCTGATTGAACACAAAATGCATGGTTTTCATCTGAATAATTTGCTCTTGAAAATGCTTGCAGTCCGTTTAATGATAAAAATGCTGCTCCTACGGCTCCTGTATGTATAAAATCGCGTCTTTTCATGCTCAATGTTTCTTTAATGTAAATGGAAATTATAACTGCAGAGTTTTCGGTAAATAAAAGTGTAGAGAAAATGGCAACAACGGAACACAACTCTTATTGGTTTATATGTAAAAAAAGCTCTTTGGTTAACTACTAACATTATCTCTGATGGATACTTTGTAACTCTTTTCCGTTTCCGGATTGAAAACCTCAAAATCTGAATAAAACGGATGATCGCCGGTGTTCTGAATCTTGAATTTCTGATCCGTTGCAAATTGCTTCCTTAATTCTGCCTGCCACTCATCCACCGACATCTCAGCCAGCTTCCTGGAGTAAGGCACCCGTTTCTTGATTTCAGATTCAGGCATTTAATAGATGTTTTGATCAGATTGTTAAAGATAATGGTAATCACTGAGATACCATCAGGAAAGAAATTATCGTTTAAGTATCTAAGGTTTACGAATATGACTGTCAGCGATAAAACCGAGTATATCCGGTACAGATTAGAAACTGCCTATTCAACCTTCGAAGCTGCCAGAGTATTAGCTGACAATGGATTCTGGAATTCGGCAGTTAATAGGTTGTACTACTCTCTTTTATGCCATCAATGCTTTGCATCATCAGTAATCTTTGGTTTTACACCCCGACCAGGAAGGTCTTTCAAAGCCGTGATGGCACCATACGCAATGGCTTTGTTTATACAGCGTTCCACAAGTGGGCGGTTCGTGTTCAAATCTCGTGCAATACCACTAATGCTTTTATTATCCATGTATTGCAATAGAATATTAGCACGGTTCACTTCCCGGTGTGGAGCTGTTTGACTCTTGGATATGGTTACTAATCTTTCCAAATCCGTAGGATTAACAACTAATTTTGGTTTTTTTTATAGTTCGCATCTTTGATTGGTTTTACCAAAGACACAAAATATTTATATGTAATGCTATTTCAAGAACGACCTACTAGTGTAACTGATCATAAACTCTAAATACTAAAAAATGAAACCAATACTATTACTATTTGGTATTATTATCCTAAGTTGCTTTTCCTCCTCTGCTCAAAACCTTAATCAATTTAAATATTGTGATAAAAATGAGGTCAAAGACAAAGTTGTCAAAGAATCGAGAAATTTTAACGGTTACACTGGCGACTGGACGGACGAATATGAAGATATGTACCGATATGGCGGGTTGTTTAAAAAAGTAGTGCCCGATGTAATGAAAATGGTATTGCAAAACAAAGTAGATATTGCCGAAGAGCTTGGAATGAAAGGTTTAGCCATGCAGGAAGGTTTTTTAACGGAATTACTTGCATCAAATTATGCAATACTTGAAAACCCTGCTGTTAGAGAATTAGAATTGGCTATTGCCAGTAATAACGTCTTGATTTATTCAGATCCTAACTCTGAAGCAGGAAGAAAACTTCTATCGTTTGCAGGCAATACTAATGCGTGGAAAAAGAGAATAACAAGCAGCCAGTATTTGTCATCTGACTATGCCCCCATGGATGCATTTATGCTTAAAAACGGAAATAAAACAATTTTTACTGTTATTTCTTCAAAAAAGGATGAAATCAAAACATTTCAAAAACAGTTGAAGAATGTAGAAGAAATTGTAAGCAAATATGATTTTCATAAAGGCTGGATGGGATTAAGCACAAAATACAGGGTTATTGATACAGATTTTGGGCACCCGCTCGATTATATTGGTAAAGCACTGAATGAAGGGAATAGTTGGGTTGTTTTTTCTGGATACGACGATTTTTTTATGAAAAACGACTTTGAGGAATGGATGAATGAAGTGGACTATCCCATTTTTGTCGAATTTGGGTCTTCTTCACTTCCGTATATTTCTGGGGCAAGTTGTTTTGCACTTGGATTAGAAAGTTATGATGGCATTCAGGAACAAAATATAAGTTTACCTGAATATGCAAAATTTGTAAGAGACAGGAACGGGTATTTTTTCCGTAAAGTTTTCGATCCCGCCATAAAAGATGTTTTCGATTTTGACGGTTATTATACCGGAATAGGAAACAAAGAGCAAAGTGATAGTGAGAACGTACCATTTGTAAGTCTAACCGGTTCATATAAAAACGGTCTGGAGACTTCCATGATTCTGTTCCTGGAAAAAGGCAACCCATTAAATAAAAAATCGATGATTGATGCCATACTTTCTCGAAAAGCAGTAGCTGTGGTTGAAGGTGGCAATATGATGGGGCCTGAAAAGTATAGGAATGCAATGCAAATGCTTTTACTGGACCGGGTTTATTTTGATGAGTACTATAAAACACAGATTGATATTCAGGCAGAAGTCAACGGCAAAGAATTGAGCCTTACTATTACAAACTATAGCGAAAATACGATTTCAGGAAATCTTTCACTTCAAAAAAATCCAAATCTCAGCATTGACCTAAAAGGGATTGGTCAACTTACTATCCCTGCCAAGGCAAAAGAATCACTCAAAATTCCTATTAAAGTAAACAACAATGCAATGGGGAAAATTAGTCCCATACGTATCAATTTTTTCTACAACGGAAAGAAAAAAACAACCCTGACAAAGCTCATTATGCCCGAGGGATTGGTAACGCACAAGTTATATTACGGACAAGCACCTGAAATCATTTTCCCTGTATCGGTTCATAACTTTACAAACCAATCTTCTTTTCCGGTAAGCATAAAAATAGAAGATTTAAACCATCAGAATAGAATTGTTTACAAAAACAAAAAGGATTTCACTGTTGATCCCGATGAGCATAAGGAAATGTATTTCAACCTTACACTTCCTCCGGGCAGTTACAATGTGATAACTACCGCTTTGGGAATTGAAAAAACAACACAACTGGGAGTTGAAAAAGCAGAAGGAATACCGATTGTTTATCCCGTCGATCTGAATACTGACGGAATTGATGAATACAGGTTGGAAAATGAAAAAGTGCAGGTTACGTTGCTTTGCACAGGAGCCAGGGTGATTGAGTATTATGAAAAGAGTAGAAAAGACAATGTTCTGTTTAAACTATGGCCCGATGTGCCTTTTGATGACAGAAAAGAATTCAGGAAAGTGCGGCGTTATTATCCCTATGGTGGATTTGAAGACTTTTTGGGTGGCCCCAGTATTGAAACGCACAAGGTGTATGATGCCGAAATTCTTGAAACTCCCCAAGGCTGTGTGAGTGTTAAAATGACAGCCGAGTACTATGGCAATACAATAGAGAAGATATTTACCCTTTATGGAAATTCTCCTCTAATTGAAATTAAATACAGGATTGACTTTATAAATCCTACCCTAAAAATGATTGGTCCTCAACCCATATTGCTTTTGGGGGATGAACATGGGCCTGAAGATGTTTACTATGTGCCGGAGAAAGGCGGGATAAATGAGTACAGAATGAAAAAAGAAGCTCCCTATGGCAGAATTTTTCATATGCAAGAAGGGTGGAATGCCGGCCAGGAAACAAACGACAGGATTTCATTTGTCGGTGCCTATCCGGTAGATCAGCCGGTATTTATGCATATGTGGATGAATGACGTTGGTAATTCAGCATCGAAATACAATTATGTGGAGTTTCAGCCCTGGATGTATATCTATCCGGGCAATACATGGTATTTTTCATACTATATGTGGGCCTCCGGAGAGAATTGGGAAAAAAGTCTTGATGAGTTGAGAAAAAGAAACCTGATAACTAAGACTTGGAGATAAAGATTTGTATCAAAAGAAAACCAAATCTTCATGAAGAATTCGCCAAATAAGTATCACCGTATTTAGAAATACACGGGATGTTTTGCTGCTGACCGGTAAGAGAAAGGAAGTGAATTTTTTACCACTTTTCATACCACATTAAAATAAACCCTTGCAAGAAGTTTTCTTGCAAGGGTTTATGATTCTGTTTGTCGGGGTAGCGGGATTATCAACCCCTCTTAACCAACTGATTATCAATCTAAGTTATTCTACTACCTTTAAATATTATTGGCTTTGTTCTACTAAATTCAACTGTAATGTTTTAATAATATGATTCTTATGGCATTTGTTCATTTTTTCTACTACAACTGCTCAAATATCCTATGATTGTGATCCGACTTCAGAGTAAAAGTCGATTTATCAGAGATCGAGCAATTACACCTCATAATTCCCAGGTTCGGGAGGTCGTATGTCCTGAACCTGATCGATCATTGGTGTTCATTTCAAGCACTTATAAGGAGCGTGTAATGAGACGTATCCTATTAAGGGTAGGTTATTGTGGTCATAGTTCCGTTTTTCGAATGTATTTTTCTAGCTGTTCAATTATTTTGTACCTTTAATTAAACGTGACAGTAACAAGTGACGAAAGCAGGTATTGTCAGACATAAGCGAAGCCTGGTATTGATAACACGCGTTGTTAGATTTTCATTCCAGAACTGTTACTATAAATAAATTATAGAATTGCAGCTAATAACGGATAAATGGAGAATCTATTTTCCAGTGGAACCAGATGTATCCTGATTCACCCACAGTTCTCAAGTAACAGTGCATTGAATTATTTGGATGTCTGTAAAATAGTCGGGGTGAAATATTTCATGCCTCCTCTGGGCCTCCTGACTGTAGCAGCATTACTTCCACAAAACTGGAACTTCAAATTAGTAGATCTGAATGTCGAACCCTTAACTGATGATCACTTTGATTGGACAGACATTGTTTGTACCGGCGGTATATTATCACAACAACCGGGTATCTTTTCTGTCATTGAAACAGCCCATCGCTTTGGTAAAAAAGTAGTAGTCGGAGGACCGGATCCTAGCTCTCAGCCAGAGCTATATAAGATGGCCGACTATCTTGTTCTGGGAGAGGGAGAGAACACCATTCCGGCCCTCATAAAGGACCTGGAGAATGGCTGCAGAAGTGGCGTATACGGGCCGTCAGAATTAGCGGAAATGTCTGAAGCAGTTGTGCCAAGATATGATCTGGTAAGATTTGCAGACTATTTACTGATGGGAATACAATTCTCCAGAGGTTGTCCCTACCATTGTGAATTTTGCAATGTTATTGAACTATTTGGCAGAAGATCACGTGCGAAAACTGTTCAGCAGCTTATGAAAGAACTAAAGCTTCTTCATCAACTGGGTTACAGGGGACATGTATTTTTTGTGGACGATAATTTTCCAGCAAACAGGAAGCAAGCCCAACAACTATTAAGAGAAATTATCAAGTGGTCAAGAAGTAGCAAACACCCATTCTATTTTGCTGCCAATGCCAGCATTAATCTTGCAGGAGATGACAATCTGTTACATTTGATGAAAGAGGCTGAATTCAGACATATCAGCATTGGCATCGAGACGCCCGACGATACTGTTTTGAAAATGGCCCGGAAGGAGCAGAATATGAATTTGCCCATTGTAGAGATTATTAAGAAAATCTATTCCTATGGCATCGTGGTGGATGCAAGTTTTATTCTGGGCTTTGATAATGAAACGGGACAAACCGCCCGCATGTTGATGCATTGTATTCAGGAGTCAGGCATTTGTATGGCTATGGTCGGGACACTTTACGCATTACCAAACACAGAATTAGCCAGACGTTTGAAAGGTGAAAACCGATTATTTGAGGAGAGCACAACTATCAGGGATTGCCAAACTGAGATTGATCAAATGTCCAGCGGTCTGAACTTTGTTACAAAAAGGGCCAGAACAGAAATTTTAAGGGACTACTATGAAACCTTAAAGTTCATCTATGATCCGTCTAATTATTACAGGAGGCTCACCTATCTTGGCCTACACTTAAAACCCGATTACAGACATAAGCCGAACATAGCAAAGGGGCTGAATATGGCCAGATCCTTTCTGATCATATGTGTTAAAGTTGGATTGAACCGTAGCACAGGAATATTATTCTGGAAGTTATTTTTCACAATTATATACAGGAATCCAAAAGCAATTGAATCGGTTCTCAGTTTTACCACCATGTTTATCCATCTTTCAAAACATTCTCAATTCATTATGGATCTGACAAATAAAAAGATCGAACATATAGAACAGCTAGGCGAAGACAAATACAATAAATCAATGTTATTAAAAGAAATCCATGAACAACAGCTTTCAAATCACTGAGCGACTTGAAAACAGGATCCTGGAATTATCTGCCTTACAGGGCGGGCCATTCTATCTATATGATACAGAAACAATCCGACAGAACTGTAGTAGATTTTTGAGTATCCCTTACCCTGCAAAATCGATCCATTTTGCAATGATGTCAAACTCCAACCCACAATTCCTTGAGATTATCAGGGAGGCCGGATTAAATATATTTGTGAACTCAAGAGCGCATTTGGAGACTGCTACACAGCTGGGTTACCGTGGCGAAGAAATTGTTTTTGCTGCATCGGCCATGGACGACACGACTATGATAAAAGTTAAGGAGTCAGGAGCCATCCCTATTCTTGATTCTCCCGGACAATTGAATAAATGGTTTGCTCTATACCCTGATAGCGGGGTCGGAATCAGATGCAATATTGGTGACCTGGTGGTCCCGCAAAAAACTTTAGCCGGCTATTTCATTGGAAAAGAAAGTCGACTGGGACTAACAATCGATTCAATTAGCAAGCTGAAAGGAAATCCAAATATTTCCGGACTTCACGTTTATGTGGGCACTAATATTACCGATATCTCTTACTTCATTGACTGCTACAATCAGGTAACGAGGCTTGCCGGATTTTTTCCCGGACTCCAGTACCTTGATTTTGGAGGTGGTTTTGGCATTGGAGAAAAAACCATAAAAGAGTTCGACATAGGGACCTATGGGCAAAGGGTATCACGTTTAATGAGCCAGGTATCAGAAAAAGCAGGTCGAGAAATGAAACTAATCCTTGAGCCAGGCAGGATAATTGGCGTTAACTCAGGTTACTTTGTTTGCAAGGTTGTAGATATTAAAGACTGTGATAAGCAGCAAATGATTGGGGTTAATGCATCTTGTGTACAGTTCCCAAGACCACTCTTCTATCCTGATGATGCTTATCACCCGGTTCAAATCCTTCACCAAAATGGCTATTCAAATGGTAAATCAGGGATGGCATCCTCCATATTTGGCTGCTCAACCTATTCGCGTGATTTCCTGGCGAGAGATATTGTTCTTCCGCAGGTTTCTGTAGGAAATATTATTATACTCGGGCATGCCGGATCCTATTGTGCTGCAGCGCATACAGATTTTCTTGGTTTCCCGAAAGCACAGGAGCATTTCCTATGAAAGCAATACCAGTAACTACAGGGAAAGATTTTAAAGACTTTTATGGCATCACCAGTGAGATCTATAAAGATAATGACTGCTATCGTTCAACAGAACATGATATATTACGTCTGCTTATTGAAGGCCCTTCCGCTTTTCATAAACATGCTTCTGTCGAAGCATTCATTATTCAGGATGGGGAAAGGCCTGTGGGACGTTTTGCCCTGATCCATGACCGGAAACTTCCCGATTATATTCAGGTGTCTTTTTTTGAAGCACTGCCTCACCTGTCTGATCTGCCAGGCATGATTGTGGAGAATGCCCGAAGAAAATATCCTGATTGCAAACGAATAGTCTTTGGATTAAATGGTCATTTAAATTATGGAGCGGGTATTCTGTTAAATGCATTTGAAAATGCCCCGGTTTTCGGCCTTCCTTACAATCCGGATTATTACCAGGATTACTTCAGGGAATTTACAAAAAGAACCATGGTCTCCTATCGCTTCCCAACGGAACCTTTCTTTGAGTATCACGAAAAGATGGGCGATAAACCTGATTTTAAGGGCATCACTGTTCGAAAGATGAACAAGAAGAGATTACGTCATGAAACTGAGATTTATACATATCTGAATAATGCCTGCTTTTCAGGCCATCCTTATTGGGCAGACAGGAATGCTGAGGAAGACTTCGAACTGTTTCATCCATTTCGATTCCTTATAAAGGAGGAAAATCTATTATTTGCTGAGAAGGATGGTGAACCCGTTGGCTTTTTTCTCTGGTATCCGGATTTTAATGAACTCGTTAAGGGAGACCATCAACTGGGACTACGACATGTATTGCGCTACCATGTGGCAAACCCTATCACCACATTTCGATTTACCGAAATAGCAGTCATGCCGGGACTTAAGTACAGTCATGCCGTACAGGCAATGATTCTGCATGCTGTGCCTTATATTAAAAAGCAGGCCTACACCATCGGTGAAGGCGGCTTTATATTTGAAGAAAATCAGAACAGTATGATGATGACCCGGAGATTTCTCACAAGAGCTATGGGGACAAACATAGAACCGCATCGTCGATATGCTGTTTTTGAAAGTGCATTATGAGCTCAACAGAGAAAGAACGTCTTAAGATTCTGGTTTACAAGCCAAAGCTGGCTATCCAGACTATTAAATTAAACCGTTTCATACGTTGTGAACCGCTTGAACTGGAATATCTGTATACAGTTCTTCAGCATCATGATGTTTATTTACTCGATGGAATTGTTGACCGTCGTAATCCTGTCCGTCTTGCTTCAAAATTAAAATCGCAAATTGTTCTTTTCACCTCGTTAATCACTACCGTATCGGATGTATTATCCACAGCCTCACGTCTAAAAAACCTGCCTGATCCACCCAAAATATTTGTCGGAGGTCCTCATGCAGAAGTAGTTCCGGGAGATTTTTTCAGTAAGGACATTGATGGTGTTTTCTTTGCCAACCAACTGGATGGGATCGTAAATGTATTGGACAGGATAATTCAGGAGAAGCCATATTCTGATGTAAGGGGTGCGGCTTTCCCGGTAAATGGGAAATTTATCCTTAATCCGTCCCCACCACTTGATCCTGCTAAATTACCAAGGGTAAGGCATTTTCTCCTGGAACAGTCTCCAAGTCGCTACCGAATAATCTATTACAAACCCTGTGCTGCCATAAAAACATCCTATGGTTGCACTGGCAGTTGTACATTCTGTTTTTGCGCACAAATGCATGGAGGTACTTATGGCGCCAGGCCCATCAAAGATGTTATTGATGAAATAGAAGATCTCCCGGTTAAAAGTATTTTTGTCCTGGATGATAACTTCCTGCATGACCGGAAGAGACTTCTGGATTTTTGTGAACTTATCACCAAAAGAAAGCTTGAAAAGGAGTTTATCATAATTGGTAATGCTGAATTTGTTTCCCGGAATCCAGATGTAATGAAAAGCTTACGAGAGGCAGGTGTTAAGGCCCTGATGGTTGGATTTGAGTTTGTTACAAATACAGAACTGCAAGCCATAAACAAGAAGGCCACACTTAATGATAACAAGCAAACCATAGAAATTTGTCGGGATCTGGATATTGACCTATTCGCACTTTTTATTATTAATCCTGCCTGGCAACACGCCGATTTTAGAAGATTGGCAAGATATCTTCGGGATCATTACATTCCCTTTGCACTTTTTTCCACGCTCACAGTTTTTCCTGGTACAAAAATGGCAAGTCTACAACCGGATTCACCAGGTATCAAAACCAAAGGATGGCGCTATGATCTCTTGCGCTTGCATCAGAAACCTGCCCATATGTCGAAATTACATTTTTACCTATGGCTTTTCTACCTTTATATGATACCCGGAAAGCGATTTGCAACACTTCAAAAATACCGGCAGCGTTATGGTGTATTTGGAATTATAAGCCACTCTCTTACAAGTTTTTACACAGGACTGGAATATCTTATTAAACTATTGATTTGGAAATAAGAAAAGTATTAAGGGCCATGGAACTCCCAGAATCATGGGACAGGCTTGCCATTGAATATTTCCAGACCACAGAATTTCTTGATCATACCGAAAAATACAACCCCTGCAATCAAAGATATTACACGCTCTATAAGGAAGGTATCCTGATCACGGGTTTGACAATGTACTCAATCAGGCTTAACCTGTTCACATATCTCTCTATTCCCAGCCCTTTCAGGATGCACATAGTTGGAATTCCCTGTTCTGTCTCTTCCAGTGGAATTATTGGCAGTTTTGCGCATCTGGGAACGCTTATCGAACATATAAAAGAACAGGAGAAGGGCCTCCTCCTTGTACTGAACATGAATTCAAGACTGTCCATGGATGGTTTTGTCAGTGGAAGAACACTTCCTACGGTAATTCTGGAAGGCAAGTTTGAAACATGGGAAAGCTATACGAAATCATTACGAGCAGACTACAGGCGTAGAATCAAACGCCTTTCCGGTCCTTTCTCAGGGATTAGGATGAAACATGGTGGATGCTCCGGTTTTGACGAGCAAATGTACGACCAGTACCTTGGTGTTCTCAAGCGCAGCAAAGGGAAGCTGGAAACACTTTCACTGGAATTCTTTCAAAACCTGCCTTCAGGTTTTCACCTCACAACATATTGCGATTCGGATAAGCTTATCGGATGGTTCATCTCAAGGTTAAGCAGGGAAAAACATTATTTCTTCCTTGGAGGTATTGATTATAAATTGAACAGACAATATAAGACCTACTTTAATATACTCTTTGAAGTCCTTCGGGAAGGTATTGAAAAAAAATCTCCTTTAATAGATCTGGGGCAAACGGCTGAGATTCCGAAAATCCGGATGGGAGGAACTATCATTGAAAAATATATGCTCGGATATCATTCAAACTGGATATTCCGAAAACTCCTCCTGGCAGGGAAGAGCCTGCTTGAATACCCTGTCGTTTTCGAGAAACCCCGCGTATTTAAAGAGCAGCTATGAGAATTCTTTTTCTGCGCCCGAAACCATCTGCCAAAACTGTCGGTCTTCAGCATGTTATGCTTGTTGAACCTCTTGAATTGGAAGTGCTAGCAAGTATGCTTAACTCTGCTGATACCCCGGTAATCGTTGATATGATCCTGGAGAAAAAATCTCTTGAGTACTTTATCCACAGGGAACAACCAGACATACTTTGCGTAACGGGCTACATTACCAATGTTCCGGCAATGATCCGGTATTGCCAGGTGGCAAAAAAAATGCTCCCTGGTATCATTACTATTGTGGGCGGGGTTCACTGCGAAGTATGTCCCGAGGATTTGAATGATAAGTCCATTGATTACAGGGTCGTTCGGAATGCAACAACCGTGTTTCCCCGCTTGCTTGAGCACATCAGGGGTAAAAGAAAGCTTTCAAAAGGCATTCTCAGACCAGGTGACCATGTTTCTCCTTCTGAACTTCCTCCTTTTGATTTCTATTTTCCTGTTCCGGATAGAAGTCTCACAGCCAGGTACAGGAAGAACTATTTCTATATTTTTCACAACAGGGTCGCACTGATTAAAACAGCTTTTGGCTGTCCCTATGTATGTAACTTTTGCTTTTGCAGAGAAATCACCAAGGGGGCATATCACGAACGAAATCTTGATGAGGTCATTGACGAATTAATTTCGATTAAGGAAAAGGATATCTATATAGTTGATGACGACTTCCTTACAAGCAGAATCAGGGTAAGGAAATTCATAGAAGCAATCCGATCAGCAAAGCTTGATAAACATTATCTTATCTATGGACGAGCAGATTTTATTGTTAAGAATCCTGATATCATTCGAGATTTTCGTTCCATTGGACTAAGAACTGTGATCGTTGGTTTTGAATCTTTTTCTGATCAGGAATTAAGACGCTATAACAAGAATACAGATGCAAAAACCAACGAAGAAGCTATAACGGTTCTTAACGCCAACAATATCGATTGCTATGCAACCATTATTCTCCCCCCGGATTGGGGAAAAGAGGAGTTTGCACATTGTAGGGACAAACTTCGGGCCCTGGGCGTCCATTATGTAAACCTGCAACCTCTTACTCCCTTACCAGGGACGGGATTAGAAGTAAATGATAAATCACTTATTATTCCATATTCTGATTTCAGCAGGTGGGATCTGGCTCATGTTACAATACAACCTGAAAAAATGAGCGTGGCCAATTACTATAAAAATATCCTCAAACTCTATAACTCAGTCCTTTTCCAACCACGATTCCTGATGGACTATATTAGAAAATACAATGTATTCATGCTCTGTAAGATGATAAAAGGAAGCCTTATGGTCTGGAGGCAATATATGGCAAAAATAAGGGAGGCTAAACAGAATGCCTAAGATACTGTTCATACAGCCAACCCAATATGGCGCAGACAAAAAATTATGTAAGCAGAGCCGCTTACATCTGCCGGGGCTTGTGTTCCCATTACTTGCAGCCATGACCCCGGATACCTGGGAAGTGGAGGTCAATATTGAAGTTGTTGATGATATTCATTTTGATACAGATGCAGATATCATTGGTATCGGTACAATGGGCTATGCAATATATCGTGGTATTGAAATAGCCAGGGAATTTCGCAAACGGGGAAAGTTGGTTGTCATGGGAGGATATATGGCTTCCATGGTAGTTGATAAAGCTCTGGAATATGTTGATTCGGTTGTGGTTGGTGATGCAGAGAAATCCTATCCTCAGTTACTGAAAGATTTCGAGAAGAACAGGAAGATCCGGAAAATATATGATATGCCGGTAGAAACCCTGGATGGATTACCGGTTCCCAGATATGAACTCCTGATGGAGAAAGCAATTGGCAATATGCTGCCCGTGCAGGCCGGGAGAGGCTGCCCCCATTCCTGCAGCTTTTGCTGCATTGCATCCATATACAGGGGAAGATACCTCTACAGACCCGTAGAGGAAGTTATCCGGGATATACATATTGTCCGGGAAAAAGGATTTAAAAGGTTCTATTTACTTGACGATAACATTGTATCCAACCCAAAGTATCTTGAAACGCTCTGCAAAGAAATTGAACCACTGAATATGACCTGGGCCAGTCAATGTTCTCTGCACCTCGCGAAAAACAAAAAATTGCTGGAGACAGTTCGCCGGGCCGGAGGTAATATGATGAGCTTTGGAATTGAGAGCATTACCCAGGAAGGACTGGATAAACTTGGAAAGTCATGGCTACAGGTAAATGAACATAAAAAGCTGATTGAAACACTTAGCAGATCTGGTATCATGGTAAGCGCCGAAATGATGCTCGGTACTGATAGCGATACCGAAGAGAGTATTCGTTCAACCTACGATTTTATACAACAAACCAGGATCCCGATCCCCCGATTTTACATCCTGACTCCACCGCCAGGCTCAGCTCTTTATGATCAATATAAATCAGAAGGCCGTTTA
>JBDLIX010000043.1:0-36649 GCA_039714655.1 Bacteroidota bacterium
ATCCGTGACACTATACGTTCTGGTGATTACTTCTGGACAGCTGCCTCCATCACTTACATCACTAACAAAGGCGACTGTTGGGGCAGCAGTACAGTTATCAGCTTCGTCGGTAACAACTGTAATATCTGAGGCGGGTACATCAGCCGCGCACTCAACATTAACTGCTGCAGGGTTACTGGCCGTGGGATCTATATTATCCTGTACCGAAATTGTCTGCACCTGGTTGGCCGCTGCATTACCATTATCATCTACAAGGCTCCACGTACGTGTAATCACGATCGGGCAGGTGCCTGCAGTAGCGTCAACAAACGTAGCATCTCCAACCCCGCAGTTGTCAGCCTCATCAGTAACATCGCCGGTGACACCTACACTGGCATCGTAAGCGCAAGACGCATCGCTGAAGATGGTTATATCAGCAGGAATGCTGAACGTTGGAACGATATTGTCCTCAACCGTGACAGTGGCAGTACAATTATCACTGTTGCCGGCTCCATCAAGTACAGTGAGGGTAACCGTATTGGCGCCAACATCAGCACAGGTAAAACTGGTAATATTCAGGCTCATGGAAGCGATGCCGCAATTATCGCTGCTTCCATTATCGATATCAAGTGTTGTAATGGTCGCATTCCCAGCTACGTCCAACTGGACAGTGATATCCTGGCAAGCTGCAACAGGAGGTATGGCATCATTTGGCTCAGTCAGGACAACTGCACCATTCAGTGTTACAATACAAGTGGTTGCCAATGCATCTCTTATGCGCACATCATATGTGCCAGCAATAAGGTTTGTAAAAGAGCCGGAGGCCTGCCAACCTGTTCCTCCATCAATGGTATAGTCATAGGATCCGCTTCCTCCACTGGGAGAAGATAGGGTAATGGACCCGTCATTGCCTCCGGTACATGTAATGGAGACCGAATTTAATGTTGCATTAAGTACAGCAGGCTCGGTAACCGTAAATGTGCTGTCAATCTCACAACCATCGGTATCAGTTACATTCACTGTAAAGTTGCCAGCAGTCAATGTTGAAACATCTTCTGTAGTCGGACCATGACCCCAGATAAATGTAAAGGGAGCAGCCCCTCCATTTACAGTAATATCGATTGCTCCATCATTTCCTCCAAAACAACTGACATCTGTAATTATTCTGTCAATGCTCAGTCCGGTACAGACCACATGACCAATACCAAAATGTGATCCTGTAGTAGAGATTCCTCCCGTAAGATTATTCCTGTACAGATCTGGATCACTGGCTGCTGCGTGCGTACCGTCAAGTAACCAGCTACCTCCGGAGGCCCGCTTAATGATCCGGGTGCCTGGAATGATGGAATAACTTGAAAAATTCGTGGCGGTAAGTTGTATACTGTAATCTGTTGAAGTAAGTCCATTGGTTGAGGTGAGCGACCAGTATCCTTCCGTATATTGATTGGTAACATTCACCGAACCCTCACTCAAAGGAAGTCCGGTTGAACCCGGATCTGAAGCGATAAATTCGCTTAGTACCGATCCAGTGCCGAGGTTTGTAAATGTGACAGTAGCAGGACGGTAATCAGCAGCAGTGCCTATGGGGAAAAGGTAAGAAGTAGCTGTTGCTATCGCCCATCTTTCAAGCTGACCGATAACAACTCCGGATGCATAGGTAAGGCTCCCAGGGCTCCCTGCTCCAGTTCCAATTGTCAATATGTTCCCCTGCGCATAAATATTTCCGCCATTCATCGAAAGGTTATTCGATGCGGCCACACTGTTATTTATATAGAGGTCAGAGGTATTACTAAAAGTAAGGTTATAAAAAGTTTCAGCTCCGGTAATATTCTGATCGGTTGTTCCGTCAAGTACAACCGTACCAGTTTGCTCATCAAAGGTTCCCCCCAGATTTATCCAATTGCCTGCAAGGTTAATGGAATAGGCCGATGCGTCAAGGACACTGCTGCCATCAATGGTAAGATCCCCATTAACATCCAGGCTCCCAGCCATGCTTTTGGTGCCACTTCCATCGGTAATTAAGTTATAGTAACTGGACTGTGGAGATTTAATGGTCTGAGCTGCCGTTCCATTATAATATACTGAATTGCCTGAAGAGGATGCATCAAGTATACCGGTCACGTCGAAAAGATCTCCGCCTACTTTCAGGGTAGCACCGGCTTCATTGATCCATGTACTGGCCGTATTTGATCCAACCAGATTATCGGTGAGAGTCAAAGAACCATAATTTGATATACTTACACCATTTTCAACTTCTATATCTCCACTCGTAATATCAATTGCTGCAGAAGATTCAACATATACATCGGCGGTAAGAATAATTCCCTGGGCAAGGGTACCCACACCATCGATATATTTACCAAACCCATCCATGGTCAGATCCTTGGTCCCTGTCAGATAGCTGCCATTCAAATCGAAATCCCCATGAATGGTCATATTTCTATTATTGGGATTCAAAGCTCCTCCAATTTCAATGATGAAATTGTTTACTTCTGTACCGGCTCCTCCTGCAGTGATTGTTACGGTATGGGTATTATTAATCCTGACATGATCAGTTGCCAGAGGAACACAACCACAATCCCAGGTTGAAGTACTGGTCCAGTCTCCAGTGGCAATACTTTCTATGATGACATATTTATTTACCTCAATCTCTGTAGCCGGAGCGGCCGGACATCCGGGATTTTGTGCCACCACACTAACGTACCCAGTTCCATTGCTTCCCCAGTCAACCGTAATACTGTTGGATGTTCCGCCAGATGCCTGGGAGCCACCAGTAATGGTCCAGGTATAGGTATAACCGGATATATTGGTAACCGAATAGGGTTCTCCAGTTGTATTCTCAGCCACGGTTACGCGCCCGGCAACCGATGATGGTTGAATGGAATGAATGGTCACCGGAAGATCTTCCGGCACTCCCTTTGTGCAGGTATTGAATTCAATGACCCGTACATTTCCGTCAGCCATTCCCACAGTACCCCAATCCACAGTAATGCTGTTTGTATTGCCTCCGGACGCCTGGGTCCCTCCTGTAATTTCCCAGGTATAGCTATTCGGCGGGTTGTTTGTAACAGAATAGGTAACTCCGGTTGCACTTGTACAAACAGTGGATAGTCCGGTAATCGCAGAAGTTGATGGTCGAGTACAGTTTGACGTATCCCCCAGAGCATACTCGGCTGGAAGAGTATACAAACCTGATCTCTGTGCAATTGTTCCTGACGCTGCAACGTGTGTGCCTTCAGCACTCCATGAACTCCCACCATCGGATCTTGTGAGCACCCTGGTGGACCCATCAATGGTAAAAGAGGAAAACCCATTCCCATCAAGGGTTAAACTATAATTATTGGTTGGGCCTAACTTGAATCCATTATCTTCATCAATACTCCAGTAACCATCCACAAACTCATTGAAGACAGAATCAGGATTATCGAACAGGGGTAACCCAGCATTACCGGCATCGGAATTATAAAACCTTGATATCAGTGATCCTCCTGTCTGCAATCCGCCAAGGGTTACATCCAAAGATTGCTTATTGGACAAGGATCCTACAGGAAAGCTAAAGGTCCCGGTCGAATTGATCCATCTTTCGAATAAACCATTGATATGACCAGAGGTATATGTGAGAGTTCCTGTACTGGCAACACCAGATCCCAGGGTTAGTGTGCTGCTTCCTGCATCAATAACTCCTGCAGTTAATGTTAATGCATTTGTAGCCTGAACATTGTCAGCAAGAATGAGTGAGCCCGAACTCTTATTTACGGTCAAATTGTAGAATACTTCCCCTGCAGTATTCTCAATGGTCTGGTCAGTAGTCCCATTAAATGTTACACTACCCGTACTCTCATTAAAGTCCGCTTCATTTATCCAGTCCCCTTTCACCTGCAAATCATTCCCATTGCAATCCAGAGTGCCATTCTCAATTGATATATCATTGTCGATAATCAGATTATCGCCAATGGTTTTGGTATCCGTCCCTGAAATAACCAGATTATAATAGGTGGATGTATTGGGAGTCTTAACGGACTGATTTCCTTCCTGAATATAGGTAACTGTATTACCGGTTGCAGATGCATTCAACACACCTGTGCTCATACATAATCCACTCACTTCAATCTCCGAATCGGTATCGTTGGTCCACACCGAACCAGTAGCATTGTCACCATCAAGATCGCCATAGATCTCGAGATGTCCCTTATTGGTCACTGTGACACCATTCTGAATGTTTATATTGGCAAATATGTGAAGATGGGCTGTAGATAAAATCTCTACATCAGCAGCAATATCAAAAGCCTGGCTGTCATCATTAACAGCTATTATCCCGGTACCTCCAAGGGTATCTCCGTCAAAGTCAAGATCCTTTGCCGAATTATCATCCGAGGTGACGGTCCCATCAACAATGAATGTACCACTCACACTGAATGTCTTATTCTGCATATCAAGGACTCCCCCGGCCTCAATGGTTATGGAATATATACTCTCTCCACTGCCCGTTGCGATGCTTACGGTATGCCCATCCTGAATGATGACTGTATCATTGGAGCCTGGGGTCCCCCCAGCTCCTGTCCATGTTGAAGGTGTACCCCAACTGCCAGATTGAACTGAGGTATAGGTATCTTGCGAGAGAAGAGTTAATTGGAGATTGATAAGGAGAATTATAGTAAGACCAACACGACACACCAATCCAGTTAACTTACTATTAATAAAGTTATTCCCGGTTTTAGAATGTTTACGTTTAGGCTTGCACTTACACAAAATAATTCTCAAACAAATCTATCATTAAGAATGATGTGACATCCCCAAAAAAAACAGTTAATGGGTCATACGCTAGAGTGACCCTTAAGTTTCAAAATTAACACATTCGCATCCTCATACTCCTGCGGTCTATTACATGTTATTAACATTGAGGAGCATACGCTTTCAATTTGATGAATTGGACAATTAATCGGACAAACAGCGCATCAACCTATTTAAATAGATAGATGCCCTGTTTGCACAGTGGGTCATTAAAAAAGCCGTAGAGTGCATCCCTACGGCTTTTGTTAAAATCGTGAAATAGAGTGATTACAACGCCTTGATCTCAGTCACCAGTGTTTGAAGTGAATCTTTGGCACTTCCAAAGAACATCCGTGTATTGTCGGCATAGAACAGATAGTTCTCAATGGCAGCATACCCTTTGCCCATGCCTCGCTTCATAATGATCACATTCTTGGCTTCATGCACCTTGATGATGGGCATTCCGTAGATAGGGCTGGAAGGATCGTCAAGGGCAGCTGGATTAACCACGTCGTTGGCTCCGATCACCACCACCACATCGGTCTTGGGCATGTCGGGATTGATCTCGTCCATCTCCACCAGTTTTTCATAAGGCACATCGGCTTCTGCCAGCAATACATTCATATGTCCGGGCATACGACCTGCCACCGGATGGATGGCATACTTCACCTCCACACCATTGGCTTCAAGCAACTCGGCCATCTCACTGCAAATATGCTGTGCCTGCGCCACTGCCAATCCATACCCGGGTACAATCACCACCCTGCTGCTGTAATTAAGCATTACAGCCGCGTCAGTTGCAGATACTTCCTTCACGGTCCCCTTTTCCCGGTCAGCCGCTGTACCTCCGCCACCAAATGCGCCAATGATCACATTGATAAGGGAACGGTTCATGGCCTTGCACATCAGAAGAGTAAGGATCATACCCGCAGCACCCACAAAGATACCACCCAGGATCATGGCCTGGTTCTGGTAGATGAATCCTGCCATGGCTGCAGCGATTCCTGTAAAACTATTGAGCAGTGAAATCACCACCGGCATATCTGCTCCACCAATGGGCATCACAAAGCTAACGCCATAAACCAGTGAGATAGCTAATAGTATATAAACCAACACCTGTTTGTTTTCAACTGGCATACCTGAGCTAAGAAGAAGGACTACCAGTAATACTACACCTGCCAGAATAAGCAGGTTGATATAGGTCATCCATTTTGAGAAAATATCTTTAATATTCCCGTTTAGTTTCCCGTAGGCAATCATACTGCCACTGAAGGCGATACTTCCGATCACCAGTCCCAGTAAAGTTACCAGAGCTGACTGATTGTCAGGATTTGAAAACTCGATCAGCGCCACCAATGCTGAAGCAGCACCCCCCGTGGCATTGAAAAATGAAACCAGTTGAGGCATGGCTGTCATCTTGATCTTCCTCGCAATAACTCCGCCAATAACTCCGCCCAGAGCAATGGCTCCCAGGATAATAATCAGATTGCCTCCTCTAATGGTGTTTCCCGCTCCATCTCTGTGTAGGACCATGGTCGCTATCATAGCCATGACCATACCTGCGCCAGCCCACATGTTGCCACGGCGTGCCGATTCCGGACTACTCAACAATTTCAAACCCACTACAAAGAAAAGGGCAGCAAGCAGATAAATAAACTCGAGAATAATGTCTCCGTTTGTGATATTCAGTGCATCCATAATCCTGCCCTATTTTTTCTTCTTTTTAAACATTTCCAGCATGCGGTCGGTGACCACAAATCCGCCGATTACATTGAGCGTTCCAAATAGTAACGCGAATATTCCCAACACCAGATTTAGTAAGTTGGATCCTTCAGTGATATTTTCCAGGTCGGCATGACCCACCAGGATAATACCCCCGATGATAATAACTCCACTGATAGCATTGGCTCCAGACATAAGCGGGGTATGAAGCACAGAAGGAACATTGGAGATCACCTCAAGTCCCAAAAAAATGGTCAGGGCTATGATAAAGATGGCCTCCTTGTTGGCATAGAAAAACTGTAAGATGCTTTCCATATTGTAATAATTATTTGATTAACTAAAAGTTATACTCCCATTACCCGTTCGTTTACGATCTCACCGTTCCGGGTAATGCAGGTGTGCTGAACGATTTCATCTTCCACATCCAGGTTCAACTCTCCCTGATCATCAATCATCAGGTCGAAAAAATTGAGGAAGTTCTTGCCCAGCATCTTACTTGCATCAGAGGGAATTGTAGAGGGGAAACTGGAATTCCCTATGATGGTTACATCGTTATGCAACACGGTCTCGTTGTCCCTGGTCAGTTCACAATTACCACCTGTTGATGATGCCAGGTCGATGATTACTGAACCCGGTTTCATGGCTTCAACAGTCTCTTTTCGGATCAGCAGGGGTGCTTTCCTTCCGGGGATCTGCGCCGTGGTGATGATCACATTGGACTGTGAAGCACGTTCATGGATCAGTTCTCCTTGTTTTTTCTTATACTCTTCGTCCTGCTCCACCGCATACCCACCGGCCGACGCTTCATCCTTAGCTCCTTCCACCTCAACGAATTTGCCACCGAGACTTACGACCTCTTCCTTCACTGCGGTTCTCACATCGAATACTTCTACCACAGCTCCCAGTTTCCTGGCTGTGGCCAAAGCCTGGAGTCCCGCTACCCCGGCTCCCAGGATCAGCACCCTGGAGGGTTTGATGGTACCTGAAGCCGACATGAACATGGGAAAGAATTTGGACAGCGAACCTGCCGCCACGAGAACTGCTTTATAACCCGCAACTGTGGCCATGGAAGAGAGAACATCCACTGCCTGCGCCCTTGTGGAACGAGGGATCATATCAAGACTGTAAGAGGTAACTCCCGATTTTGCCAGTTTCTCCACCATGGATTTGTTGGTCAATGGACTCAGGATAGATACCAGAACTTTCCCTTCGGCAATCTTATCCTCCGGCGAATGGATCGAAAAGATCACATCGGCACCTTTCAGAATGTCAGCCCTGCTCCCAACAGTGGCCCCCGCTTCTGTATACTCCTGGTCACTGGCATAGGATGCCTTCCCGGCATCTTTCTCAACCAGTACGGTCATACTCTTTTTTACAAGATAAGAGATGTGCTCCGGCAACAGAACAACCCTGTTTTCACCTTCGCCTTCTCTGAGAACTCCAATTGTCATAAATCAACGTTTTTTTTAAACTGAATGCAAATTTAGAAATATTCTAAACACAAAAGGAGTATACACGAAAATTCCTGCAACTTATTGTGTCAGATACCTGTTCATGGCATCTGCAGCCTTCCTGCCATCGCCCATGGCCAGGATCACTGTGGCCCCTCCCCTGACAATATCACCTCCGGCAAATACACCCTCCACCGAACTGTGCATGCTTTCAGGATCCACTTTGATGGTTCCCCAGGAAGAGACATCCAGCTCTTTCATGCTTTGAGGGATCAAAGGATTGGGGGAGACACCCACACTTACGACCACTGTATCCACATCAATTATAAACTCCGAGCCCTCAATGGGGATGGGTCTTCGACGTCCGGATGCATCGGGTTCTCCCAGCTTCATTTTCTGAACTTTCATCTTACAAACCCGACCATTTTCATCTGCGTAATATTCCAGTGGATTGTGAAGGTTCATAAATTCCACGCCCTCCTCCTGGGCATGCTTGATCTCCTCCACCCTGGCGGGCATCTCTTCGATGGATCGGCGGTAAATGATGATAGAGCGCTCTGCTCCCAACCTTTTGGAGGTTCTCACTGCATCCATGGCAGTATTGCCACCACCTATGACAGCTACCTTCTTTCCGCTAATCACAGGCGTATCATACTCGGGATCAGCCGCATTCATAAGGTTGACCCTTGTCAGGTATTCATTGGAAGAATAGATGCCAATGTAGTTTTCACCGGGGATGTGCATGAAATTGGGTAAACCTGCACCACTGCCCACCATAAAGGCTTTAAATCCCTCTGTTTTCAAATCTTCAATGGAAGCGGTGGCGCCTACGATAAAATTCTTTTCGAAATTCACTCCCATTCTCTTAAGAATATCGATCTCCGCATCCACGATACTGTTGGGAAGTCTGAATTCGGGAATGCCATACTTGAGTACTCCGCCTATCTCGTGTAACGCCTCGAAGACAGTCACATCATACCCCAGCTTGACCATATCCGCTGCAAAGGCAAGTCCTGCCGGGCCGGATCCAATGGAGGCCACTTTGATTCCCTTGCTATCATGAATCTCAGGCACCGACATCTGTCCGCTATTTTGCTCATAATCTGCGGAAAACCGTTCCAGAAACCCGATAGCCACAGCCGGTTTTTTCAATTTCTGGGTATAGAAACAGGCCTGTTCACACTGCACTTCCTGGGGACATACCCTCCCGCATACTGCCGGAAGTGTATTGGTTTCCTTTAACACTTTTGCCGATTCAAGAAACTCTCCCGCTTCAATCTTCTTTATGAATTTAGGTATATTGATGTTCACAGGACACCCGGTGATACAGGTGGGATTTACGCAGTCAAGGCACCGCTGGGCTTCAAGCATTGCCTCCTCTTTTAAAAGCCCAAGGTTCACTTCTGTAAAATTCTGGTTCCTTTTGTCAGCCGCCTGCTCACGCATGGAAACCCGCTCCAGTTGCGTCCGCTCCTTGTTCTTCATGTTACCCCGCAGGGCCACCCTCCACTCCTGATCCCTCTCTTGCTTTAAATAGTCTGAAATTCCGTCCATCTGCTTCTAAAGTTTGGGATTACTATTAAGGAAACTTTCATAGGCCTCACTCTCGGAGGGTTTGTAAGAATTGAGCCGCAACATCATCTCATCGAAATCCACCTGATGGGCATCGAACTCGGGTCCGTCTACACATACAAATTTTGTTTTCCCTCCAACGGTGACCCTGCAGGCACCACACATTCCTGTGCCATCAACCATGAGTGTATTTAAACTAGCCACGGTTGGAATGTCATATTTAGCAGTTAGCAACGTACAGAATTTCATCATAACAGCAGGTCCAACTGTCACTGCAAGATCGATCTTCTCGCGAACGATCACCTCTTCCATGCCCTGGGTCACCAGCCCCTTCTTCCCGTAAGAACCATCATCGGTCATAATAATTACTTCGTCGGAATGGTCCCGCATCTGCTCTTCAAGGATGATCAACTCCTTTTTCCGGGCCGCCAGAACTGTGATGACTCTATTCCCGGCCTCCTTCAAAGCCTCAACGATGGGAAGCAGGGGTGCAACGCCCACACCTCCACCAGAGGCAAGCACAGTTCCTACCTTTTCAACATGGGTAGGTTTACCCAATGGTCCCACTACATCGGTTACCACATCACCAACCTCCAGGTCACACAACTTAGTGGAAGTTACTCCCACCTTCTGAATAATCAGGGTAATGGTTCCTCTCTTGAGATCAGCTCCAGCAATGGTAAGAGGGATACGTTCACCCTTCTCCCCCGTCCGTACCATCACAAAATGCCCTGCTTTTCGGCTCCTGGCAATGGCAGGTGCATCCAACACAAGTTTTACGACAGCATCGGAGAAGTACTCTTTTTCAACAATTTTGTTCATTTGATATAATATGTCAGGATTGGAAAGAAAACGCAATATTACATGAAAAAACGCTTATTACACCTATTAAATATCAGTAACATGTTATAAAATAGAAGTACTTATTAAACAGGTAATAAAAATACCAATTGAAAACTCTCAGTTTTCCAAAAAAGCCTACTTTTCCTTTATATTTTAAAAAATGAATATTTCTCATAATTTTAACCCTCAATAATATCACTATAGCAAATGATTGACCTCTCTACCGAATACATGGGATTAAAACTAAAGAATCCCATCGTGGCTGCCAGCAGCGGTCTTACCGGCACGTTGGACGGCATTAAAACTCTTGAAAAAAACGGGATTGCAGCCGTCGTTTTAAAATCCATTTTTGAAGAAGAGATCCTGCTGGATTCGAACCACCAGCTAAAAGAGGCCCATGAGAATCCCATGATCTATTCCGGACTTTCCGAAACCCTTGATTACATCGATCTTCATATTCGGGAGGACAACCTGACGAGATACCTGGAACTGATTTCAGAAGCAAAGAAAAACCTGTCGATCCCCATCATTGGCAGTATCAATTGTGTTTCCCACCAGGACTGGATCTATTATGCAAAAAAGATTGAAGATGCAGGAGCAGACGCGTTGGAGTTAAACATCTTTCTCAATCCGGCTGACTCTGAGAATAAAGAATTTGAAAAGGCCTATTTCAAAGTCATCGAAAAAGTGCTGGCTCAGGTGACTATTCCTGTGGCCATCAAGATCAGTAAATACTTCACCCGCCTGAGTTTGTCGGTGAAAGCCCTTTCTGAAACCGGCGTGTCGGCCATTGTAATGTTCAACCGGTTTTATACTCCTGATATCAACATTGATACTTTGTCCCTCGACATTGGAAAACTATTCACAACCTCCAAAGAGCAATCCGAGACCTTGCGGTGGATTGCCATCATGTCCGATAAAGTGGATTGTGACCTGGCTGCCACCACTGGCATCCATACAGGTGAAGATGTGATAAAAATGCTTCTGGCCGGTGCAAAAGTAACTCAGATAGCATCCACAATTTACAAAAATGGTCCTGACCATATTTCCCGCATTCTTAAGAAAATTAAGAAGTGGATGGATGAGAAGGGTTTCGACTCGATAGATCAGTTTAGGGGAAAAGTTACCAATGCATATGAAGGCAACCCGTCAGCTTTTGAACGAATGCAGTTTATGAAGTACTTTAGCGATATCGGCTAAACAATAGGTTTAGACAACAAAACGGGCGCCAAATTGTTAGTTTTAAAATCCAGACAAATTGCAATATGGATGACCTTTCGTTTTTGCAGCATCTCGACCCGGAAGCCATCGAGGAGCTCTATCAAAAATATAGACAGGATCCCGGTTCAATCGACTCCAGTTGGCACCACTTTTTTCAGGGATTTGACCTGGCCAGACGTGATTACAGTCACCCCGAATCTGAGTCCCTCACTTTTGATGAAGAATTCAAGGTCATTAACCTGATTAACGGATATCGAAAACGGGGCCACCTGTTCACGGAAACAAATCCGGTACGCACACGTCGTAAATATTTCCCCACACTCGACCTTGAGAATTATGGTTTATCTGAATCAAACCTCGATACCTCCTATCATGCCGGCAGGGAGATAGGTCATGACCGGGCACCCCTGCGGGAAATTGTCGATCGCCTGAAAAAAACTTACTGTGGTCACATAGGAGCTGAATTCATGTTCATTCGAAAACCGGAGAAGATCCAATGGCTCACAGATCGAATGGAACATGGTCAGAACCGGACCGTATTAACACCGAAGGAGAAGAAAAAAATATACCACCACCTGAAGGAAGCGGTGGGATTTGAAAAGTTTATCCATAACAAATTTGTGGGGCAGAAGCGATTTTCCCTGGAAGGAGCCGAGATCCTGATCCCGGCCCTGAATGACCTGATAGAAAGGGGTTCGCAACTTGGCGTCATGGAGTTTAACATCGGCATGGCTCACCGGGGCAGATTAAATGTGCTGGCCAACGTCCTGAAGAAACCCATGGAGAATATCTTCAAAGAGTTTGAGGGAGAGTTATACGAAGAGCACATCACGCTGGGCGATGTGAAATATCACCTGGGCTATGGAAATACAATCCGCACAACCGATGATAAAACTGTCATTCTGAATATCGTTCCTAATCCCTCCCACCTGGAATCTTCAGCACCCATTATTGAGGGTGTTTCCAGGGCACGGTTGGATCATATATATGGAGGTGATGTCAAAAAACTCATACCCATCATCATCCATGGTGATGCCGCCATTGCTGGTCAGGGTGTGGTTTACGAGGTGGTTCAGATGTCAGAGCTTGAAGGATACCAGACCGGTGGCACCATCCACCTGGTGATCAACAACCAGATCGGATTCACCACCAATTACCTGGATGCCCGCTCCAGTACCTATTGTACCGATGTGGGTAAAGTGACCAAAGCTCCCATCTGGCATGTGAACGGAGATGATGTGGAAGGACTGGTCCATGTGATCCGTATGGCCATCGAATACAGACAGCTGTTCCATACCGATGTGTTTATCGATATCCTGGCATACCGCAAATACGGGCATAACGAAGGAGATGAGCCCAGATTTACCCAACCCCTGCTGTACAAAAACATAGCCAAACATCCCAATCCCAGGGATATGTATAGCCTTCAAATGATAGAGCAGGGCATCATGGAGAAAAAGGATGTGACTACTGCGGAAAGTGAATTTGACACCCTGCTGGAGAAACAGTTGAATAGCTCCAGGGAGAAGAAAGAGGTGACCATCCAGCAATTTCTGGAGGCAGAATGGCAGGGGATGGAATATTCCACGCCATCTGAGTTTGAAGACTCTTTACCCACCGGTGTACCTCGCAAAACCCTGGATCTCATTTCGAATCAATTGAGCACCCTGCCAGAGGATCTGGTTTTTTTCAAAAAGACCATTAAACTGACGGAGGAACGGGCCAGGATGTACGGTGAAAACCGGGTGGATTGGGCACTGGGAGAATTACTCGCATATGGCTCACTATTGCTTGAAAGTCATCCTGTGAGGATCAGTGGACAGGACTCCATCAGAGGTACTTTTTCTCACCGGCATGCCGGTATTGTCATGGAAGAGACCACCGAAATCTATTTCCCGCTTAAATACCTTGAAGGTACTCAGGCACCATTCAATATTTATAACTCTCCCCTGAACGAATACGGGGTATTGGGTTTTGAGTACGGATATTCCATGGCATGTCCGCAAAACCTGAATATATGGGAAGCGCAGTTCGGAGACTTTGTGAATGTGGCACAGGTAATCCTTGACCAGTACATCTCCAGTGCAGAGGAAAAATGGGGCCTGATGAATGGTCTCGTTCTTTACCTCCCCCATGGATTTGAAGGCCAGGGACCAGAACACTCCAGCGCACGCATTGAAAGATTCCTTAGTCTGGCTGCCCGTAACAACATGCACATCATCAATCCCACCACTCCGGCTAACCTTTTTCATGCACTCCGGAACCACATGCAAAAAAAATCCAGGGTGCCGCTTATCGTATTTACCCCTAAAAGTCTGCTTCGTCACCCACAATGTGTTTCCACCGTGGACGAGCTGGAAAAAGATAGGTTTCAGCCGGTATATGACGATCCCGATACTGAGGTGGATGAGGTGCGCAGAGTGGTGCTCTGCAGCGGAAAAATTTATTACGACCTGCTGGCACGAAAACAAAAACTGGGCGTGAAGGACATCGCTCTTGTAAGACTTGAGCAGGTCTTCCCATTCCCCGAAAAAAAGGTGGCACAGATCCTGAAAAAATACCACAACAACATGCTCACCCTCTGGGTGCAGGAAGAACCAGAAAACATGGGCGCATGGTACTACATCAGGAGTGCATTAAAAAACATTGAGATCATACCGGTTACCCGTCTACCTTCCGGCAGTCCGGCCACCGGTCTTTTCAAACTGCACGAGATCAGTCAGAAAGAGATCATTGACAAGGTATTCCGGGAGTGTACATGTGAGCTACTGAATGTTTACTGTGGCCTCCAATGTATGATAGGAAGCTCACGGAAAGAGATCCTGAAACAACATTACTATTTCGAAAAAGAGAACCCCAAAACAGAATAATATGGCCCTGGAGATCAAAATACCAAGTCCCGGTGAATCCATCACCGAAGTCGAACTCGCTTCCTGGTTTATGGAAGATGGGGCACTGATAACCAAAAATCAGGAGATTGGTGAGATTGAATCGGAGAAAGCAACACTTCCACTTATTGCCGAGCAGTCAGGACAGCTAAAAATCCTGGTTCAGGAAGGTGAGACTGTCAATGTGGGCGATGTGGTGGCAACCATTGACACCAGTGTGAAGGTGCCCGATACTCCAGCGGTCACTCCGGAACCTGTGATCACGAAAAGTTCCGCATCAATTGACACCGGAACCTCTGCCGCATTAAATGCGGTTAAAACAACACCCGTTGCCAGGCAGATGATGGAAAAAGAGGGCCTTTCGGTAGAAGATATCATCAATGGGTTAAAGAAGATAACTGCAGCCAATGTGAAACAGGTGATGGTGCAGCAGATATCTGCTCCCATTCAACAACATCAGCAGGAAGCCTCCCGGGAAACAGAGCGAAAGAAGGTGAGTCAGCTTCGAAAAAAAATCAGTGAAAGACTGGTGGCCGTCAAGAACGAAACAGCCATGCTCACCACCTTTAATGAGGCAGACATGAGTGCCATCATGGCCATTCGCAAAAAGCACCAGGATAAGTTTGTGGAGAAACATGGCCTGAAACTGGGTTTCATGTCCTTTTTCACAAAGGCAGTTACCGAAGCATTGAAACTTTTCCCATCGGTTAACTCCTATCTTGAAGAGGGAGAGGTGGTCTCTCCCAAATTCTGTGATATCGGGATTGCTGTACAGACCGATAAAGGATTAATGGTTCCGGTGATACGAAACGCTGAGGTAATGGGGCTGGCCCATATTGAGGAGCGTATTGCAGATCTGGCCGCCAGGGCCCGGAAAGCGCGTCTGAGCATCGAAGAGATGAGTGGGGGAACCTTTACCATTTCAAATGGTGGCATCTACGGATCCATGCTCTCTACCCCCATCCTCAATCCACCTCAATCGGGGATTCTGGGGATGCACAACATCGTGGAACGGCCTGTGGCTATCCAGGGAAAAGTTGAAATTAGACCCATGATGTTTATTGCGCTTAGTTACGACCACAGGGTGATTGACGGAAAAGATTCGGTGGGATTCCTGAAAACGGTGAAGGAGTATATCGAAGAGCCTTCACGGATGCTCTTCGGGTCACAATCACCCGAACAATTCCTTCTTGAAATTTAGCAGAAAATTAGATTAATAATATGTCAGTTCCCTGGTAATGACCATTGTCGGTGTGATTTTGTCTTCCCCTACATAGATCAACCCAACGGTCCAGTTCCCTTTATCGTCAAATTCCTCATATTCATACAGCTGGGTGGCTGTTCGCTCCCCGGTCAACTCCTCCTGGTAATTTTCAATCAGTAAGTTTTTTTCATAGACGTAATAGACAGTCACCTCCCTGTCACCTCCAACATGCACCTGCTTCAAGATCCTTCCCTTTCCATCAAAATAGTTGGCACCTTCATCTACACGTTGCTCGTTCTGCCACACCTCAAAATTGATCTGATCTTTTGAGACCCGCTCCATCAGTTTCCTGGAGGTTGTGCGGTCATAAGTTGAACGAAATCGCTCTTCCACCAATTCTCCATTCTCGCGTTTGCAGCTGGTTATACCTGTTGTATCACCACCGGAACTAATGAAAATACTCTCCAAATAGTTACCATCCTTGTCATAGTTTTTAATATGTCCCCCGTACCGGGTGGGTTTCCCGGCCACCCAGTGATCGTTTTCATGGGTAGGTTCAAATTGAAGCTCTTTGACCGATTTAACCTTACCCTTTAACCCCGACATGGCCAAGTCATTTGATCCTGAATTGCAGGAAAGCATGAAGATTAAGAGTGACACCAGGGGAAGAAGTGGCTTTTTCATTTCTGATCAAGATTGGTTAGGCGGCAATAAAAGTAATCCTTCCCGCGCATATTCGCAACTGTCCATGTTTTACTGACTATTTACAAATTCCAGCACCTGCCCTATCATGGATTGCTGTTCATCGGTTGAAGCAAGGGATTCGGCCTTCAGGAATGAGGCTTTTGCCTCCTCTCTGTTCTGCAGGAAAAAGAGTACCATACCATGATAAAAGAAATAATCGAAATGCTCCTCCAGATCAATGCAGGTCTGGAACCACACCACCTCTTTTTTCAACAGCGCTTCGGTTAGATATTGCTGATCCATGTCGGTTATTTGGGAAGCTGCTCCATAAAGCCATTGGTGATCTCCCTGCCTGTCGGATCCAAATCGCTGATCCACATAATCGATCAGCTCGTCCACCTTGCCTGTGTAGTAATAGTACTGAATAAAAGGTAAGCTTCGAAGGTCCCACGAACTGGTTGCCTCCCCTTCCACCAGTGGAGTCAGTTCATTGGACATCCTGCTGATGAGTTCGATATTATCCTCATCCACTGCCCTGACCAATGAATTGTTATAAATATTCTCAATGGCCAGCATGTAGTCATCACCCAGCGCTTTTTGCAACCTCTCCTTGTCTGATGAAAAATCTGGCCACCAGTTGTCCTCCAGGTCCATATAAAATGCAACCACACGAATATCTCTGTCAGACAGCTTCATTCCAATGATCCGCTCCATGTATTCCGATGCCAGCTTCTCAGACTCCTCCTGGTTTCCCATCTCCCTGACCACTGTAATATAATCTGCAAACTCTCCTGTTTCAAGGGTCCCCCGCTCATATTTCGTCTTATACACTTTCACCACCCTGTAATTCTCCACTGTACCCTTCAGTGTGATCACCAGCTCTTCTGCCGGTGTAAATCCTACCACCCTGCTTACAGGATCACCATCCCGACCGAAAATAAACATACTGGGGTAACCTTCAAGCTGTTGTTCTGCAGCGTACTTTCTCCCGTAATCGGTCTCCCCGTCCATTCGAACATTCACAAAATTAGCATTCATATACTCAGCCACAGCAGGATCGGTATACACCTCCCTGTCCATGATCTTACAGGGACCACACCACGTGGCATACACATCCACAAATATCATCAACTGCTGGTCCGAAGCCTTCTTCTGTGCCTCTTCCATTTCGTTGAGAGTCGTCACCTCGATAAAATTCACCTGTCCGGTTACCAGGAAACCAAATGCCATCACGATCAATGTAATCAAGGATATCTTTCTTATTATGTTCATCTCTTATGTGTATATTGGATATTGAAGTTAAAACGACTGGGGTAGGGTTTTGTTTTCAGGGTCAGGATAAAATTCCACATGATTGGAGAAGATCCAGATACACCTGCGATTCATTTTCCCAGCAAAGCTCCCCGGCTGCCCTATCCAGGGCATCCCTCCATGCACCATTCGAACGTTCCTCAAGCATATACCTGATGATTCCTGCCAGCTTTTTTGGATCACGTTCCTCTGTGGCAATACCCACCCCATAGGTCCTCACGATCCGTGACATTTCGGGCAAGGCAGAACAGAGAACCGGCACCCGGCACTGAATGTAGTCAAACAGCTTGTTGGGCAGTGAATACCGGTAATTGAGCCCCCGGTCCTCTTCAAGTGAGATTCCCAGATCACCTGACATGGTCATTGGAAACAGTTTTTCAGGCAAGAGTCTTCCCTTAAAATGCACCTTCTCCTCAAGATGTTTCTCTTTCACCATCGCCCTGAGTTCCCTGTCAATATCTCCCGTTCCAGCTACGATAAACACAGCATCATCCACATATTGCATGGCCTCGATCATCAGTTCCAGTCCCCTGCCCACATTCAGGGAACCCTGATAAATGATAAGTTGCTTCCCTATGTATTCGCTTTGCAGCAACTCATCGGACTCAATAACTCTTTTTACCGGAACATTCCTTACCACACTGAATCTGGTGCCATACAACCTTCTGTAGATTTCAGCAATGGGATAACTCACCGTTACCGCATGTTCCAACCGTGGCAAATAACGACTTTCAATCCATTTCCAGATCCACTGTACTCTCTTTCGCCGGATCAATTCGGGTACCTGTGTAAAGAGTTCATGACTATCGTAGATCAGCTTTATCTTTCTGATCCGGCTGGCTGTAAAGGAGGCAGGCAGGGTATCCAGGTCGTTGGCAATAAAGAGTGATGGGTTCCTCGCAAAAAGGAGAGTAATCAACAGCCTCAGATTGAAGCATGCATAGAACAGGGGCCCCCTCGTAAAGAGCATCCGGTAACGCCTGGTTTTAAATCTTACGCCATGAAGCTCCGGACTGTCTCTTAACCTTCGTCCGATACAAGTCACTTCCATTCCCCTTTCCATCAACAAATCTGCCACACGACCTACCCGCTGGTCAGTAGCCAGATCATTGATCACCGATATGTAAACTCTTTTCAAAAGTGGGGCTCTGAAGAAGAACTAAAGATAGTATATTTACGAAAAACAAACCGACCTATTGCCCATGCCAGCAATGCAGCAACACTTCTCACTGAAAAATCACAACAGTTTTGGAATTGATATCAGTGCATCGCTCTTTGCCAATCCTGAAACCACTGAGGAGCTTAACGGACTGGTTGATCAATATGATTTCGTAAATCTGCCTTATCTGGTGATGGGAGAAGGGAGCAATCTACTTTTCAAAGGTGATTTTGAAGGAATGGTGCTGAATCCTGGCATGAAAGGGATCGAATTGGTGGAAGATGAAAGCGAAGAGGTGGTAGTTTGCGTGGGGGCAGCAGAAAACTGGGACAGCTGGGTGGATCATGCCACCCGGCAGGGATGGTTCGGACTGGAAAACCTCTCCTTGATCCCCGGATCGGTGGGCTCGGCACCTGTCCAGAACATTGGGGCCTATGGGGTGGAGATGAAAGACCACTTTGCCTGGCTGGAGGCATGGGACCTGCAACAAAACCAACCTGTCCGGCTCAATGGTAAGGATTGTCGGTTCGGGTACCGTAGCAGTATTTTTAAAACTGACGCCCGGGGCAGGTACATCATCACCCACGTTGCCTTCCGTCTCAACAAACGACCTCAATTACAGTTGAATTACGGTCCGGTAAAAGAGGCTTTTAAACAATCCCAAGGCACCACCCCTATGGAGCTTAGGAATACCATCATTCAGATCCGCAACAACAAACTTCCCGATCCTGTGGAATTTGGCAATGCAGGCAGCTTTTTTAAAAATCCCCTGGTAGACCGGACCATCTTCAAATGCATCAGGGTGGATTATCCTGAGATCCCCAGCTTCCATGACAAAGAAAACCAGGTTAAAATCCCGGCCGCCTGGCTTATGGAACAAGCCGGATGGAAAGGAAAAAGAACCGGGAATGTGGGTACCTGGCCCACCCAGCCGCTTGTGATCGTCAATTACGGCGGTGCCACCGGTCAGGAGATCCTGGACTTCTCAGAACAGATCAGGCATGATGTGGATAAAAAGTTCGGAGTGTACCTGGAAAGGGAGGTGAATGTGGTGTAGCTACCTGTAAATCTTTTTCTTATTGAGTTCCTTCTGGTACTCCCTGGCATTCTTATTGTGTTGAGAAAGGGTACGGGCAAATGCATGATACCCGCTGAAATCGGCCTTGGCACAGAAGAAAATATAATTGTGTTTCTCATAATGCAACACCCCATCAATGGCCGACACAGATGGAATGGAAATAGGACCGGGAGGAAGTCCTTTGTACCTGTAAGTATTGTAGGGTGAGTCGATCGTCATGTCCTGGTTTATAATCCGCATCCTGGAAAAATCCCCCAAAGCAAACTTCAGAGTGGGATCGGCCTGGAGTGGGATCCCTCTCTCCAGACGGTTCATATATACCCCGGCCACTGCTCTGTTCTCATCGTCATAGAGGGTCTCCTCATCCACAATGGATGCCAGGGTAACCACTTCAGCCCGGCTCATCTTAATCTTTTTGGCCTTGCGATCACGCTCCCCATCCCAGAATTTCTCATACTCTTCATTCATCCGCTCTGTAAACTCTTCGGGCGTAGTGGTCCAAAAGAACTCATAGGTGTTGGGGATAAACATGGAGGTGAAAATGGCTGGTTCAAATCCATATCGGGCCGACAGCTCATTGTCTGAAAAATAAGCGGAAAACTCTTCCGAATCCTGCTCAAAGTAATGGGACACTTTTACTGCCAACTGGTCAAGTGTACGCATATTGTTAAAAACCACCATCACCGGGTCCTGTTTTCCCAAACGCAGCATATTTATCAGTTCATTGTTGCTGAGTCCATTACGAATCTTGTACCGGCCAGGCTTCACATATTTTTTATACTCCTTTTGTTTTGCCACCCATTGGAAAGATTTGCGATTTTCGATAATACCTTTCTCCTCCAGTTTATCCACCACATACTCATAGTCTGATCCGGTTGGGATATAGAATAACTCCTGCTCGGTCTCCATGATTACATTAGGAACAAATATCCTGCTATATAGGTTATACACAACTATAACCATTGTGACCAGTCCCAGCAACACCAGAAGCATGGATACCCTTACTACTTTTACCGTCCGCTTTGTCCGTCGTCTTTCAAACTTTGCCATTAATTAAGCATTTCTTTAGATACAAATGTAACAGAATTCGATCACTGGAGCTATTTTTGTAAAAACCTTCATCAGATGGATAAAGTCAAAACCGTTGCCCTGGTGACCCATGACAACCCAAAAGCCGATCTCGCTGAATGGGTGGATTACAGCCAGTACATTAATCGCAACGAGCAATAGCATTTGGGTTTTCCAATCAAGTTTCGGAAGTTCGATTTTCGCGTTACTAAAACAAAACTGGAGTTTCTTGGTTATTATTAGCAGCGTTTTTACAGAGTTTCTGTTACTTGTACCAGTATTAAACATACCAATCTGATCTTGAAAGTTAGGTGAATCTAAAAAGATACATAGCTGAGCTTAAAAAGCGACATGTATTTAAGGCGGGGCTTGCCTATCTAATTGGCGCCTGGGTTTTTACTGAAGTGGCAGCACTTGTTCTGGATTCTTTTGAAGCACCTCCCTACGTGATGAAAACGATCCTGGTAGTCCTTGCCATAGGTTTTCCAGTCTGGTTGATCTTTTCATGGGTGTATGATCTGACTCCGGAAGGAATTACGAAGACCAGCAATACGAATCAAACAGTTTCAAAATCCCCCAAAATCAACCACCGTCTCAACAGAGCGATTATCTTATTGTTGTCCATCGCTGTCATTTTACTTGTTGTTAATCAATTCCGGCCTGCTCAGGATAATAAAACTCAAAACGCAGAAAGAACTGCCAAAGGTGAAGCGAATCTTCCAGCTGAGAATTCAATAGATATAATTGCGGTGCTCCCATTTTTTAATAATAAGTCTGATCCGGAGACAGATTATCTGGGCTTTGCCATGGCTGATCAGATCATAGGAGGTCTGGTCTATCTTAAAAATATTACAGTCCGACCTTCAGGCTCAATACGTCAGTATGAACAACAAACCATTGATCCGAAAAAAGTGGGCAAAGATCTTCAGGTAGATTATGTCCTGATTGGTAATTATTTAAAGGAGAATAATATCATTCGTCTCAATGTGGAGCTTATCCATGTAAATTCAAATAAAATTATTTGGCGTGAACCCATTGAAGTTGATTTCCAGAGTGCTTTCGAACTTCAGGACATAGTTGCACAGGAGGTAATCGAAGGCATGAATGTTCAGTTTACCCAGAAGGAGCTGAACAGGATTGGGAAAGATATTCCTGACGATCCGCTGGCCTATGAATATTATCTGCGAAGTATCTCCTATCCATTCAACAATGAAGGAGACCGGATGGCACTAGAAATGCTGAATAAATCCATTGAGCTGGATTCCACCTATGCTCCTGCTTATAACCAACTTGGTAACCGTACTCACAGGTTGGCTATCTATGGATTACTTAATCCCCAAGAATCTAAAAGAGCAGAAATCTTTTACCTTAAAGCATTGTCCCTAAATGATGAGTTGATAAGTGCACTTGGTAATTTGTCAATGCTTTATACCGAGACCAACAGAATGGAGAAGGCAGTTGAGCTTACAAAACGGATCTTAGAAATCAATCCCAATAATGCCCAAGCTCATTTTTCCATCGGCTATATTTACCGTTATGCTGGAATGAACGATGAAGCTATTGAGGAAATGGAAAAAGCCATCAACCTTGACTCAAACAATCCAGGATTTCGCTCAATTATCATTACATATCTGTTTGCTCGAAAATATGAAGAAGCTTTTGAATCAGGGAGATTATTTAAAGAAAGCGCCTTCTTTTTTCAGAATCAGGGGCAAGCGCTTCATCGGCTGGGAAAGAGCAATGAAGCTATAGAATACTTTAATCAAGCTATTAATCTTGAGCCCGGAAAAGGTTCGGCCCTTATCTCAATCGGAATAAAGGCATCCATTGAAGAAACTATAGAAGAAGGATTATCAGCAACACGCATTTTCGAGCAACATAATCTTCCCGATGCAGAGGCCTGGTATTTTAATGCGGCCAACTATGGATTATTAGGTGATATAGAAGGATGCATACGATGTTTGCGGAGAGCTGTTGAAGGCGGATTTTTCAATTATCCTTTAATGAATACCGATGTTTACCTGGACTCAGCACGAGATGATCCGGAATTCCAGAAAATTCTGGCAAAAGCAAAGAAGAAACACCTGGCATTTAAAAAGAGATTTTTTTGATATTAAAATTATTTCGCAATAACTTCGTTTTATAATTGCATCCTAATTATTAAGGATAATTATGAAACCAGGTTGGTTGAGAAATATAGTGAGAGGCTTAAGCTTTACATCCGCTTTGTTCATATTTCAATGTTGCTACGGAACCCCACAGGACCTTCACTCTGATATTATGGTGCAGGGCATTGTAAAATCCCAAACTTCTGGAAATCCCATCGAAGGAATTAAAGTTTCTGTGGCCAACAATTCACAATATGAACATACAGATAAGGATGGTTTTTTTGCGTTTTATACTGAACCTTCGAACACCTTAACCCTTAAATTTGAAGATGTTGACGATGTACAAAACGGCTCTTATTCATACAAGGATACGGTTCTTAGTGAAACTTGGGAACACGTTTACCTTGAGATAGAAATGGAAGAGAAGTAGATGCTGGAATCAGTAAAACGGATTGCTTTCCGGAGATTCAAAAAAGCAGAAACCAAATTACATGAGCTGAATTATCTTTTCTGGGAATGCACCACCCGTTGCAACCTGAATTGTCTTCACTGTGGCAGTGATTGTAAGAAGGATAGCAATCATCCGGACATTCCCATGGAGGATTTCCTGACCGCACTTGATACCATTGAATCACCTTCCAAAAACCTCATTGTTGTCCTTACAGGAGGCGAACCACTTTTGCGCAAAGACATTGAATTATGTGGCCGGGAAATCAGGAAACGGGGCATGAGATGGAGTATGGTTTCAAATGGTCACCTTTATGATAAGGAGAGACACATTTCATTACTCAATGCTGGATTAGGGGCCCTCACCATAAGCCTGGACGGACTGCAAGACTCCCATAACTGGCTTAGGAGCAATCCACATAGTTTTGAAAAGGTAGACCAGGCAATCGGGCTGGCTTCTAGCTCCTCCCGACTCAATTTTGATGTTGTTACCTGCGTCCATAAACGAAACCTCCATGAACTGCCCGAGGTTTATAAATACCTTACCGCAAAAGGGGTGAAAGCATGGAGACTGTTTACCATCGTACCCATCGGACGTGCAAAAAACAATCCAGACTTGTTCTTATCAGACAAGGAGTTTAGAGAATTAATGGATTTTATCTCTGACAACAGAAAAACAAAATTCATTGATATTAAATTCAGTTGTGAAGGTTATGTGGGGGAATACGAATCCAAAGTGAGAAACACCCCTTTCTTCTGCAGAGCAGGGATCAATATAGGATCCATCTTAATTGACGGATCAATCTCGGCCTGTCCAAATATCGACCGGTCATTTGCCCAGGGAAATATCTACAAAGAGAACTTCTGGGAAACCTGGCAGACTAAGTACAAGCCTTTCAGAGACAGAAGCTGGACAAAAAAAGGGAAATGTGCCGATTGTAAGGATTACCGGGATTGCCAGGGCAACGGTTTTCACTATTGGCATGGAGAAAAAAGCAACCCGCTTGTCTGTCACAAGGAGTTAATAGAACAGTCCAAAGAGAAAACCGCCCCAGTCTCCTGAGACGGTTCATTGTATTTTTTTCTTTAGGATCCTTTGCAGAACCTTCTCTTTAGTATCGGATGGTTATTCTATTAAGGCCCCTACAAACATTTTCGCAGAAAAGGTTTTAAGGGCCGGTAGAATAACCAGGAGATACTAGGAGAGAGCTCCCAACGCATCCTTCAACCGCTGCATCGCCTTCTCCAGGTTCTCATCCGAATTGGCATAGCTGATCCTCACACAGCCGTCGGCTCCAAATGCTGATCCGGGTACTGTAGCAATGTGACCCACTTCCAACAGGTAGATACAGAGGTCCATGTCGGTCTCGATATTGCGTCCATCCACCGATTTTCCAATGTACTGACTGAAATCCGGGAATACATAGAATGCTCCTCCAGGAGTAGCACACTTAACACCATCAATCTGGGCCATATGCCCAAGGATCAGGTCGCGTCTGCGCAGGAAGGCATCACGCATTTCCGTTACACACGCCTGGTCACCGGTCAATGCGGCAAGGGCTGCACGCATGGCAATTGAAGTGGCTCCGGAAGTCATCTGTCCCTGCAGCTTCCCACAGGCCTTTACCAGCCAATCGGGTCCGGCCATGTAACCAATTCTCCAACCGGTCATTGCATACCCTTTGGAGACACCATTGATGATTATCACCCGGTCGCGAATCTCTTCAAACTGTGCAATTGATTCATGCCCGCCCACAAAATTGATATGCTCATAAATCTCATCGGCAATCACATACACATTGGGGTGTTTTGCGAGCACATCTGCCAGTGCTTTCAACTCCTCTTTTGTATAGACACTTCCGGTGGGATTGGACGGGGAACAGAGTAACAGCGCCTTGGTTTTTGGAGTAATGGCATCCTCAAGCTGCTGAGCCGACATTTTAAACTCATTCTCAACCGAAGTATCGACAATCACATTCACCCCTTCGGCAATCTTCACCTGTTCGGCATAACTCACCCAGTATGGTGCAGGGACAATAACCTCTTCTCCTTTATCAATCAGGCAAATCATCACATTGGCCAGGGAGTGCTTGGCACCCACACTTACCATGATGTTGGAAGGTTTATAATCCAGGTTGTTTTCCCGTTTGAATTTATCCACAATGGCTTTCAGCAGATCGGGGTAACCAGCCACTGGTGCATAGTGATCCCAGTTACTATCTATCGCTACTTTGGCTGCTTCATGAATGTGATCGGGAGTTGAGAAATCGGGTTCTCCTACACTTAAATTGATTACGTCAACACCTTTTTCCTTCAATTCCCGACCCTTTTGGTTCATGGCTATTGTGGCAGATGGAGACAGTGATTTAATTCTTGCTGAAAGTTGTTCCATTGGTTTAAAATTTAGATTGTGGAGATTAGCATTTCAGAGGTCAAAAATACACTTTTCGTGATAATTTAGTTAATATTGTGTGAAGCAAGTTTCAAAAAAAAATCAACATGGATAGTCTGCTTGAAATTCTTAAGTATACAGTGCCTGCATTCATTGTCTTTCTGACCGTATGGATCATGCTCAAAGCCTGGTCCCGGAACGAAGAAAAAAGGCGGAATAAAGAGTTTAACATGCACATTGCCGATGACATTCTGCCGGTTCGGCTGCAGGCCTATGAGCGCATCATCCTGTTGCTGGAACGCATCTCCCCCGATTCCATGATCATGCGCATCAGTCGAGCCGATTATTCAGCCAGACAACTTCAACAGGAATTACTCAGCAACATCACATCGGAATTTGAACACAACCTGGCTCAGCAGACTTATGTAAGCACCGAAGCATGGGAGATGGTAAAGGTGGTTAAGAACCAGGTGATCAACCTCATTAACGGAACAACTGCAGAACTGAAACCCGATGCCACGGGTCCCACCCTGGGAAAACTGATCCTGGAGCGCCTCACAGAATTAAAAACACCCCCGTCTCAGGTCGCCATCGACTTCCTGAAACAGGAGGTTAAAACGTTATTTCTGTAATTCGATCTTCACCGAACTCAGCACTGGATACCGGTCACCATTTTCAGAAATAAGAGTTGCTTTATACTGAAGGTAACGATCATCCTCTTTTAGGAAAAAAGTGCTATTGGCTACTGTTTCCCATGTTTCATTAAGTAATTTTTCTTCTGAAGATGCTGAACGAACTGCTATTTTCAATTTTGTTCCTTCAGGTATTTCCACACCAGGACTCACAGTGCCCTCTCTTACGCTATTCTCTAAATGATAAACCGATGATTCATAAAACTGCTCAAAAGAGCGGTTGTAAATATGACCCATGTCTATAGCCCATCCCCAGTGAGGACCATGAGTTGGAAGTTCGGTAATCCGGGGATTTGAAAATCGGTTGCCGTCATTGTAATATACCTTGGAGAAAGTATGATGGTCACCATCCACGGTGTGATTGCTCACAGCCAGATCTAACAGACCATCCTGATCAAAATCCGCTGCCAGACCCTCGGAAGCAGAATTATTGGTTAAGATTGTGCGCCGTCTGGGGTGGAAACCCTCCGCTCCGCCCCAGTAAAGATAGCAAGGGAGTGATTCGCGGGTAAACTCGCCGTGATAGGCCGGATTAAACAAATCGAGAAAACCATCACCGTCAAAATCAGCAACTGTCGGTCCCAACGGCGCTGAGCCGGGAAGCCACTGTGCATCCCATTGGCGAAATCCTTTGGGATTCCCCCAAAAAATTGTAGCTCCGGTATCATTATTTCTGGTAATGGCATCGGCGTAACTACAACCTATAATGTCAAGCCATCCGTCCCCATTAAGGTCTGCTGTCTCAAGGTCAATAGCTCTTGACAGATCCAGATCTATCCTGCGATCTTCAGAAAAACCTGACGGGCTTCCATAAAACAGTTGCAGTTTGTGTGTCCAATAGGAGGCAAATGCCATATCAAGCCAACCATCTTTGTTATAATCTGCTATGTTGCCTGTGTTGGAACGTCCCACACAATCAAACGCAACACGATTGTTACGCGTGAAGCCCTCCTCTGATCCATAATAAATGATGGCTTGAGTCACCCTGTCCTGATACACATATTGTCCTAAAACCAGGTCAAGATAGCCGTCCTTATTCAGATCTGCAGTACTGCTTGACCAGCAACGGGCCTCGGTAAGAATCGTTCGTTCTGCTTCAAAATCGATTCCTTCGGGGGTTCCCCAGAAAATATTGACACCTGCAAGCGAGTCTTCTTCAAGTGTTTGACCTCCATGCATTGCGTCTAAAACCATCAAATCAACATAACTGTCCGCATTAAAATCGGCACAGGTGGCTTCATATCCGCTTCTGAAAGGAATTTTCGTCAAACGCTCGGTACTGAATCCATCCGGACTGCCCCAGTATAGGTGCAATGGAACCTTCTCATGGAGTGTTCCGCCATAACTATTGCAAAAAAGAGCCATTGCCGGTTCTTCATTAGATGAAGGCACTGTAATAACATCATAAGCACCTGTTGTGGGTGCACCCAGTGTCTCCTTCTCAAACTGCCTGTTTCCCTTGCCAAGGTATATAATCGAATTGGTTGAAAAACTTTTTTCTCCCTGGTTAACGGCGATGGCCACATCAAGATTTCCATCACCGTCATAATCACCGATAGCTGCCGCTTTCTGATACCTGGCTTCAAGGGAAGTGGATCGGGATGCTTTAAACCCTTTGCGACTACCCCATAAGATATGAAGATTAACACCAGCCTGATCACCAGCACCAGCCATCTCTCCGCCAGCAGCGCTTTGCTGGCTGTAATAGGAGAGGACAACATCTTCATATGAGTCACCATCTAAATCTCCCATGGTAATATGAGAAGCATTAAAAGCATCTACCTTTAAGACTTGATCCCAGGAGCGTCCGGTATGTCCGGGTACAATGTATAGCGTTTCATTTTCACTGCCCACAATAAAATCAGTTTCACCATCATTATTATAATCATCTGCATAAATACAGGTAGCCTTTTCAGCTGGCATAAATACTTTTGTGGTTTCAAATTCCACAGAGGGCTCTTCAGATTCTGTAGCCCAGATCACATCAATAGAACTATCCGACTTCAATAAAACAACATCATCGGCGCCGTCCATATCGAAATCACCAGCCTTCATAGAAATCACATCCTGCACTGCTATATCCTGATAACGGGTAAGTAGGAACCCACGCTCACCTCCCCAATAGATTCGTATGTTATTAACCGAAATTTTCCGGCCCTCACGATCAATCTCACGATTGAGGGTTACAATATCCTCCCAGCCGTCATGATTCAAATCTGCAAGTACAAGCTCTTTTATCCAGTGAACCGGCAGGGTTCCATTGCTCCGATGAATCGGCCAGCCATCCTCACCACCCCATATGATGGTTATAAAGCGCCTCGGTGTCTGAACGCCGCTGCTATTGGGACAAAAAACCATATCAAGATAGCCATCCTTGTTAAGGTCTGATACTGCAGACTGAAGAGCTCCCTCTACAGGAATATCGGAAACCTGCACCTCTCTTTCAGACGAAACAGACGCAAGAGTGGCAGGAATCAAGGAGTAATTGTCGTGTGTTCCCGGAAACAGAAGATCGATCCATCCATCCTCATTCAGGTCGAAGCGATTGATGGTACTAATTTTCCCATCACGGCTCACATAGATGTTCTGACCGGCAGCATCAAATGATCCATCCACAAAATCCTCAAAAGAGTCTTCAACCCAGGTTTGGGTCTGTGCACTGGCAGGTTGGGAACAGATAAAAAGATAAATACCCATTGCCAGGAATGCTGTAACAAATGTAATCGCAAAATTTCTGTTAAATCTGTCTGCAAATGCCTCCTCAAGTCTGGTATTCATATTGCCGGAAGTTCCACTTGCAAACCCGGAATCAAGAACTTCTTTGATATAATTAAGCTCTCTGTTGTCAAATCTCCATGAGAGATCACCCATTATTTTTAGTCTTCAAGTTAATATTTTTTAAAAAATAAAAACCTCCCGCCCCAGGTATCTCTTAATACCTGAAACAGGAGGTTATACTATTGCTTCTCTAAAATCTCTCAGTTCATTGCCAGCAATGGTCAGAAATGAAAATTTATGGAGACAATTCCCAGGGGACCCAAACCCGTGGTCATCCCCTTATCTGTAGTTGTAATTGTTCCATTCCATCGAATATTCTCATCGGTGTTCTTATAGTAGCGAATATCCAGGTAAGTCTCTGTGGAAATAGAGATTAATTTATTGATGTACACTGTTAGCCCCATTAAGGGACGTACACCATATTGAATGCTTGTGGTTGTATAATCCACAAAGGAGTCCGGATTATCGGATGAGTAGTCTGATTTACTCTTGTAGTATGTACCTACCAAATCCACCCCAAAGTTTAATCTGATGCGATTGAACCATTGATAAAACTCGTAACCAAGCCTGGGTGAAACTTCGAAGAAAGAACCACTATCCTGTGATGATACAGATTCATGGGTATTGGTCATGAAATGAAATCCTGTGCCAATTCTGATAGCACTGTTATTGATCATTCGTTTGTAGCCCACACCAAGGTCATCGATCCCATTTAGATCAAAGGCGTTGAAGTAACCGATATTAATTTCATTTTTCCTCTCTGAATAATCTGGCAGATCCTGACCATGGACCGGTAAAGCAAGCACAAATAAAGTGATCAATAATATAGTATTCCTCATAAGAATTATCTCTTATTTAATAAGATCCACACTCCTTTTCACAAAGGCAGCCAGCTCCTCACCTTTCAGCTGATTGTTGGCAAGTAGCGCCAGGTCGATAAGCTGTTTCACCAGCTTCTGACCTTTCCCGTGCTTCTTCAACATCTCCACACGCTTCTCTTCCAGTGCACCCAGCTTCTTATTGACATCTTCCATCTGATCCTTCTCGCTCTGCGGGATCTCCTCCTCTTTCTTCCCCTCTTTGGCCTTCTCCAGCAGCTGCTGCTCCTCCGAGAGTCCCTTCTTCTCGGTACGTAGCTCCTCTAACTTCTTACCCAGCTTCTTCTCGGTCTGTTCTGTAATTTTGCTCACCAGCGGATGATTTGCATTCACCACAAGGTTGTAAGAATCGGGCATATTCCCATACATGGAAGCCTGTCCGCTCATCTCCTCCATATCCTTCATCCGGCGCATGAATTCGCTCTGGGTGATCATCACCGGGTGGTCCTGCTCTCCAAGAGATTCATAGCTCACAAAGTAACTCATCTCATGTCCGGGCAGGTGTGACTGGAACACGGGGGTAAGATCTGCCTGCTGTTCAGCGGTCAGTTTAGATTCCCTGGTCTCTTCCTTATCAATCAACTTATCGATAATATCTGAATCCACACGGGCAAACCTGGAGTCCTTCAGTTTGGTCTCCATATGGTTCAGAAAGTGGGTGTCGAGCTGACCATCCATCAGCAATACATCATACCCTTTGGCTTTGGCAGACTCAATGTAGCTATATTGCTCAGCCTTATCGGTGGCATATAAATAGATAAGTGTTTTATTCTTATCGGTTTGCTCCTTTTTGATCAACTCTTCATACTCTGCCAGGGTAAAATATTTGCCTTCCATATTCTTCAGGAGGGTAAACTTCTCGGCACGGTCGTGGAACTTCTCATCCGACATCATGCCATATTCGATAAAGAGCTTCAGGTCATCCCATTTCTGTTCAAACTGCTCCCGGTCGTTCTTAAATATCTCCTCAAGCCTATCGGCCACCTTTTTGGTAATGTGCGAAGAGATCTTCTTTACATTTGAATCGCTCTGCAGGTAGCTCCTCGAAACATTCAAAGGGATATCGGGAGAATCAAGCACACCATGCAACAGGGTAAGGAACTCGGGAACAATACCTTCCACAGAGTCGGTCACAAACACCTGGTTGCTGTAAAGCTGGATCTTGTTTTTCTGAATCTCAATGTTGTTTTTGATCTTCGGGAAATAGAGGATCCCTGTAAGAGTAAACGGATAATCCACATTGAGGTGGATATTGAAAAGTGGATCTCCACCGATGGGATACAACCTGCGGTAAAATTCATTGTAATCCTCATCCTTCGCTTCTGAAGGAGGAAGGGTCCAAAGTGGTTTGGTATCATTGATAATCTTGTCCTTTCCGGTCTCCTCCTCTTTACCATCTTTCCACTCCTTCTCTTTGCCAAAGGTGATCTCCACTGGCAGGAACTTGCAATACTTCTCCAGCAGTTCGTTGATCTTGCTCTCCTCCAGAAACTCCTTACTGTCAGAATCGAGGTGAAGGGTGATCTCGGTTCCCCTGGCACCTTTGTCCAGCTCATCCAGGGTGAACTCGGGACTGCCGTCACAGCTCCAGGCTACGCCCTTGGTTTCTTCCTGCCAGGATTGAGTCTTGATCTCCACTTTGTCAGACACCATAAAAGAGGCATAGAATCCCAGGCCAAAATGACCGATGATGGCGTTGCTTTCCTTCTTATACTTCTCCAGAAAATCCTCCGCACTGGAGAAAGCGATCTGGTTGATGTACTTATCCACCTCATCGGCGGTCATCCCAACCCCTGCATCCGAAACTGTGAGGGTCTTTTTCTTCTTATTGACATCCACCCGAATGGTCAGGTCGCCCAGCTCTCCTTTATATTCACCAACCGAAGCGAGTGTTTTCAATTTCTGAGTGGCATCCACTGCATTCGATATTAACTCCCTCAGGAATATCTCATGATCCGAATAGAGGAATTTCTTAATGATGGGGAAAATGTTCTCCGTGGTAACATTGATTTTACCTTTCTGCATTGCTCAACTGTTTTATGTTTTACATCTGGTCACGAATGTGACAAATGATATGCCAATCGGGTAAATCTGACAATACGTCAGTCCAGATTGCGTACATCGATGTCTTCCCTGAAAATCCAGGTACCGGCTTTGAACTCCAGTCCGTCAAAAGAGCCGTCCGGCCCATAGAACTCATAATTGCCATTGTAGATGGGATGGAAAGGCACCAGGTGATCAAAAGTGATCATCTTTAACCCGGGATCATACCTCACTGAACTGGCAACCTGGGTGGAGTATTCCAAAACGATCCGGTCTACATAGTCACTCCCAACAAGAAAAAAACCCCTGATAAACTGTGGTTTGTTGCGCTGAATCGTCATGGCCTCAACGGTCTTGATGATGGAACGCCCATTATTGAAATCCATTCCCAGGAGTGTATAATAAGTTTTCCGTTTGTAATTCCTGCTGACGATCTTATAATACAACTTGCCATACCACGCTTCGGCAGACTGTTGTAACATTCTCACATCCCGTTGTTCTTTCTGGTTATCCATCAATTCATATAACCTGATCTTTCCCCTTTTCATCGCCACCTGGACATACCCAAAATACCGGTAATTGTCCACATCATCCATCACATGCCAGGTAAAGATTCTTACATTCCCATCATCAGATGGAATCACCCCGATCCGATTCAGTCTGCTCCAGGGATATTGCATGGCTCCATCTGCTACCAGTGCCACATTCATGATCTCTCGAATCCTGTTCAGCACAGGTCCGGATTCTGACAGGGTGTCGGAATAGAGCTGGTTAAAAAGATCCTGCAACGCTGTCTCTGCCTTCACCAGTCCCAGGTATTCGGGTTCCTGTGCCTGTACAGCAAAAGAGAGAATGATCAAAAGAAGTATGGAAACAGTTCTGGTCATATCTATATATGAACGAAGTATTCGCTGTTTTCTTATTGCATAAGCCAATCCAAAGTCGCCAACACCCGTTGGACGGAATCATCTACCTCATCCTTTGAGATAATAAGCGGTGGTGCAATGCGGAAGGAATCGTCAGAAAAGAGAAACTGATCGATTACCAATCCATTTTCAAAAGCCAGGGTAATAAAACGGTTCACATCGATCCCTTCTTCTATTTCCACAGCCAGGAACAATCCCATCCCCCGTATACCTTTGATAAGAGGATGCTTCAGGCCTGCCCGGAACCTCTTTTCCATCTGAAGGGCATGTTCCATCAATCCATTCTCCTCAACAAAAGTCTGAGCCGCAAGTCCCGCTGCACAGCTCACCGGGTGTCCTCCGAAGGTGGTAATATGTCCCAATGGCGGATCATACGTAAGCTTTCGCATCACCTCTTTGGAGGCAATAAAAGCACCCAATGGCATTCCACCTCCAAAACTCTTGGCCAGACATAATATATCGGGAACTACTCCAAAATATTCGAATGAAAACAGCTTCCCTGTTCTTCCCATGCCCGTCTGGATCTCATCCAGAATCAACAACGTCCCGGTTTCATCACAGCGCTCTCGCAACTTCAGCAGAAAATCTCCTGCAGGTTCAATGATCCCCGCCTCTGCCTGAATGGGCTCCACCACCACCGCAGCCACATTCCCATCAATTAGTTCCAGATCCTCATTACAATTAAATCTCAAGTGCTTTATTCCGGGTAACAACGGAAGGTAACCAGAACGCGCCGTCTCATCCCCCAGGATGCTCAGGGCACCATGAGTCCCCCCGTGGTAAGCATTCCGGAATGCACGGAATTCTCCCCGACCTGTAAATCGTTTGGCCAGCTTCATGGCCCCATCAATGGCTTCGCTACCGGAATTCACGAAAAAAACATTGTCCAGCGATGCGGGGAGGCGATCTGTTAACCACTTGGCATACTGTACCTGGGGTGATTGAACAAACTCCCCGTATACCATTGTGTGCAAGTAAAGATCAGACTGAGCCTTAACAGCATCTACCACCACCGGGTGCCCGTGCCCCAGGGTAGATACAGAAACTCCCGATACCAGATCGATATAGGCTTTGCCTGAGGAGTTATAAAAAAAGATCCCTTCGGCTCGTTCTATCACAAACTGAAGGGACGAATCAGATGTCTGCGCCACATGCCGCAGAAACAACTGTCGATTGGAAACCATGGGTTACTTGATAATCAGGTTGATGTCGCGCATCAGCTTATCCTTATAGGATTTACCGATGGGTATTGATTTGCTGCCATCTTCCACCTTGACAATCACCGAATTGTCTTCAATCACATTGATGCAGCTGGTATTGACAATATAGGACCTGTGCACCCTGGTAAACTTGGCTCCAGGCAACTTCTGCTCTATGGCCTTCATGGTGAAGTGGATGGTATACTTGTCAGCAAAAGTGTTGAAGATCACGTAATTTTCAAGCGCCTCCACCCAGAGAATATCATCATACTTGAGCTTTACCAGAGTAGCATTCTTCTTGATAAAGATCTCATCTTTACCCAGCTGGTCGGCGGTCATCTGCTCAAACCGTTTAAAAGCCTTTGCTACAGCCCTGTAGAAACGGCCGTAGTCCACTGGCTTAAGGAGGTAATCTGTTACATCATATTCGTATGAATCCACTGCGTATTTCCCTTTGGAGGAAACAATGATAATCTGGGGAGGATTCTTCAGGGTGTTAAGAAATTCTATCCCTGTCATCTCGGGCATCTCTATGTCAAGAAAGATCAAATGGATCTCATCATGCTTCTTCAGAATATTGATCCCTTCAACCGGATCCCCGCTGGATGAAATTAGTTCCAACCCGTCAGTCTTCTGGATAAATTCCTCGATAATACGCCTGGACAGGGTATCATCATCAATGATCATGCAGTTCATGCGCAATAAATTTATTTAATCAGCTTCTAACAGATACTTATCTATAAAAAGCCTCTGTTAATCAAAGGTAACGAATAATCGCTTAAGATGTTCATTAAGGAACTAAAAAGTGGGTTTATAATCTTTTCGAAACTGGTTTTCAATCTGTTCAGACATCTTAATGCTGGTCCGAAGCCAATCCAAAAGCAGAAAAGAACGCTCCTCCTCTCCTATCTTCCAGTCCAAAGAGGAAGCTTTCAGTCTTCCTCTCAAATGATACAAAAGGATGGCAGCCGAAACCGAAATGTTATAGCTCTCCGTAAAACCCACCATAGGGATCTGAATATGCTCATCAGCCAGCTCCAAAGCCCTGTCAGTAAGACCATTTAGTTCTGTCCCGAACATCAGTGCTGCCTTTCCCCTTGCAAGATCAAATGTATCTGGGGTTGTCCCCGTGGTATGAGGTGATGTGGCCACAATGCGGTACCCTCTCTTTTTCAGTACTCCCACTGCAGAAGATATATTGTCGGTTCCTTCACGATAATAATGTAAGGACAACCATTGGTTGGAACCCAGCGCCACATCACTGTTGATTTCATACTCATTCCGTTGCTCAACGATATGCACATCCTGTATACCTGTACAGTCACAGCTTCGAAGCACTGCAGAGGCATTCTGCGACTGGTAGATATCCTCTAACAACACTGTGATGTACCGGGTACGTTCAGAGAGAACCTGTTTAAAGAGAGAAAGCCGGTTCTCTGTGATGCATCCCGATAAATGCTTAATCAGATCCAGGGTATATGGGTCCATCCCTCAAAAATAACCAAAAAAAAAGGGAGCTAACAGCCCCCTCTCTTTTGCAGTTCAAATATTTTTACTTGACAGCGTCTCCAAGCTCACTACCAGCTTTGAACTTCACAACCTTCTTGGCAGCAATTTTAATCTCTGCACCGGTTTGTGGGTTTCTGCCGGTCCTAGCACCTCTTTCAGAAACTGAGAAAGAACCAAATCCTACTAAGGCAACACGGTCTCCTTTTTTCAATGCACCAGTAGTGGTAGCAATGAAAGCATCAAGAGCCCTTTTGGCATCTGCTTTAGTCAAATTGGCTTCAGCAGCAATAGCATCAATTAATTGTGCTTTGTTCATAATGAATGAAATTTAAGGGTTAATAAATATTTTTAATTCTAGCCAAATTCTATACAAATATAAATTTTTCTCTTACCCGCGCAAGAAGCTGCTTATAAAAAAACGCTGAAATGTTGATAAATGCTGACTTTTTGTAGATAACCATCCCCATTCCCACGCCATTCTCACTCCAATTTCACCTCATGAACCCTTTTTCGACCAAATCTCCTGAATAGTCCGCTACGACTCGTTTTATTCAAATTCCCATACAACATACCCATTTTTCAATCCCTCAATTTAAAATTTCCCATGCCACATTTCAAAATTTTACTACTTTTGCGCCCGGAGGAATGGCAGAGTGGTCGAATGCGGCGGTCTTGAAAACCGTTGTCCGTTCGCGCGGACCGGGGGTTCGAATCCCTCTTCCTCCGC
>JBDLIX010000044.1:0-36323 GCA_039714655.1 Bacteroidota bacterium
AAAGAACTTCACGATTTACCCGAAAAAGGATTATTGCATTTGCTAATAAAACACACATCTGCTGGATTAACTTTGAATGAAAATGCCGACCCTTCAGTACGTTCGGACTTTGAAAGTTTCATTAATAAACTCATTCCAGAAGACCATCCTGTGTACACCCACGTATTTGAAGGCATAGATGAACTGCTGCCCCTGATGACGGCCAACAATACCCCGGCATTTGTGACCCACACCGTGGCAACGGTTAAACAAACACAGGATGTCATAAAACTCGAGGTAAAACATGCAACGCATTTTTACGATGTCTTTCCCTGTCCCGAAGTAACAGAACCGGGCGTCCGTCCTTGCGGCGCAGTGGAAGCAGTGCTTGCCGATAAAAATGTAAGTGTCGATTTTATCCTTGACGGTGTGCATGTTGACCCGATTGCGGTAAAAATGGCACTTGCCTGCAAAACTAATGGATCCGGGAAGTTATGCCTGATAACCGACTCGAATGTAGGTGCAGGCTTAGAGCCCGGGCGTTTTAATTTTGGAAACAGCGGAGAAGTAGAATTTGCATATAAAGGCGCCCCGGCCCGGATGGTAGAAAATAATGGTTTGGCAGGTAGTGGACTTACTATGGACCAGGCCCTTCGCAATGCCGTGAAATGGCTGGACATAAGCCTTCACGAAGCAGTAAAACTGGTAAGCACCAATCCGGCAGAAGTAATTGGCCTGGGGCATCGAAAAGGAAAGTTAGACATCGGTTATGATGCAGATTTTGTAGTTCTGGACCAACAGCTTAATGTCAATCAAACCTGGATTGCCGGCAAACAATGCTTTAAAAATTAATGGTTAATAAATTTATGTAAAAACATAAGATATGAAAAACACAGAAAGAATATTAATGAAAAAAAATGAAAAAAAATGAAAAAAAAGGGGGAAGATTAGTAGCTGGCGCTGCCGTTGCAAATATCACCCCCAAGGACTCGCAATTTCTTTATGGCTATCCTCACGTTGAAAGATATAGCACAGGCATACACGATAAATTATGGGCTTCATCATTATATCTTTCAGACGGCAAAACAGAGGTGATATTCATTGCCAATGATATAATTTGGGTAAGCAAAGATGTTGTCGCAAACGCTCGCAAAGCGATCTCTGACAAGACCGGAATAAAGCCAGAAAATATAATGATAACCGCAACACATACTCACTCGGGCCCGCATACTGTTGATTACGTCAGCAACCAAGCTGATCCTGCGGTACCCAAAGCCGACCAGAACTATGTCGATCTTATGAAGGATGGTATAATTCAAGCTGGCATCGAAGCTTATCAAAATGCCCAGCCTGCCAAACTTGGTTTAGAAATCGCCGACGATACAGGCGTTGGAACAAACCGGCGAGACCCGAATGGCCCTGCTGACCACAATGTGCCTGTACTGCTTGTTAAAAATGCAGAAACAGACGCAAATATCGCATGCATGCTCGTATGCTCGATGCACCCAACGGTTATGCACGAAGATTCGACTTTAGTCAGCGGAGATTTCCCGTCAATGGCGAGAAAATATCTACAGGAAAATGTCTTAGGAAATCAATGCCCGGTGGTTTATCACATGGGTCCATCTGGCAACCAAAGTCCTCGACATGTTACAAAATCAAACACATTTGAAGAGGCCGAAAGACTTGGCGTAGTGCTTGGAAAAGCTGTCGAAAAAGTCATCGGCCAAATTGATTTCAAAAATGATCTCGAACTTTCAATAAAGGTAGGTTTAATTGAAGAGCTGCCTAAAAAAGTCTTCCCTGATGTCAAAGACGCAGAGGAAAATCTTAAAAAAGCTGTTGAAAAACTTGAAAACTTAAGAAACTCCAACGCTCCAAAACAAGAGACAAGAACCGCCGAGTGCGACTGGTTCGGTGCCGAGGAGACCCTTACACTTTCTAAAGCAGCCGCTAACGGACTTCTTGAGGGTGGCCATAGTAGTAGTCTGCCTGCTGAAATTCAGGTTATTAAAATCGGCCAATGGAACTTTGTCGGCTGGCAGGGAGAAGTTTTCATTGAATATCCTTTAGCGGTAAAACAAAAAGCTGAAAACACCTTTGTAATTTCATGTGCCAACGGCGAAATGCAGGGCTACCTTGTTACCAAAGAAGCCGCAGAAGAAGGTGGATACGAGGCATCGAACTCGCTGTTTAGTTATGAAGCTGGCGAGATTTTTGTTAATAAGACTATTGAAATCCTGGACGAACTGAAATAATGGAATATGTTTTAGGCATAGACCTTAGCAGCAGCAGGAATATTTCAAAAAATTATAGAATATGATGTTAAAAAAATAAACATAAGGATAAACATTCATGAAAAAGAATAAAAATGTATTATTTGGCATGTCTGGCGGACCGACGCCGGTGATCAATAACTCTCTGCGAGGAGTCATAGAAGCCTGTCGTAGTTACCCTTCCAAATTCGGAAAGATCTATGGCGGCTGGCACGGAATTGAAGGCGTTCTCCAAGAGGAACTGATTGATATATCGGCTCAACCCCAAAAAGAGATCGATCTGTTGGCGACCACGCCTGCCGCAGGAGCTATTGGTACGTGTCGCTATAAGCTGTCGGAAGATCGTCAGGAAGATTTTGAGCGAGTTATCGAGGTGCTAAAAGCACACAATATTGGCTATTTTTTCTACAATGGCGGCAATGACTCGATGGATACCGCCAATAAGGTGTCCTTATTAGCTAAAGAGAGAAATCTGGATCTTACCGTAGTGGGAATTCCGAAAACGGTTGATAATGATTTGGGTGATCAGGAAATCACATACTGCGACCATACCCCAGGTTATGGCTCAATCGCTCGTCATTGGGCTAACATCATCCAAAATGCGAATGAGGAAAACATGGGGTGCTGCACGCACAATCCCATCCTGGTTATGGAGGCAATGGGTCGCGGTACAGGTTTCATTCCAGCCGCTGCAAGACTGGGCGACCCAAACCGTGAAATGCCTTTGCTTCTTGTGATGCCGGAAAAGAAAATTCCTATTGAGCAAATTGCCGACACCGTCAGCGACCAGCTTAAACAACGCGGTCGTTGTATTGTTGTTATGAACGCCGGGCAGGAGTTCGAACCTTACGGTGGAAAAGACGCCTTTGGCCATCCCGATGGTCTTACTGTTTCCGGGCGTACACAAGGCCTATTTCTCACCAAATATTTGAGTTCAAAGAATCTTTCCAAATATGGACCAGCTTTATGCAATGCTTGGGGAATTGAACAGCGTATGGTGTCGACGCTTGCCTCTAAAGTCGATCGAGAAGAAGCGTTTCTCGTTGCAAAGCATGCAGTTGAAATTGCTCTCAAGGATGGAACGGGTTGGATGTCCACCATTGAGCGTAAACCAGGAGATATCTATAAAGCCTACTACGACAAGGTTGCGTTAGATGTAATTGCGAACTCTATAAGAGAAGTACCGAATGACTGGATTACAGAAGACGGTTTTGATGTAACTGACGATTTCGTTAAATACGCCAAACCTCTCATCGGTGAGGAGTGGGCCGATGTACCGCTTGAAGGTGGTGTCCAGAGATTCGCCCGTTTCAAGAAAGTTTTCGCGGAGAAACGGTGTAAAGAATATGTGCCGATGATGTACAGGTCATAGAAAAAATTTTGCTTCAACATTCAGCATTCCGAAATTACTTGAATCAGCGGAAAAGCCCCGGCCCCGTTGAACAGTGAAGGTTCATTTCGCTTTAACCATAACAGTTTTGAGGCATACAAACCGGAAAGAGCAGTGTGCAAACCTGCCTTCCCTGCAAAATCGGGCAGGTGCTCCATGATCCAGGTAGCTTCCTTCCCAGCCCGTTCATCCAGCCAGACAATGCCACTCCTGAGCGGAGAAAATCCCTCATCCACCGGCACAAATGTCTGGGCCTGACTGGTAATTAATAAAGCTTTAACACCGGATTGCCGGACCAGCGTGTGTGCCATGCACTCATTCAGCAAATCGACTACAGTATTAAAAAAAACATTGAAGTCTGTTTCATAAGTAGTTTGGTGATGCGACATTGGAAATACCCGCTCATTCCTGGTAATAATATTGTTCTCAGAATCAATGCATCCGCACTTAAGAAAACTGGTCCCAATATCCAATACCAAAATCATTTCCTTCTCCGCTCCGGTCATATGTGCTAATTTCACAGGGAGATGATCTCTTTCCTTTTGTATGATTCCAACGCTGCTGTAAGTATCCTGTGCTGTGTATATGTTTCGTCCGGGGTGACACATCCATAAGGCACCTCTTTATCAGGATTTGAAAACTCATCCATAAGGGCTGCCCACATCTGGAGGATGGAATCGGTAAAACCAAATTCAAAAATTCCTCCTGTGATGGTCTTATAAACAGAACTGTAACCTAAATCCTCGCTCCGCCACTCCTGCTTCTCCCCGTTTTTATACTGCATCGTTTGCAAGGTTTTTGGATGCTTCGTGCTAAAAACAGCACTAAATTCGGTTCCATAGATTTCAATAGACCATGTATTTGTCTCACCCGGGGCAATGCGGTATGTTTTCACTGTCATGGGAAAATCATACTTGTCCTGAGGATGCTCAACCATACACTGCAATGTGGCATTGTCCCATGTTTCGCATGGGACACTCCCTCCCTTGCCATCGGGACGGGAGGTGACAATATTTGAGAGGGAAGCTGAAACAGTTTTGGGTATCCAACCAGAACGAATGGGGATATGAAGCGTATGCATTCCAAGATCGCCCATGCATCCATACTCACCGTTGGTGCTTATCATTCGCTTCCAATTCATGGGTTTCTCGAAATTGATGTCCGAGGAGTGCATGAAGCTTGAATTTACACCGATAATTCTGCCCCAGGGATTCTCTTCAATAAACTTGTGGATCTGATGAGCTCCCGGGTAAAATGGGAACTCGGAAGCACAACGTACAAATAGATCCGGATTTTCCTTTAAAGCCTCCAGGATCTTCGTGTTCGCTTTCAAGTCAATACCGAAAGGTTTTTCCCCCAGAAGATGCTTCCCCGCACGGATAATATCAATATATATCTTTTCATGCAGGTTATGAGGCACTGCACAGTAGATAAAATCAATCTCATTACTCGCCAGCAGTTCACGGTAATCGGTTGTAATAAGCTTTATGGAATCGAAACGATCCGAATACCACTCAAAAAGGCTTTCGTTCAGATCGCTGATCCCAACTATTTCCGGCCGGGCGTCCAGGTCCAGTAGCGCAGGCCATCGTGCCGCAGCAACAGCAAACTCACGTCCCATTAATCCACAGCCAATAATCCCGAACCGGATGGTTTTGTTTTTACTCATCATATTTCATTTTAATATCCAAACTCTTTCTCCACTTCTGTGATTGCATCCTCGATGATATCCAGTCCCATATCAGCATAGTGTTCGTCCATGATCAGTGGGGGAGACATGCGAAGGATATGTCCGGCCGGTATCCAGGCCAGCCCTTTTCTGAATGCTTTCTGGTACACCAGTGTTCCCGCTTCATCAAAAGGCTCCTTGGTGGCTTTGTCTTTTACCAGTTCCATACCCAGCAGAAATCCTTTTCCCTTCACATCTCCAATGATCGGATGCTCCTGCTTCATCTTCTCCATACGGTTCATAAAGTGTGCACCCACCCTTTGAACATTCTCAATAATCTCCTCCTCTTCAATTACCTCAATAGAAGCCAGGGCGGCGGCACAGGCCATCGGGTTCCCCCCGTAACTGGATGAGGCAGAGATCTTATCCAGGGCATCGGCATACTCTTCCTTTACCACCATGGCAGTTACCGGGAATCCGTTACCAAAGGATTTACCCAGGGTAACAATATCCGGTACCACATCCCAGTGGTCCATGCACAGCCATTCGCCTGTGCGTCCCATTCCGGCAAGCACCTCGTCATCGAACAACAAAATACCTTTTTCATCGCAATATTTACGAAGCTTGGGGAAGTAGTCTTCCGGCGGAAAAATGGATCCGCCCCAGCCCTGGGCTGGTTCCAGCACAAAAGCCGCAACATTTCCCACGGTACTTTCACGGATAAAGGTATCGTAGAAATCGATATAGGCATCCGTATCAATGGTCCCGTCTGCTTTTTTGAACAGGGGGCGGTAGGGATCGGGCCTTGGTACCATGTAAAAACCGGGGGCCCGGGTAGGACCGTAACTATAAACATCGCCCCTGACCATCTGGGCACAGCTTACCGCAGCCATGCTCTTCCCATGAAAATCCCTGAAAGCAGAGATGAATTCGTGGTGGTTCCCGATTGCCCTTGCTGCACGAATACCTGCTTCAACTGCAGAAGAACCATCACTATATAGCTGTATGGTATTCAGGTTGCCGGGAAGCACATCCACCATTTTCTCCAGCAATGCCTCCTTCACCGGGGTAGTAAAATCGTGACAGTTCATCAGTTTGTTGGCCCACTTACTTATGGCCCCGGAAATTTTCGGATGGCTGTGCCCCAGGGAGGTCACGTAGATACCCGATGAAAAATCCAGGTACTTGTTACCGTCAACATCCGTTAGTGTAATACCAAATCCCTCCTCAAAAGCTACAGGAAATAGCTTAACCTGTGAGGAGAGTCCTCGAAAATACCTGCAGGTATTGTCATGCATTTTTTTTGACTTTGGACCCGGAGTCTCTGTGATAAGATGCGGTATGCCCACTGCGTTTTCTTTCCACCAATCTTTGCTCATGTGATCTGTTTTTTGATAAATAATTACTATTGTATTATGATTTGATTAGTCATTTACTCTCTTTAAGAAATCCTCCATTTGCTGTTTGAAGTATTGGCCAAGACCCACCACGTCTGCACCGATGTTAATAAAGCGGTATCCTAATTCAATCAGTTCGTCATAATTGTTGATGCTGCCCGGTATTCCTGCATATTTGCCATGCTTAACGGCAACCTGGGCAACTCGCTTTCTTGCTTCAAGAAATCTGGGATGATTCCAGTCACCAGGGGCACCGATACCCTGACTAAAATCCGCAGGACCAAAGAAAAGCATATCAATTCCATCCAGCGCTGCAATATCTTCAAGCTCATCAAGCGGTTCCGGATCTTCAATCTGTAAAATGACAAACCGCTCTTCATTGGCCTGTTTCATATAATCCGTATAATTCATCATGGCATACTTGCCATCTGGCCCCCCTCCATCCAGGGGTCGCCGTCCAATGGGATGGAACCGGGTCATCTGTACTACCTGCCGCGCATCTTCAAGTCCCATAATATGCGGCACCATGATACCGGTTGCGTCCATTTCAAGGGGTTTGATATGGTCGCTGTAACTACCACGTGGGACCCTTATTAACAGGTCCATATCATGAGTTTTAGCTGCCAGTATGTGAGCCTGGTGAGCCGACCAGTCCTGTGCCAGATGTTCACGGTCAATCCATGCGCAATCAATTCCGCTCATACCGGCAATATCTGAAGATTGTGCGTCGAAATGAAGCTTGATGCAACTTACAACCTCTCCGGCTCTTAGCTTTTTAAGCACACGGCTTTGTCTCATATTTGTTTGGATAGTTGTTCCCATTTTGTAAGATTTACCAGCCATTATTTAAACTGCAAGCTATAGAGGTTCGCATCCTTCATCACAAAACGGAGCCTTACCGGCTGATCCGTGAGGGTCATCAAATCCGGATCTCCCTGCCAGCTTACAGCCTTCTCGATCTCATTTCCTATGTGCTCTTTGGAGTTTTCCAGTTCAAATCCTTCCAGGGGGCTCCCATCCCTGCTGAGTAATTCAACCCGGACAGATCCGGCAGCGGAGGTTGAAAAATTGAGAAATAGTGTATCTCCGGTAAACCGGAACGGCCTGGTGATCATCTCACCTCCCTCGTATGAAGCATGAAGCGATGTGAATCCATCCAGACGCAATGAATAACGACGCAGGTGGGAGGTGGGCTGGGCATAATCCTGGTTTACATAGACCGACATTTCATCAGGAGCTGTCTGAACCACATTCAGGGCGGGATAGTTGGAACGGGAGACCCAGTTCTGCAATCCGATTCCCGGGCGGATAAAGCCCTCCATAAAAGTACGGTCGTACCTGTTCCCGCCCCTGGAGGTCATGAATATCGCATCGGAACAATCCTTGAAATATTTTGGATTTACATTGAGTTCAAGGGCCTGTTTCTCGGTTAGCACCTGTCTGTCAGGCATAAACCGGGCTGCCACAGAGACATAAATATGGGGCGCCCGAAAGTATGGGGCGGTCTGATTGGTATAGAGATGTTCCCTGGGAGTATCCCCAAATTCCATCTCTACAGGGTCTGACCAATGTATAAAATCTTCCGAGGTGGTCCGGCTTACTGATCGGAATCCTGAATATCCATCCCCGGACCATTCTCGAAAATAGCAGAGGTAGCGCTGCTCACTCTCGGACCAGAAAGCGACATTCTGTGAATCAAACAGTCCCTCCGTAAACACCGGCTCTTCCTGAATCAGATTCCACCTGATCCCATCTTCTGAAACATAAGCTTTCAGTCCGCTTCCTTCTGTCCCGCCCAGGGCTTTATATCGCTGTGTCGGATCAATTCCCTTCCTTGTATCGAGAAAAGGGCTGAAATTGTGGGTAACCGGTGCCGCATTGGCCAGCACTACATTGTTTTTGTAGCTGCCTGAAACCTGGAAGAGTCCCAGATCCGGTTTTACCCAGTTGATCCCATCCACGGATATTGCATAGCAGGTAGTCTCCAAATCACTGCCATCTTTTCCGGCACTGGGAAGTCCCCGGTAGTAGAGCCTGAAGAGAGAGTCATCTTTGATGATGGTGGCATACCCGCAAAATGGCCCTTCCCAGGGTCTGTCGAATCGGAGCACAATTCCTTCATCTGTGGGTTCATGCAACCTCAGTTGCAAATGATCCATTCTTTCGATCAGGAAATGATCTGTAAACAGTTCCCTGCGGGAACCAATATCCACAACTTCTTCCTTATCAACATGGGTTTGGGCTGACAACGAGGAGGAAAAAACAAGAATAAGAAGGATGAGATCTTTCATACTATTCATTGTAATTATTCATTGATTATATTAATATGCTGCTTTTCATATTTTGAGATGAGTCCCGGATCCAGCGCATTGTCAGTAATCAGATATTTGATTGTTGATAATGGGGCAAACCTCACACATGAGTTCTTCTCAATTTTTGTAGAATCACAAAGCAGAAATACTTCATCAGCATTTTCTGCCATGTTGATTGTAATGGCAGCTTCCTTAAGGTCATAAGAGGTTAATCCTTTGGATAATGATATTCCATCGGTGCCTATAAAAGCTTTGTTAGCATGATATTGCCTTATGCTTTGCTCAGCAGTATGCCCGTAAATTGCTTTTCGTTTATTCATAACTTCTCCTCCAATTAATATCAATTTTATATTATCGAAATTGATCAGTTCGGAAGCGAGGGGAAGGGCATTAGTAATCACAGTAAGTGGTACTGTTTTGGAAATATATTTAGACAGAAATGCTACTGTAGAACCGGCATCAATGAAAATAATATCATTAGCACTAATAAATCTAGAGGCAATTTTACATATATAATCTTTATGATTCTTGTTTCGACTGATTTTATGATTAAATGTAAAAAGCTGATCAGTTACTGCTTTTCTAATCGCACCGCCATGAGTCCTGATAAGCAATCCCTTTTTTTCTAATATCGTTAAATCACGGCGAATGGTAATTTCAGAAGCATTACATACCTTTAATATTTCTTGAGTCGAAACCGAATCCTGATTCTTTAACAATCCCAGAATAAGCCTCTTACGTAACTCAGGTGTTGTGGTTTTTCTCATTTTTGTATTCATTTCTATTCCTCAAATCCTTGAATAATGATTGTATTGATCAAATATAATCATTAATGATCACTAAAAGAATTAAAAAGAGATTATTTTTGAAGGATAGCGAACTAAAATGATATCCATTAAAAGTGTAAATTACGTCCCTGGATTTTATTCAGCAAATCAACTTTCCAATGAAAAAGCTATTGTTCACCATTTGCCTCCTCTTTAGCATTGTAATTATCTATGCGCAAGAGGAACCCATTCATGTGATTGTTATTGGTGCCCACCCCGACGACTGTGATGGAGATGCCGGGGGTACCGCCATTCTGTTTGCAAAATTGGGTCATCATGTGAAATTTGTATCTCTCACAAATGGTGATGCGGGTCATTATGCCAAAGGGGGTGGTGAATTAGCCAGGATTAGAATTGCAGAAGCAGAGGAAGCCGGGAGAAGGTTTGGGGTTGAATATACAGTATTGGATAACCATGATGGTGAGCTTATGCCCACGTTGGAGAACCGTTTAAAAGTGATCCGGGAAATCAGAGAATGGAATGCTGATGTGGTCATCGGACCAAGGATAAATGATTATCATCCCGATCACAGAAACAGTGCCATCTTAATGCAGGATGCCGCTTATCTGGTGATTGTCCCAAATATTGCACCTGATGTTCCCCCTCTGAAAAAAAATCCGGTCTTCCTATATGCAGAGGACAGGTTTCAGAAACCAAACCCATTTGAACCGGATATTGCAGTAATTATTGATGAGGTGTTTGATCAGAAGATTTACGGTATGGCTGCACATGAATCTCAGTATTTCGAATGGCTTCCCTGGACTTCCGGAAACTTAGACCGGGTACCGAAAGATGAAAAATCGAGGTTGGAAATGCTGGCCGGAAGAAGAACGAACACTCCAAACAGATCTGTCAGGGAGTGCCTGAAAAAGTGGTATGGAGATAAGGGGGAAAGTGCCAAGCATGCTGAGGCTTTTGAAATATGCGAGTATGGAAAACAACCCACCGATGAAGAGATAGTCAGGTTGTTCCCCATGTTGAAACAGTAAAGCTGGAAATTGCTAAAAAGGATATCCTATGGCCAAATAGAATAACTTGCCTGATAAAATCTGTTTGGTTCCGAACAACCAGTGCTTCTCATCCGTCATATAAGGTGTTCTCAGTGGAAATCCGAGATCGGTCCTGAGAACAAACAGGTTAAAATCAAATCTTAGTCCGATACCTGAACCCACAGCGAGCTGATTGTAAAATGTGTGGAAATCAAATTTTGCTCCCGGCCTGTTCTCATCCTCATTTGCCAACCAGATGTTTCCTGTTTCAAGGAAGATTGCCCCTTTCACTATCTTGGATATCCCAAATCTGTATTCCAGGTTGCCCTCCAGCTTCATATCCCCCGACTGGTCAATGTAGCCGCTTCTATCCTCGTTATAAGATCCCGGACCCAGGTAACGGGCTGTAAAACCCCTGATGCTATAGGCGCCCCCGCTAAAGAATTGTTCTACATAGGGCAACACTGTAGAATTGCCGTATGGCATTCCAACTCCTGCATAGAGCCTGAAAACCAAAGTTTTATCTAAACCATTCAGGTAATACCGTAAATCAGTGGTAATTTTAACATGCTGTGAATAGATATTATTCAAGAAATAGTAGGGTCGCTCAGATGCTTCCTTTCCCATCCCTTTAAACAGGTCAATCACATTACCTGAACTGTTTATCCCTGCCTGGAAGAAAAAATTATGAGGCTTGGTTTTAAACGTATTATCATAACTAAACTCATACTTCATACCAACAATAAACTGCTCTTCAAAACTCTTCCGGATATAGATATTTTCATCCACCACTGAATCAAATGCGGGGGTTGTCTCAATCAGACTGACTGAATTTACATAGAATGGTGAATAGGAGTGTTGGATCTTTCGGCTCTTTCCCCATCGGTAATTCAGATGTGTCATTGTCGAAAACATTTTATAATAAGCTGTCCGGTTTATGATGTCAAAGTCAAGATTCATAGAGGTTTCCTGAATCATCATATCTCTTATTTTATGCTGGTTTCCCGGAAGAATAATCTCTGGGAAAGTTAACCCGGATCCTATTCCAAAATCATAGGATAAGGTTCCCAGCTGAGATTCCGACTTTTTTCCCCACTGCCATTCCAAGCCACCATTTAATGCCACATGTATCTTTTCTGCACCTTTAAATGCATTGCCGTGGGAGATCCCGACTGAAAGTGCCGGACCGAAGTAACCCGTCGATTTCGTCACCAGGTCAGTCTCTAAATCCACACTAATATGCTCAGACATCACCGCATCGATCCGGACATTAAGAAGGTGCAACAGGCTATCTGCTGCTGATTGTTCAAAGGATATCCTCACATAGCTGAATACACCCAGGCTATTCAGACGGGTTAATGTGCGTTGATATGCTGCATAGGAGTATAAGTCGCCTTGATTGAAAAACACAGCGTTACCAATCAGATCAGGCTTTAGAAAATCGCCCGATGAAATGATTGTAACACCCATATACCGGACTGTATCGGCGTCTGACAAAACAGTGTCTGATGACTGCGAGATCTGTACAATAATCTTGTCTATTTCATACATGGAAAGAACGGATTGCGGAAGCTCCTTCTTCCTTCCCACAATCAGATTCAGCTTATTGGCGGCTGCAGATGTATCAGCACTCAGCTCAATGAAATCGGGAATAAAGTAAAAATATCCATGATCCTGGATTCTTCTGGAAAGCTCATTTCTGGCAGTTTCCAACTTTGCAAGGTTAAACTGATCTCCGGTTTTGATCTGGTTTGTGAAATAGTCCTGGCTGATCAGTGTGTCAATGGTTTCCGTGAGTGTATCAAACAGAATCTGATCATAATGAGAGGGTGGTGCAACTTCAACAAAATAGGATACACCGGCTTTTTTTTGATTCCTGACACTTGTATCAACAACGGCCCAGGCCCTGGTCTGAAAATAACCCAGATCAAACAGTTCACTTTCGATCTTTTTACTCCTCAATTCCGGATTTACGTCAGTAATAAGTACCGGGTCGGATGAAAGAGATTTATATAGCCAACTCCCAAATTTCTTTTGTTCATCAACCTTCCAGTAATTATGGACCCACAAACCGATGGGTGGAAGAAGACGCCGGCCCAACAATGCGTTATTCACCTTATGGCTGGTTACCGATTTAGTGTAACGCTTAACAGCAGCGCTTTTTGAGCCCTCCTCTTCCTGAATAATCTCAACCTTTTCCCGTCCTGTATAAAGCAACTGATCGTCTGCCAGAAAGCGGGTATTTGAGCAGCCTGATGCCAACAGCAAAAGCACAACTGAAATTATGGATGTTCTGGTACTCATTTACCCTGGTTCTCTATTTTCCTGTTTTCCTCTTCCCGTTTCCAGATATCTCTGAAAGAGCGATACCGCTTTCTATAAGTGATGCCAACACCGGTTTTTATTACTTCACCCACAAAAACATCCTCATAGGAGTGCTCATTGTATACTTTAAGAAATTTGGTGCCAGCTGAATCAAGCCTGTATTCAAAAGAGATATTATTCAGTGATAAGTCCGAGGCGCCCGGTTGCTGATTAAGATCATTCAGGCGCCCTGAAAGCTCAATCTGGGCCCTGTTATTGAGAAGCTCCTTTCTTACCTCATAGGAAAGACTGGTTTTTGTCTCCTCCCCGCCTGTCTCGGTAGATTGCACATATGAATCTATTCCAAAAGAGATATCAATTCCCTTAATGGTGGTTTTAGTTAACTGATTTAATTGAGAAGCCACCAGCTGATTCACCTGTTCTGTCATATAATTGGTTGAAGTTGAAATCCCCGGCAAATCAATAGTTTCGAACAACAGGATCGCAATTGCCTGCCGCATCTGCTCCTCCGGACTCAGGGTGTTAATAATACTCATCAGATACTGATCGGTTGTATGAATAGTAAACGCAACATCCAGTTCTGAAAGATGGTTGGAGAGTTGCAGGATTACATTAAAATCAACATCCCGCCTTTGTCCGTCCACAGGATTTGTGTATGAACTACTGACCCTGTTCAAGGCTTCAATTTTCAATTCCGGGTTTTCAACCATACCATCCCAACGGATAAAGCCACCCTTTTGGATCCGGAAAGACTTATTTGGCCAACCAATCAAATTCACGTAAGCATTTCCTTCACTTATTTCGTATCTGCCTGAAAGTGAGACCTGATTATTGTTAAGCATGTGGTAGTTTAACGATCCCCCCCCCTGGATCATTAAATCAATGATGTAAATCCTTTTGGACAAATTAAAATTAATTTTGGTGGTTGGATCTATCTCTACAATGGTCTCAATCGAAGAGTTACCAAAGGTATTTTGCCTCTGTACCGGAGGAGCAATCATTTGATCATCGCTGGATGTTTGGGATACAAAGCTTACTATTTTTTCACTCTCTGACAGCGTGAGATCCTCCATATGTTTGTAAAACACCTCGGTACCCTCAGAGAGGAGGAGTTTACCTTCAATCACAGGATTTGCCAGTGGCCCTTTGAGTGACAACCGTGAATCCATAAAAACATCACCATAAAATGAAACGTTTTCCTTATCGCTTCTATTCATCACCTGCAGTTGTGATGAAGATATTTCCAGATCTGCATTGATCGATTTCCTATTACTGAAGTCTATATCTCCATCAACAAGCAACTCATTGTCAAGAGAATCCAGAATTTTGAATTTATTAAACATCAATTTTTGACCTGTGAACAGGAGGTTCTCCTCAGCTATTTTATATTTAGAATTTAGAGTATTGATCCTAAGATTAGCATTATCGAACTTTACATTACCCTCCAGGGTTTCAATGACCTCCCCGCTTGAAATGTTGAGATTCCCTGATATGTTACCCGATAATTCAGATAAATAGTCCTTAACAAATGGCTCCACAGTGTTGATGGGTATATCCTTATACCCGGTTTTGATGATTCTGTTCCCGCCATCCTTCTGTCCACCCTTTATGGTAATTTCCGAGGAGTCCAGCCGGGCACTCAAATCTACTGTAAAATCTCCGGGATTGGTTGATCTGAAGATGCCATATAGATTGATATTGTTGTAGCTTAAATCAGACCATCCAACATCTGTGAATTGTAAATCAGTATTGATAGCTTTTCTTTGATCTTCATTCATGCGATAATCCAATGAACCAGATATGGTTCCAACAGGATTACCCGGTAGCATATCTTCAAGCAGTAAGGATGCAAATGAAACATTGCTCAGTTTACAGCTGTATTGACGAAATTCCTCATCACTCACAGTTAGCAGATGAAGGTTGGAACTATCTGTATGCATCTTCAGTTCTGGTGAAATCGTTTTAGCAGCCACATTCACAGAGAGCAGAGCGGGTGTGTCCATATACCAGTGCTTGTGATTCAAGATTAACTCTCTTGATGGAATTGTTAAAGTAACATTGTTGCTATCCACCCTGGATAATATTTCAAAACCGTATACAACCTCATCCTGCTGGTCGATCACTGAAAGCCCTGTCAAACTCTTCCAATTGGCAAAACGAGTGTTTAACAGTAATTTATTGGCAGGGCTGGTGAATATTGAGTTGCTATCTGCAACAATCTGCAGCTCCATAATTCCGGCTGAATCAGTGAGGCTGGCATTCAGCTCCCCCATTTTTAACATCTTATATTCGAGTCCGGCACCCTTCATTTTATACTTAATCCTGTGATCTGAAACTCTATTAATAAGTGAAAAATCGAGATTTGTGAAATGAAGTGTTGTATCCTGAATGAATAATCTAAGAAAATTATGGTAGGTGATGGTTGTTGTGGCGCTCATCTCCGGCAAATAGGAAACCCGTGTTGCAGCATCTGTATGCATTGGGTTAAAAAATGATGTAACATAATTCCGATAGCTTTGCATCACTGTTTCCAACTCATCAATCGGCTTATCTATCTGGATATTGGCATTAAAAAAATCGGCATCCCCGGTGAATTTGGTCCTTACAGAATCTGTCTTGAAGAGTAGGTTGATATGACCTACCTGCGCAGAATCGTGAGGAGAAATAAGTTTTAGATCAGCAACCTCAAAGTCAGTCTCGATGACTCCCCTCCCCTTTTCAAAGTTGAATGCCATCCGGCTATCCAATGCCAGGGTATCTTCATACAGGTTAAGGTGATTTAGCTGTGCAAACAACGTAGAGGTTGCTTTCACTTCTAATGCCGAATCCACAGGATTCACTATGGCATGAAGAGTCCATTTCAAGGCTGGATCATCCACCAGGAGATTAAGAACATCAGCTCCGGGACGCAGATGACCATCAAATCTTGCGGCAGTGTAATCATAATCCTGAAATCTGAGGGAGTCAACCACCACTGCAATGGTTGCGACCATGGAATCCTGGTCAAAACCTGACCCGGCAAATTCTCCCGAACCACTAAAAGATCCTACCGATTCACTATTCAGGATTGTACCCAGCATCAGCCTGTTAAATTCAGCATGCACCGAAAAGCTGTCACTATCAATATCAAAGGAACCAAGCAAATCAACATTTCCCAGATCACTTTTGAGTTTCAAAGTAAAATCCGGCGACATGAATGAATCTGAGATGTTGCTTTCAGCAGAGAACTTTGAAAATTCTGGCAGATGCTGCTCAATCCCAACATCAGCCAGCATCTCACTCAACCAGGCATGATTAATATCAGGAATCCCAAGTTGCAGGTCCAGGATGGATTTCACAGGTTGGAAAGGGTTTTCGGCAACACCCTCCAGGGTGATATTAAAATTCCGTTCCTGGGACAAAGAGATCTCAGAGAAACTAAGAACTGAATTCTCCAGGCCGATGTCACCTGTCAGATTATAAGGCGCTATTGCCAGAGATGTGAAAAGTGGGTTCTCCTGCAAATTGGTCCTGAAACAGGAGATATCCCTTAGCGAGAAGTGTGTATGATGGATGGCGATTTTTGCATTTTGAATCTCTGATGGTTTTGCAATTATATCAAAAAAGGGCGCCTCCGCATCACCTTCCAGATGTAACTGACTATTCCCTGTTTCAATTTCAAGATTCAGACGGGTTGTTTCTGAGTGGGAATCAAGTCTGCCTCTTGTCCTTTTCATAGAAAACCCATTGTCTGTATCAAAGCTCAGTTTTTTTACCTCAACAGCTGCAGCCATATTGCTAAGTTGAATATCTGAGAGGCTCAGATCCAGATCCGTTATACTAATTTCAGGTACAGGAGCATATGGAATGGGAGCACCATAGTTACCCAGCATGATCGTCACATCCCCGAGATCTAATTTCTCAGTCTGAAAATTCCAGGGGAAAGGAGCAGAAGAGTGCTTCCGGGAAGATTTGGGATCCCTGGAAGGATTGCCGGTAAGTATCGTTGTGTTTGCCTCTCTTATGGAAATTTCAGCAATATCAATCTCTTTCTTATTGAGATCCATTTGATTGGCCCTGATCAGCCCTTCTCCGAGAATCAGATTCAGCAATAAACTATCGCCTCCATGATCAAAGGTGAAGTTGAGATCATTCAAAGATACTTTGCGCAGGCCAAAGTTCCATGGAGACCCGTTTTTGCTCTTTTCTCCCAATGGGTGAGGAGTTATTTTCACCTCCCCATCTGCTCCGCTCATCTCAACAGAACTGAGAAATACTGATTTATCAAGAAGTGAAAGCTTAAAGCTTTTCATCTTCAGCGCTGCAATTTCCTGAAAGATTTCTATTCCGCTCCGGGTGTCAATCATCTGAAAATTAATGTTCGACAAAGCTCCCTTTCTGATGGAAATTTCCCATGAATTCTTTCGATTTTTGGCTTCCACCTTTTTAGGTTTCGAGTCAGGAGAAAAGATTTCTGCGATATTAAATCCGGAGGTACTGGTACTCCTGGATAACTTAACCGTGGCGCTATTCAAATAAACCCTCCTCAACAATACTTTTTTCACTATGATAGCTGGCAGTAGATAATCAGCCTCTACCTGCCCTGCATAAATAACAGTATCGTTGTCAGCATCGATTATTCCAACTCCTTGAAGATCAACTTTCGTTGGCAGTATGGTACCTATTGACCGGATATGTATCGGGATATCCGAATTGCTAAGAATCAGATTGGTTTGTTTGGTGACGAATCGATGCGAAAAAGGAAGGTTGATGGCGATAAACAGCAGGAATAAAAATCCGATGATTGAGATGAGGAAAACCAGCAGGAATTTTATGAATTTTCGCAACCTTTTCAAATCAAAATATTTCAGGTAAACTACAAACTTACTATTTACCTGTAATATTTATCAGTCAATTAGAAAAATTGGCCGACTCTTCTACTCCTCACACGGCAACAACTTCGCAGAAATACTTAAGGGTTCCAGGCTGAAAAGGCTTGCTGCCTGAAAAATGGGGTCATATTTGTAAGTGGAAAGTGCTTCCACCTGGAAAATAACAGATTCCTGGATGATGATCACCCCGGGACCTTCCAGTTTTCTTGTTAACAGGATACTGGATGTTCCAACGGGAATCTCTTCCCCGCGCAAATCATTGCAATCACCTTCACAGGAAGTTCCCTGCCAGGCACCTGTTTCTTCAACTTCCACTTCCCAGGTGTAAACTATGTTGGTGGTGGAATTCGATTCAGAGAGTGCTTCCCTATTCATGGAGGTATCTGAGATAATCTGCAGCCTGTGGGAAGCCTCAATGGTAGCAAAGGTGTTCTGGGCATTAATGATTCTGACTTCGTTGTTAAACATGAGGGCGTTGGATTCGATCATGATGCGATAGACACCCTCCCCAGGCAAAGTATACATGGTTTTATAAGTTCCTCTGAAGTAGGATGCACTAACACCTGCCACAGGAAGGGAAGCCTCACAAAATCGCCTGCCTTCCTCAAAATAGGTAATGGGTTCCACTGAAAAATAACCCACTTCAATATCCCGTGGATTATTGGTTATGTAGCGATGTTCAAAGTTATCCTCAACCAGATCCCTTCGGTCCACCAGCCTTGGCGCACACTTCAGAATCTCCCTGGTGCGATCCCAATTATCTCCCTTCTCCTCACCCTGATCAATATGTTGGGCATGCCCTGGAAACATTCCCAGATAAAAAATCAATGATGCAATTAAAATGGTTGTTTTCATGCTTCTATTCAAAAAATCGTGCAATGTTAGTTATAATTAATATAATATGTAGCACTTGCCTATATAATTATCATATCACTATCTTTATCAAGACTAAAACTTAAGATCATGAAAGGACTTCTTATATTGCTAGTTGCCTCAATAATCCTTGTCATACCCGCCTGTGACACTGCTGAAGTACGTGATTATTACCAGATTAAAATATTCAGTCTCGATACTGATCAGCAAGAAGTCATGATGGACCATTACCTGGAAACTGCATTCCTACCCGGACTGCACAGGGCTGGAATCGAAAATGTCGGAGTATTTAAACCCATTGAAGGAAAAAACGACCGAAAGAAGTTCATTGTGGTTTTCATTCCTTTTCACTCTTTTCAGGATATTGAGAAACTGAGTGAGATTCTCTCCAAAGATGAAACCTATCTTTCCGATGGCATGGATTATATTCAGGCATCCCACGATGATCCGCCATATACAAGAATAGAGAGCATCCTTATGAAAAGTTTTAGTGAAATGCCGCAATACGCGATTCCTGAACTGAGTGGCCCACGATCTCAGAGAGTTTATGAACTAAGGAGCTATGAAGGTGCAACCGAGCAATTGTATGAACGCAAGGTTGAAATGTTTAATGCCGCAGGAGAGGTAACACTCTTTAAAGAACTGGAATTCAATCCGGTCTTTTTTGGAGAAGTCCTGTCAAGTGCACATATGCCACACCTGATGTATATGACCACTTTTTCAGATACACTATCTCAGCAAGAATGCTGGGATGCGTTCAGGGCTCATCCTGACTGGTTGGAGATGAAAGAGATTGAGCGATATCAGCACACCGTATCCAGCATTACCAAATATCTTTTGTATCCAACGGACTATTCAGATATCTAAGATCCCAAAAGTATTGAGGCACCTTAAAGGTTGAGGATCTTGTCCAGATCCTCCTGTGAAATGGTCAGCAATCCTGATGAGGGTAACCTGCGGGTAAGTTCCGTCCAGTTATCATCACGGTCAAAGACGTATTTAAAAACAGGAAGTGCGTCTCTCATTCGCCCATTGTTGGCCAGGGCTACTGCTTTCCAGTATTTCATCTCCAGGTTTTCCGGGAACATCTCCTCAGCAGCTCCGTATTCCTTCAGGGCAGCTTTCATATCATGATGTTCAACTGCAAGGTCACCCCGATTCATATGCTCATAGGCCCGGTGAACGCGAAGTAACCTCTCCATCTCTATCAAAGGTTCCCGGTGGTCATCTACCCTGAGATGAATCTTCTTATCCGCCCAAACCCCATCGGCCGGTTCCAGTCCCACCACAATCAAAGCGGCCGACTGTTTACCCCGGATATCCCCTCCTGCTTCCTGGGCTGCCTGCATGGCTTTCAATACCCTTTCCGCCAGAGGCAGATCACCATTTTCAATATATGCTTTGCTCATGGCAGGAATCACATCATCGTTGAGCATCATATTGGCCTGAACTGAGTAATTATCCCCAATAGCATGTGAGGCTGATGAGATGCAACTCTTTCCTGTATAGGCTGACACATTTCCATGCACATCGAGAAAAGCCACCTGTCGATAATCCCTTCCCCTGTCTGCTGCAACAAGAACCTCTAATGCTTCTTCAGCGCTTTGCCCCTGTGACATAAGTTTCAACCCATTGGGTCCATAGGCCGGATTTATAAATGATTGTGTGGCCACTACTCCCACTCCCGATTCTCCCCATGAAACACTGGTCCCCACAGAAAACCAGTGACTTTGCACCCCAACTGCCATCTCCCCGTTAGCACTATCCCTGGCTACGATGGAAAATGTATGTGCCAACCTGTCACCTGATTCCGGATGAACCTGGGAACTGACTGAAATGCTGAATAATAGTAGAAATGATAGAGCAAACAGACTTATGAATTTCATTGACATGCGATTAGGTTTGGTGAATTATTCGGTTTAAAGTTAATCGTCGGTAATCAGTTTCTTAATACGTTCAATCTGTTTCTGTTTGTTCACCTCTCGAAGACTGCGGGCTGTTTTGGTGAAGTAAGAGTGACCGGAGATAAACAATATCTGAAGTTTGTTCCAATCGTTCAGGGTACCTATCTTGTCCTGCTCCTTCAGCTCCTTGTAGAGGGTATTGGAAACGGGGATCATATCACTTCTTCCCAGATAATCCAAATCTGCATCACAGATGATCTCCTGGTAAATATCCTCAGGCTTTGGAGGAAGTTTGGTGGCCATAATGATGTCACAGATCTTTTCGATTTGCTCCTCTGTATAGCCGTATTTTGGAAGGTACTCTCTCACCAACCGGGTTCCCAGGTATTCATGTTCGTCATAAGCTATGGTATGCCCAGCATCATGGAATAGTGCCGCTGTCTTTAACAGAAGTATCCCATCGTCATCCAATCCTTCAGCCCAACCGATCAATTCAACTTCCGTGACTACATCCACAGTATGCTTCACATTATGATAGTACAGATAAGCTGGCAGTTCACTCTCCAATTTATCAAGAACCACCTCCTGGATATCTGTGAATTGGATCAACTTGAATTTCGTATCAAAAAGATCATTGGGGAGAAGACCTTTGCCTCTCAATGAAAACTCGGGCCGGATGCCATTCACCACAAACATTTCCAGATCCCCCTTGTACTTCACGGGCATCTTCCCGTAATAATCGCAGATGAAGAACTCTTTGATCAATTCATAAGTCATCACCGAAATCAGGATTTTTCCGCTATCACCAATACCCTGCATCCGGTGTGCAATATTCACTGTATCACCTTTAATATCATATGATATCTTCTTTTTACCGGATACGTTGGCTGTTACCGGACCGGTATGGATTCCCAGACTCAGGTTCCAGTAGCGCTTGCCATCAATGCGTCTCAATTGATTCAGGAAAAGATTCATTTCGAGTGCGGCCATGATCACATCAATGGGATTGGTGATGTTCTTAACGGGGATTCCACCGGCAGCCATATAGGTATCCCCGATGGTCTTGATCTTATGGATCTGGTATTTCCTGAGGATCCTGTCAAATTCGATAAGCACTTCATCCAACTGATCCATAATAACTTCTGAATCAATGGCATCGGTCAGGTGTTTGAATCCACCGATATAGGCAAAAAGAACGGTGGCCATTTTATATTTTTGCACCCGTTCTTCAACCTCTGGCAGAACACCCTCCTTCATGGCTATTTTCGCCTCCTTCAGCCGCAGCTTCATCATCTCATTCTGCTCCGATAATTCAGTAACCGCCTTCTGAAGTTTTTCATTCTTATCGAACAGATCCTGGTTCTGCCTTACCAGTCTCTGGATTCTTTTTAGCAGCTTATCCTGTTTATGTCCCATTGAAAATAAAAATATATACTTTTTAGGAGGATTTCAATTTTTTTGTTTTGATATCTTTGTTCCCATCCTGGATCGATATCAATGAATAATATATCCTTAAAGAACGGAAAAAACTTCATTGTGGTTTCATATAATGATGAATTTTAAACTGACTTCGGACTATAAGCCCACAGGCGATCAGCCTGAAGCCATTCGGCAGCTGGCAGAGGGTCTCAACGCAGGGGACCAGTACCAGACCCTTCTGGGGGTTACCGGATCGGGCAAAACCTTTACGGTTGCCAATGTGATCCAGAAGCTGGAAAGGCCCATCCTGGTACTCAGCCATAACAAAACCCTGGCGGCTCAATTGTACAGTGAATTCAAACAGTTTTTCCCCCAGAATGCGGTGGAGTATTTTGTGAGCTATTACGATTACTACCAACCCGAAGCGTATCTGCCTGTAACCGATACTTATATTGAGAAAGATCTCTCCATCAATGATGAAATTGAGAAACTGAGGTTAAGTACCACCTCATCTTTGCTGTCCGGTCGAAGGGATGTGATTGTGGTCTCTTCCGTTTCATGCTTGTACGGCATTGGTAATCCGGATGATTTTCACAGCTCCACCATCAGGGTTCAGAAAAATGAAACCATCTCCAGGAACGTGTTTCTGAGGAAACTGGTGGATGCGCTCTATTCAAGAAATGAGGTCGATTTCAAACCGGGCACATTCAGGGTCAGGGGTGATACAGTGGACATACACCTGGCATATGCTGACCAGGCATACAGGGTGGAGTTCTGGGGTGATGAGATTGAGTCCCTCAAAACCATACATCCCGTTGCCGGTCATACCATTGAAGAGCATGATGAGGTTGTCATCTTCCCTGCCAATATTTTTATCACCTCCAAGGCACGGGTCAAAACAGCCATTGAGGAGATCCAGGACGATCTTGTCAAACAGATAGATTTCTTTAAAGGAGAACAAAAACTTATTGAAGCCCAACGGATCGAAGAGCGGGTAACCTATGATCTGGAGATGATACGTGAATTGGGCTACTGCCCTGGCATTGAAAATTATTCCAGGTATTTTGATGGCAGACCGCCGGGTACCAGGCCCTTCTGTCTGCTGGACTACTTCCCGGACGATTACATCACTGTGATCGATGAAAGTCACGTCACCATTCCACAGATCCACGCCATGTACGGGGGAGATTACTCCAGGAAGAAAAACCTGGTGGAATATGGATTCCGGTTGCCGGCTGCGGTGGATAACAGACCCCTGAAATTCAATGAATTTGAAAATTTCATTGGTCAGACCCTGTTTGTCAGTGCCACTCCCGCAAATTATGAACTTGAAAAGTGTGGCGGGGTAATTGTAGAACAGGTAATCCGGCCAACCGGTCTGGTTGATCCGGTCATCGAAATCAAGCCCAGCCTGAATCAGATCGACCATTTGATCGGAGAAATCAATCAGCGTATAGAAAGCAAAGAGCGAATCCTGGTCACTACCCTCACAAAAAGGATGGCAGAAGAGCTTTCCAGTTACCTGATCAAACTCAACATCCGTACAAGATATATCCATTCGGATGTTGACACACTGGAACGGGTGGAGATCCTTGAGGGCCTGAGGAAAGGGGTCTTTGACGTGCTTGTGGGAATTAACCTGCTGCGGGAAGGGCTGGACCTGCCGGAAGTTTCCCTGGTAGCCATCCTGGATGCAGATAAGGAGGGGTTCCTGCGATCTGAAAGGGCGCTGACACAAACGGCCGGACGCGCTGCTCGCCACCTGAAAGGAAAAGTGATCATGTATGCTGACAACATCACCGGCTCCATGCAGAGGACCATTGATGAAACCAACCGGAGACGCCAGAAGCAGCTGGGATATAATGAAGAGCACCAGATCACTCCAAAACAGATCTTCAAAACTACGGTCTCACTCTTTGATCAGAACCGTGAAGAGATCAGCAGAAGCGGATATTATGCAGACCAGGCAAAAAGCGATATCGCTGCAGATCCTGTGGTAAAATACATGGGCAAAGCAGAACTGGAGAAGGCCATTGATAAAGCGAAAAAGCAGATGGAGAAGGCTGCGAAAGAACTGGATTTTATAGAAGCAGCCCGTTTCCGGGACGAAATGTATGCGTACCAGGATATCCTGACCAAAGTAACCCGCTAATCCGTTTTCACCCGAGGTTCTCCTGTTAAATATCCCAAAGATATTAAGAACCTGTCGGCCTCAGTTATTGTTTTTCTATAAAGATCCTGATTCCAGTAGTTGAAGAATCCGTGACCTTCGCCTTCGAACAATAACAGATCACATCTGCTTCCGACTTTTTCCATGACTGTTTTATAATATCTTGCTGTTTCCACCGGGATCCACTCATCTTCAGTCCCAAGAAAAACAATGGCAGGATAAGAGTTGTTGGCATCATATTCTTCCGGGAAAAGATTTCCATAGACAGAACCGTGGTATCGATTTGCTTGTAAACAACCTGTTTGTCAGGCTGAGCAAAACCAGATAATCCAAAGACCGCAACAAAGATCACAGTCAGAAAGTATTTTACCATTTCACGAACTTTTACCGCTCGCCAGTCAGGAGCATTACCCCTTCCGATACATCCTTTTCCCAAGTTTTTAGTTTTTCCAGTAACATGTCCACTTTCTCAGGATTTGAAACTGCCAGGTTATTCGTTTCAGCCAGGTCTTCATCCAGGTTATAGAGTTCTGTGGATTCTCCGGAAACCACAAGCTTCCATTGCTCGCTGCGCACAGCCTTATTCTTGTATGACCGCCAGAAGATGTCCCTGCCGGGGAGCTCCCCGTTCTTTAAAAACACCTCTGTCAAACTGATCCCGTCAAGTTCCTGACCGGTCCCGGATCCCGATAATTCAAGCATGGTGGGGAAAATATCCATGGTCATCAGGATCTCCCCGGATTCCACCCCGGGTTGTATTTTCCCGGGCCACCAAGCAATGGCCGGCACCCTGTGCCCCCCTTCGTACACCTGCCCTTTATGGCCTCTCAGGGGCTCATTATGGCCATAATTCCTTGCGCCCCCGTTATCGGAACAGAAGAACACCATTGTATTCCTGTCGATTCCCAGATCCTTCAGTGTCTGAATGATCTCCCCGATGCCTTCATCCATAACCTCAACCATTTCCTTGTAAATACCCGGAATGCTGTCAGCGGGTACGATCACCGATTTATTGCTACCGGTTTCACGGACCGGGTCGCCTGTTCTCCGCTGGAACGGACTGTGCGGCGCTTCATGGGGCAGGTACAGTAGAAATGGTTTATCCCGGTTTTCCTTTATGAATTCCACCCCGTACCCGGTAATGAGGTCGGTTGTATACCCCCTGTCATCCTTAAGTTCCTCTCCTTCCCACCAGTCAAAATAACCCTCCTGGTCGATATGGGCATGGTAATCCACATTGCCGCTCACATACCCTTTAAACTCATCAAATCCCTGTAGCACGGGATTGAACTCACTGGCATATCCGACGTGCCATTTCCCGAATATCCCCGTGACATATCCCTTTTCCTTCAGGGCATCTGCAAATGTCACTTCTTCAATGTCCAAACCGACATCGCGGTGCCTGGCCGCTGTTACCACACCTTCAATTCCAGTCCGCTGCTGATATTTCCCGGTCAGAAGGGCTGCCCGCGTGGGACTGCAAACCGTGCCGTTTGAATGAAAATCGGTGAACCGGATCCCCTCTTCCGCCATTTTATCCAGGTTCGGTGTCTCGATCACTTTATTTCCATAACAGCCGATTCCCGAGTACCCCAGGTCATCGGCCATGATTATAATGAAGTTGGGTTTCTCTTCGACCCCGGGACTACATCCGGCCAGAATGATTGAAAAGAGCAATAGGGGAAGGTGTTTTTTCATAATATATTAATTGAATATTAGTTTATGCCGGAAAGCAGCATGAGCAAACCGACTAACAACATGACTGGAAGTTTTATTATTTTTTCCATTCCTGGCTCTTTTCAGTGATCTCTACATCCCAGGGCTGTGGTGGCAACGGTTTGTATCTCGGATCATTGTCTTTTTCGGGCAGGCTGGAAAGGACACTTTTAAGGAACTTCAGGCTCTCTCGTACTTCTTTAATATGCACACTGTCAATCAGATTGGTCTGCTCCAGCGGATCATGCTGCAAGTCTATCAGCTTCTCGGGTTGCCGCGAGGTATTGATATATAACTTGAACCTCTTGTTCCGTATTACGCGGTCGCGGAAATTGTACATGTTCTCAACCCCGGCCTCTGTGCGCTTTGCTTTATTCTGCCCTCCCATGGCTAGTATCCAGTCCCTTGGTGAATCATCCTCCCTGCCCAGAATAAGGGGCGCAAAGGACCTGCCGTCATAAGTGTTGCCCCGGGGTAGCCTGGCACCTGCCAGTTCAGCAAAGGTTGGAAGCAGATCGGAGAAATCGATCAGGGCATCGCTTTGCGTTCCCCCGTCCAGTGCTGAAGGATAACTTAGTATAAAAGGCATATTCACACCATTCTCTGTGGTTTTTCCCTTGCCTCCCTTAATCCTGATCCCATTCAGCCTGGCATTTACTTTCGGGGGGGACCCGTTGTCGGCTGTAAAGATAAGAAGGGTATTCTCCCTAAGTCCCAGCTCTTCCAGTTCATCCATTATCCGGCCGGTCATGCTGTCGGCATACTCCACCATGGAAGCATATACCGCGTTTTTATTCTTCTCATCGGGAGCCTTTCCCGGAGGGATGTTGGGGGGATTATGCACAAGCACCATGGGATAGTAGATAAACATGGGCTCCTCCCTGTTTTCCCTTAAAAAGTTAATCACGTAATCAGTAAACAGGTCGGGGCCGTAGGCTCCTCTATAGGTCCGGCTACCCTCTTTGGTATGAATATAGGGATCGTAATATCTTTCTGCGCTTGGCGGATTACCGGTTTCGAAACCCGTCCACATGCAATAGTCATCAAAGCCGTGCTCTGTCATTGCACCGGGCTGTACCCTGTAATCATTTATCTGCCATTTACCCACGGTCAGAGTTTTATACCCTGCCTCCTTCATAACACGTCCCAATGACGGGTTCAGCTCCTTATCAAAATGGGCCCCTCCTCCCCACCTGGGAACGTCCCAATGGTTTATCCACCCATGACGAAATGGATACTGACCAGTGAGCAGGGTAACCCTTGTGGGTGTGCACTGGGGCATGGCATAGACATTATCCAGGCGCATACCGCTTTGGGCCAGCCTGTCGATATTGGAGGTAACTACATCCTCTGAGCCATAAGCGCTCACCCATTCCTTTCCCATATCATCCGCCATGATAAAGATGATATTGGGTTTTTTCTCTTTTCCCGTTGAATCTGTTACGCAGGCTGAAAGAAAAAAAGCTGCCAGTATTACTGCAATAATGTATTTAATGTTAAGAATTCTCATGTTCGTTTTTCTACCCTGTAGCTGCAATAAGTCTATATAGTGTGAACTTTCAGGCTTTCCTCACACAAATTGAAGTTGAAAACCAAATTGTCCTAATATCATGTGGTTTAACCGACAATGATTAATAGTCAGGATTCTGTACAAGAGTTTTATTATCACTATAACCTGACTCCTGAACAAAGAAATAATAATTTCTTTAACACATCATAACAATCACCTGAAAACGCTAATGATAAGTTGTCACTTAATCGGGTTTGGCAGAGCGGATGAACGAGTTGAAGCCTTTAGCATCTGATTCAACACTGCTGATGTATAATCGCTCCTCAGATGTCTGCTTACCCTTGATCTCTCTTTTTGCGATGGATACGGGGATCGGGCAATTGACTGAAATAATCATGAAGTGAGGTTGCCATTTTCACGGATTCACAGGCGAGTGGGAGTTAACAACCACGGTGAAATTGTTAATCCCAGTTCGTTTTCTGATCTTTATGTGCGTTAGCCCTGAAAATAGCCCTCAGAATTTAGACAACAGGCATAATTTGATAAATCATTAAACTTGTTGTTATGAAAAAGCGAACAAACCACAACAGTGCAGGATTCAAAACCAAGGTTGTACTTGAAGCTCTTCATTAGCAGATGCCGGCAATATCACTGCAGATCCTGTGGTATAATACATGGGCAAAGCAGAACTGGAAAAGGCCATTGATAAATTAAAACAATACAATATGAGATTTTCAATTCTTTTTTTGTTGACTCTAACAAGCATAGCCTGTACTTCAATTGAACGATTGCAAGTATCTTCTGAAAATCCCCATCTCATAGAAACTATCGGCGGTAAACCTGTTTTTGTAAATAATTACACGGCCTGGAGGTTACTTGTAAATGGGTCGCGAGAGGATATTTCAGAACTCATAAAAATCACCAGTAGTCAGAAATTCAACATGATTTCATGCGTCATTTTGAATGCTGACACTACACGCTCCTCTATTTATGGCACCTCACCGCTGGCTTTTGATTCCAGTGGTAATCCTGATCCACTAAAACCAAATACAACACCTGGTGCTGATCCTGAGATAGCAGGGCAATATGACTACTGGGACCATGTAGATTACCTGGTCGACTATGCAGCGAAGATTGGAATGTACGTATCTCTCCATCCTACATGGGGCGATTGGGTTTCTGGTAGTTGGTACGGACCGGTACCTAAGGATACAATTATCTTTAATGAATCGAATGCATATGCCTATGGCCAATGGCTGGGTAGGCGATATGGTTCCAGGAACAACCTCATATGGATGATTGGAGGCGACCGTTCTGCAGTCTATGATCTGGATGACGGCATACATGACTTTAGAGAAGTATGGAGCTCTATGGCTAAGGGGTTAAGGGATGGAGAGAATGCTTTGTATAACAAAGATAAACTGGCAGAATATGATCATATTTTAATCTCTTTCCACCCTCGTAAATACCTTCCCAACTCCTCTGAATGGTTTCATAGCGACCCATGGCTTGCGTTTAATTCAGTTCAGGATGCTCCTTATGATCAAATTGTTTCTATACCTCATGATTATGAGCTCTCTCCTAAAAAACCAACCTGGTTGTTTGAAGGTCGCTATGAGGGAAGAATGAGTGCATGGGGGGTTAGATATCAGGCCTATCAGACAGTATTTGCTGGTGGATTTGGACATACGTATGGTTCGGAAAATTGGCATTTCCCCCCTAACTGGAAGGAATTAACAATGTTGCCCGGATCAAATCAAATGGCTTACCTCTATGCAGTGTCAAGGGAAATATGGTCCGATCAGGAATATCTGGACAGGATGCCTGACCAGGCAATGATTTCCGGGGAAAATGGTTTTACATATGGAGATGGAGAATTTGATGCCAAAGGAAATAAGAAGGAGGCTCCGGTATTTTCCGATCGAATCACAGCAATAAGGAGTATGAATGGTAATTGGGCAATGGCCTATAGTGCTAACGGAAGAGATATCACATTAGACCTCTCACATTTAGCACATGGAAAGTTAAACGCATACTGGTTTAATCCCAGAAATGGAAAATGGTGGTTAAAGGGAAATGAGTTGGATAAAATAACACCATTTCTCAAAGATGTTGTTACCGGAAAAGGTGAGAAAACATTTAATCCCCCAGGGGATGAAAGTGATGCGAATGATTGGGTATTGGTCTTAAAATAGGTGGAATTCTTCCCTGTTGCTCATGGGATAGATGAGGTTGTCATTTGCACAAATTAAATAGAAATGTTACCTTTTGTGCGAATTTAAACCCCAATTATCAGGGTCTATCATTACACGATAAGTAATGCCGGGAAGCACTTATATATCAAAGAATCTGACAGGTGACCAACTCAGGCTTGCGAAAGAGCTGTCCTGGATGGAAATTGAATGGTTCCGGTTAGAAAACCTCCAGGAACGTCTTGAATCACAGTATAAGAACATCCAGGAACTAGTTGAGAACCTTGTACACAAAGGTATCTTGAAAAGAGCTGAACGAGGCGTTTACTTCAATGCAAACTTTAACGATACAAATGTTATAGGTACTTTAATTGTGAAAAGGGGGGCCATTGCATATTGGTCTGCTCTTCATCAGCATGGTTTGGCCTCTCGTTTCCCAAATACTGTTTTTGTACAGACTACTCACCGAAAAAACAGTAAATCTGTATTCAAGGTTCCTTACAAATTCATTTCGGTTACAGAACGAAAATTTGTTGGGATCAGAACCAACGGATATGGTAATTATCAGTATAAGATAACCGATGTAGATAAAACCATTATAGATTGTTTTGACCAGCCTCAATACAGCAGTGGATTTGACGGACTGGTACATGCATTTGCCTTAGCAAGACTTAATAGTCAAAACCTCATTGAATACTGTACAGCCATTAATAATATAGCTGTCATCAAACGTATGGGATTTCTGGCAGAGTTATTTCAAAAGCAAGGGACTAAAGGTTTCATAAACTGGGCAGGAAGGCAGGTCAATCTTAAGTACAATCTTATGGACTCAGGAGGATTGGACGAAGGTGAATTTATCGGGAAATGGAAACTCAGGTTGAATGTATCGAAAGAAGACCTTCTGAACCTTGCGACAGAGATATATTAATGATCCTCAGGAAAGAAATAGCTGAAAAGTCAGAGTTATGGGGCGTTCCTCCTGATACAGTTGATAAAGATTGGGTATTGGGACACTTTTTGTCAGCTTTTTACCAAGTAGAAAATCATTTGGAAGAGCTTGTATTCAAAGGGGGAACTTGTTTGCGAAAATGCAGATTCCCCGATTACCGCTTCTCTGAGGATTTGGATTTCACTTCAATTGATCCCGATTATAAGCTTACCAGGGAGAAAATCATCAAAGCAATAGATATTGTGCAGCATAACTCCGGTATTTTATTGCACCTGGCGGAGTTGAAGGAGTTGATTTACAAGAATAAGCCTACCGGTTTCCAGGCCAGAATACAATATTGGGGAGCAAATCATGGCAAAAACCAACTCCCGCCAGCATCTGAAAGATGGCTTACAGGTATCAAGTTGGAGGTTACTACTTATGAACTATTGGAGTTTGAAAAGGCGGATTGCGCTATTGATCACCCTTACTCCGATAGAGAGTCAATTAGTAAAATAATGATTCCTTGTTATGACTTAAAAGAAGTTATGGCTGAAAAGATACGTTCCCTGGTTCAGAGGTCCTATACGGCACCCAGAGACATTTATGATATTTGGGTCCTTAAAGACCATATTAGCGAATACGCATGGGAAAAAGTAAACGAAGCATTTCATAACAAAATGAATTTCAAAGGATACCACTACACAGGGGTGGATCAACTGATTAATGACAAAAGTATTAATATCTTGAAACGGTCCTGGGAACAAAGTTTAGGCCACCAACTTCAGTCCTCATACTTACCTGATATTGAAACCGTAACGAGAGAACTAACCATCATATTCAAAAAATACCTGGTAACTACTAACAAATAAAGCCCCGCCTGATATTATCCTGGAATTTGGTAAAATGATGGGATGGCGAACAAACAAAAACGGGGCTGCCGCAATGACAACCCCGTTTCACGATCAAAAATATGGTTTTACCCCAGGTACGTTTTAAGTAACTTACTCCTGGAAGTATGGCGGAGTCTGCGTATTGCTTTTTCCTTGATCTGACGAACGCGTTCGCGTGTCAGTCCGAATTTTTCGCCAATCTCTTCCAGTGTCATCTCCTGGGTGCTTATTCCGAAGAAAAGCTTGATGATATCCCTCTCCCTTTCGGTCAGTGTGGCCAGTGCACGGTCCACCTCCCTGGAGAGTGATTCATTAATTAGGGTGTTGTCTGCATTGGGTGAATCATTGTTCACCAGTACGTCCAGCAGACTGTTGTCTTCACCATCGACAAAGGGTGCGTCAACAGATACATGTCTTCCCGATACTCGCAGCGTATCCGCCACTTTTTCTTTAGGAAGCTCCAAAGCTTCAGCGAGTTCTTCCGGGGTGGGTGTTCGTTCATACTCCTGCTCAAATTTCGAAAACGCCTTGTTAATCTTGTTCAGCGAACCTACCTGGTTCAGTGGAAGGCGTACGATCCTTGATTGCTCCGCCAACGCCTGCAGGATCGATTGCCTGATCCACCAGACGGCGTAGGAGATGAATTTAAAACCCCGTGTTTCGTCAAACTTTTCTGCAGCTTTAATCAAACCCAGATTGCCCTCATTAATAAGGTCCGGAAGGCTTAGTCCCTGGTTCTGGTACTGTTTTGCTACAGATACAACAAATCTCAGATTTGCTCGCGTGAGTTTTTCAAGGGCAGCACGGTCGCCCTTCTTGATCCGTTGAGCCAATTCTACCTCTTCCTCAACAGTGATCAACTCTTCCTTACCAATCTCCTGTAAATACTTATCCAATGAAGCACTTTCCCTATTGGTAATAGATTTGGTGATCTTTAACTGTCTCATGTAATATTCCTCAAAATCAAATTATAAAAAATCCCTGCAAATTTACCTGGTTATTTATCTTTAATCAAACTAAATTAGCATAATCTTCAAAATTAACAAAGAAGACCGAATCGGTCTTCTTTGCAATTAAAACGTTATAGTTGTGAAGGTTATTTTACATCCCGAAGGCATAATAGGACTTGGCTCCATTCCCGTCCACTCCTTCAATGATAACTCCCCCTTCTGTTTTCTTTAAGATGTCCGCAATATCCTTAACGTTATTCACCGGCTTTTTGTTTACAAAAGTTAATACAAATCCCTCTTTTATACCCACTTTCATAAATTTTCCCGGTTTCACCGTTTTCACCCTCACGCCGTTGCGGATCCCCAGCGAACGTTTGTCCCGGTCTGACACTGTTTCAAAACTGGCACCCAGTACATCCAGTATATCTGTCTTCTTTACAATTTCGGTATTGCCCTCCAGGTTACGTAAAACCACATCAAATTGTTTCAGTTTTCCATCCCTTCTGATCACAACCTTCACTTTTTCACCAGGCCGGAATTTTGAAACCTGCTCCTGCAATTCAGCCCCACTGTTGACGAGGGCATCATTGATGGAGAGAATCACATCTCCCTCCTTAATGCCTGCCTCTTTGGCTGCTCCGTCTGGACGAACACCATTCACAAAAACTCCTTCGATCTCATCATACTCCTTCTCCTTGGCAAGCTCAGCCGTTACATCCTGGATGGTCACACCCAGGATCGCGCGCTGCACCGCACCAAACTCGATAAGGTCTTTTACAACCTTCTCGACGATGCTCACGGGAACAGCAAATGAATAGCCTGTAAACGCGCCTGTTCTTGAAGCTATGGCGGTATTTATCCCAACCAACTCTCCCCGGGTATTGATCAATGCTCCACCGCTATTTCCCGGATTGACGGCAGCATCTGTCTGTATGAAAGATTCAATGCTAAATTCCTGGGTTCTCAGGATATTAATGTTCCTTGCCTTGGCACTCACTATTCCAGCAGTCACTGTACTGGTGAGGTTATAAGGATTTCCGATAGCCAGGACCCATTCACCCAATCTCAATGCGTCTGAATCTCCAAAATTCAAATGAGACAATCCTTCTGCTTCAACCTTAAGCAATGCAATATCAGTAGTGGGATCGGCTCCAATCAACGCTGCATTGTACTCCCGTTTGTCATTCAGCACTACCGCTATCTCATCTGATCCTTCAATAACATGATTGTTGGTAACGATATACCCCTTATTAGAAAATATTACACCACTACCAAAGCCAAGAAGCGGTTTAGGTTCACCTGTGGGCTGATCCCCGAAAAAGAATTCATAGAGCGGATTGATCGCCTGTTCCCTGAATGCTTTTGTCTTTACGTGTACTACTGCATCTATGGATTGTTCTACTGCCATTGTGAAATCCAATACTTCTCCCCCTCTGCTGTCCGGTAGATTCACATACCGGACCTTATTCTCAACAGGAACTTCCACCACGGTGGAATCCGGTTGGAATAGCCTTGCATAGACGATTACTGCTAATACGGCTCCCAAAACTGTGACCGTTAATAACCCGAAGAATCTCCTCGCTTTCATCTTATAATACATTAAATTAATACCTTTGTTTGTACGAAACTGTTAATCAAATTTCGTGCCTTTCTTACGGCAATTTACTATCATAACAGTTTGGATCGATAAAAAATTGATGAGGAAGTGCTGTTTTAACCTTTTTTAACGAACCATTGGGGGTGATTGTTCATTTTTCAAAATATCACGGTACTGGAAATGACTTTGTTATGATAGATGGCAGGGATCAGGATACAGGCTATTTTGATCATGACCTTATCCGGCAGGTTTGTGACCGAAGGTTTGGCATTGGCAGTGACGGACTGATTATCCTGGAGGAAGGAAAACAAGCCGATTTCAAAATGCGATACTTCAATGCGGATGGATTCGAAGGAACCATGTGTGGAAATGGTGGGAGGTGCATCTCAGCTTTTGCGCACCACCTGGGACTTACTGGTCTGGAAGCATCATTTGAAGGGATTGATGGATTGCACTCAGCCACCATCCTTCCAAATGGAGAAATTCGCCTTAAGCTGAAAGATGTGAATGGCCTCAGGTGGGTGGAGGACGGGTATTTGTTGGATACCGGGTCTCCTCACTTCGTAAAATTCACTTCCCAACTTGACCTGGTAGAAGTGGAGATTGAAGGAAGAGAGATCAGGAATCAGAGCCGCTTTGGCAAGGGGGGCGTAAATGTAAATTTTGTTGAGAAAGGAGCAAGTTCCAACAGAATCTCTGTGAGAACTTTTGAACGAGGAGTAGAAGCTGAAACCTTTTCCTGTGGCACAGGAGTAACCGCTGCTGCCATTTGTGCATACTTCCACTTTAAGACTGACATTTTTTCATATTCTGTCCGAACCAGGGGTGGGAAACTAAATGTATCATTTAAGGCTCAACATCACAATCATTTCACCGACATCTACCTTACCGGTCCTGTATCTCACGTTTACGATGGTTCAATTGAGTTAAACCGGTGATCAGAGTTCTTGTATTTTTCGAGCGAAATCAAGGATCTTCTGGAAATCAATATCGGGTTCCTTCTGAAGCCGGGCTGCCTTACGGGTCATAATCTTTTGCAGCAAATTCATCTTCTTAATGTTCAGTTCTCCCCCAAAAAATCCACTGGATAGTGCATGTTTGACCAGCTTTTCAGGAAATGCCCGTTCAATCAGCTCCTGCTCATTGGCATCCGGATCCATGCAACAGACAAATAATCCAACCTGCTTTTGCAAAAGTATTTCAAGATTGTTTTCACAGAATTTGTAAACCGATCGCTGGATCATCCCTTCATGTATGGAGCCACCGATAATGATCGTATCGTATTGCTGCAGGTTGTATCTTCTCCTGCGTGAGATCCGGACCATCTCTACACCGTTACCCAGGTCATCCTTTAGTTTTGATGCGCACTGTTCGGTGCAACCCAGTGTGGTGGAATATGCAATCAGCGTGTTCATATATTACCTTCAATTCCTCCGGCGTCAAAAATACACTTTTGTTAATAATTCCGCCTCCTTTGTTTTCTATTTTTTTTCTTAATTTTACAAAAGAGATAACAAATTGATATACATTTACGTATTAGAGAAAAAAGAGACCGTATGTCAAAAAAGCCAGCAGAAGTCAGAAGGCTTCCCATCGTCAATGAAGGAGCAAGACAGAAAAGAGCACAGAAAAAGTATACCCTGCCAGTGATCGGACATTTTGCCGACAGGAGCGTGGAGTTTAATAGTATCCTTGAGGCTGAACAGATCACCGGGATCAACTATTCCCTGATCTTCGAAGCATGTATTGGGAAGATATTTAAGGCCAAAAATGTACACTGGGAATTCAAGAAAGGAAACCACTACATCAAGTACAAAGCCTTTTACATCAACGCCCAGGAGAGTTATAGCCGGGTTGGCGGATTTAACGGATAGTCCGCTTCTTCACTTCGCATTCCGGAGTATATGGCAGCTTATCACAGCTTCATAATCTTCCTTGTAGTTATATTGCCTTTTGACCTGATGGTGATACAATAAACTCCTTCCCGGAAAGATGAGAGGTCTATCCGGTGAGAGACTCCTTCCATTTCATTGTCATATATTAATTGACCATTCAGGGTGGTAATTTGGATGGAATAGCGATCAACTCGATCAGTTTCAATGGTTATTATATCCCTGGCTGGATTAGGATAGATCA
>JBDLIX010000045.1:0-35810 GCA_039714655.1 Bacteroidota bacterium
GCATGTGATTGAATTGCTGCTGTCGGAACACAATGCCGACTGTACCAAATGCTATAAAAATGGGATGTGTGAATTGCAAAACCTCTCCAATGAATTTAGTGTGGGCGACCACCTTTTGTTGGACCTGATTGATATGAAGGATTATACCATCGACAGATTTTCTCCTTCTATTCAGAAAGATGATAGTAAATGCATTCGCTGTCAGCGTTGTGTGAGAACCTGTGAACAGTTACAGGGAGTGAATGCATTAACGGTGGCCTATAAAGGGGAAAAACAGAAGATCAGTACTTTTGAGGAACTCTCTATGGCAGAGGTGATCTGTACCAATTGCGGACAGTGTATCAACCGTTGTCCTACAGGTGCACTTGTGGAACGAACATACCTGGATGAGGTTTGGGATGTCATCCTTGACCCGGAGAAACATGTGGTGGTTCAGACTGCGCCTGCAGTTCGAGTCGGCTTGGGAGAAGAACTTGGATTTGAGCCAGGAAGCCGCGTAACTGGCAGGATGGTTGCCGCATTGAAGCGTCTTGGATTCGATTCGGTCCTTGATACGGACTTTACGGCTGACCTTACCATCATGGAAGAGGGAACCGAGTTGCTAACCCGGCTAAAGCAGGCACTGGTTGATAAGGATCCTTCTGTGGCATTGCCCATGACTACCTCCTGCTCACCGGGATGGGTGAAGTTTATTGAGCATACCTTCCCAGAGTATCTTCCTAATGTCTCTACCTGTAAATCACCACAGCAGATGTTTGGAGCGCTGGCGAAAACCTATTATGCCCAGGTTAGAAAACTCGAACCTAAGAATGTAGTGAGCGTTTCTATCATGCCGTGTACCGCCAAAAAGTATGAGGCCAACCGGCCGGAGATGCGTTCCAGCGGGTACAAGGATGTTGATTATGTGCTGACCACAAGAGAGCTGGCCAGAATGATCAAGCAGGCAGGTGTTGATTTCAACAGGTTGAAAGAGGATAAATATGACAGCATCATGGGAAAATCCACAGGTGCTGGAGTTATATTTGGTGCTACCGGTGGAGTGATGGAGGCCGCTCTTCGGACCGCCTATGAAATAATCACCGGAAGAGAGGTGCCATTCGAGGGACTGAATATTACCCCTGTACGGGGAATGGAAGGGGTAAGGATGGCATCTGTTACGATTGAAGATTGCAAAGAGGAGTGGAGTTTCCTGAATGGTGTTGAATTGAAATGTGCTGTGGCACATGGTCTGGTCAATGCACGTGAACTGATGGATGGGGTGAAAAGTGGGGAAATAAACGTACACTTTATCGAAGTGATGGCCTGTCCCGGAGGCTGTCTTGGAGGAGGCGGACAACCCATTCCCACCAATGAGAAAATCCGTACGAAAAGAACCGAAGCCATTTATGCAGAGGATATGTCCATGGAACTCAGGAAATCACATGAGAATCCCGAAGTGATTGGTGTCTACAAGGAATTCCTTGGTGAACCCCTGGGGCATAAATCCCATGAATTGTTACATACCCACTATACGGAGAGGGTACGGTATTAGCAACACCTTTTTAATTACTGTGTAGGCTCAAACAGATCGATGGTTTCGGGCTGCATCAGAACCCAAATGGAATAGACCCCTTTGGCGGTTCCTACCGGGACATTGAGGCAATTGATGGCCGAAACGATCATGACCAGGATGCGGGCCCACGGTTTGTAAGAGAACAGCCCGGCACCTCCGATAATGCCCAGACTACTGAAAAACAGAATGATCAGGGAAAGAATATTTCCGACAAATGATAATACTTTTTGTGCAATGGGTTCATGCTCCACAAACTCAAAGACAAAATTAAAGGTGAGATAGATTGCCAGGGCTCCCAGTAATCCGAGTACTCCGAATCCCACATGCAATGCTCCTACAAAGGAGACATGTTGTTTCATATTTCTTTTTTCCATGATCTCTTCTTAATATTTGTTAGACACAATATATTTCATTACTCCTAATACCTTAATGATTAGGAATCATAGAGGGTGATGAACTCATAAGAGTTTCCGCTCCAATCCAGAAATTTCAGGAATGATTCATATGAAATCACTACGGTGGAAGTGTTTTCATTGGGATGGAAGCTGATCTTTTTAGCTGATTTCAATTGGGCATCCAGGAATAGATGTACATGGTTCTCCCGGTCGTTGATAATACCAAATAGAGACACTGATCCTCTGTTCAGACCCAGATAACGCTCCATCCTCTGGGAGGATGCGAAAGAGATTTTCCCCTGTTTTAACCGTTGTTCGAGGTCGCGAATCATCAATTGCTGCTCATGTTTTAAAATGACCAGATAATGCCGGTTGCCTTTGTGGTTTCTGAAAAAGAGATTCTTGCAATGTGTAGCATCGATTTCATCCCAATAGGGCAATGCTTCCTCAACAGTGGGTACGGGGGGATGCTTATAGATATCATAAGAGATATCCAGTTTATCTAAAAGCTGTAGTACTTGTTCTGTTTTTGTCATATATTTTAAGTTCCGGATCTGATCAGGTTGGTAAGCTGGACCCTGTTCTTGGCGCCTGTTTTTAAAAAAATACGGTGAACGTGATCCTTTACAGTCTGTAATGAAATAAAGAGCGCATCTCCGATTTCCTGGTTGGTCTGACCCTTACATATCAACTGGATCACCTCACGTTCCCTTTTTGAGATCTCAAATTTCTTGGAAAAATCAGTGAGCATGGTTTCAAAATCATCCTGAAGAGAGGAAGATTGGCCATGATACCTCTCCAGATATATGTTAAGGAACAGAATGGGTATCAGGTGCCAGGAGAGGAAGATATATATAAAAATATGCGAAACGATAACATGCATATAAATAAGGGAGAATGCAGTACTGTTTAACACCATAAATAGTAGATACCAGGAACCGAAAACCCGGATAAACCTCTTTTCATAGTGGTCTGCCATTTTCCTGGAATACAGGATTCCAACCATAAATATGACCAGGTACATGCACGCCACAAATCCCAGAAATGTCCAGCGTTGGACTGAGATCAGGAGCTGGTATTCCCCCAATTCGAACCGGGTGAGCCTGATCACGAAAAACCCGTAAAGAATGAAAGCTATTATTGAAACTGCAAAGTAAAATATGGTAAAAGGTGTTGGGATTTTCTTTTGGAAAAACTCCATCATGCTCTTAAGCAGCATGAATGTTGAGAGTGAAATAAACGGAATACCGAGGAATATTGTAAATAATCTGGCCGAGTGGATCACCTTTACTTCTATTTCCATCCGGGCAAGCAGATATTCCAGAATGCCCGATCCGGCCAGACTGTATGCACCAAAAATGTAGAGAAAAACCAGGTAGTAAAAATAGCTGCTTACAAAAGGTGCCCCGAACCGCTTCATCAATTGGAAAGAGAAGAAGATGGCAATGGCACCGGCAATAAGCGGGATAAAGAGTAATATAATTCGCAGGGGTTCACCCATAATTTAACGATGGTCTTGTCAAGATACAACAATTGGATGGTACAAAACAGACGTTCAATTAAAATCCTACTTTAGTATATGTGAGGAATCATTCCTACTATAGTTGGAAATATGAATACACTACTTAAGTCTATAGGAATCCAAACTACGGGTTCATAGATTTGGGTATAAATCAACTTTCAGAAAAATGGTTACAATACTAAATAATCAACAATACGATTTCCATCCTGATGCAGGTAATGCCTATTCCATAGGGTGGAAAGTGATCTGGGTCTATTTCGTGGAACTGCTTGTGGTTTCTATTGTGTATGCTGTACTCAGCGGTCCAATTGGTTTCTTACAATGGAATATTGATCATTTTGAATGGTTCATTGTACCATTGGCAATGTTTGCAATCGCATACGGAATATTCGTTGCCGGACCCATAAGTTATGGCGTGAAATGGGTCTTCCTGAAAGCAGTTCGCGGTGAGCGAATTGAGATCAGAGACATTTTCATGGTATTTCAGAGGAATTACTGGAATGTTGTGATCGCCAATATTGTGGTTGGTGTGATTGTGGGACTGGGCATCGTGATGCTGATCGTTCCCGGAATTATCTTTGCCTGCAGACTGGCATTTGTACCCTACCTGGTTGTTGACAAGGAGATGGATGTGATGGATGCCCTCAGGGTCAGCTGGGACATGACCAGGGGATATGGTTGGCAGATCTTTTTTATGGGTTTCCTGGCCATCTGGGTTGTGATTGCAGGTCTGATCTGTCTTTTTGTGGGTGTATTCATTTCAGCCATGTGGATCTCAACCGCTTTCGCAACCATGTATCATGCCGTAGAATTGAAGAACGGAATTCCCGAGATCCGTTACACAGGTGAGTAAAAAACCCTGCGAGAAGTGTCAATTTTGAACAAACACTCACACTTTTAAACAGGAGGTTAAAAAACTTACCGGGCGGAGTATCATCATCTTACAAATAACGTGTAATCCGAGGTCCAGTTCTCCGTCTCACCGGGCTCTGCAGAAATCCAGATTGAATTCTCGGGGCACAATGTAGTTTCACAGGCCCAGAAAACCATACGGGACAGAGGCTTATCAATAGAGAAAGTAACCCCGGCACCGGATTTACGGTTGATAACTGTGACTTTATGATCCGCCACTTCACTGCTATATCCGGTAAGCCCCAGAAAGAGACTATTATCCTTTAACTCCTTAATGAAATAGAGATCTTTCTCCTTGATCTCCATAGTGCCCTTAAGATCATCCTCAGTTGAGATAGCATAGGGAAAACTGATATTGAAAGCAGGACCACTCTTTTCTGTGTCTATCATAAAGAAGTTGTGATTGAACTGGTCCGTCTCTATGGCTTTCTCGCCTCTGTTTTGCAGCTTGTGTTCAATGAAAAAGCCATTGTTTTTTAGTTGAATGGTCTTTTGATACAGATACCCATAGCCAAAGTCGCCTTGAATCTCATGTGTAAAAGTTATCCAATCCTTCCCATGGTCAATCGTCCACTTTCCATGGTCCAGTATCTTGTATGTTTTCATCCAATTGTACTCTGGTTCATCTTCCTTCTCAATAATACCCACACCGATTCTAATGAACTTTCCACCCGGTTCGGCATCAGCATAACCCAAACCAGGTTCAATATACCCCTCTACCGGTCCTGTAAGATCTTCGTGAAACATGGGATCATGGGTCTCTTTCCAGTAGCCAAAGTACTCATGACCTTTGTATTGCACACTACCTATCACACCCGACCAGTCGAATCGGGTACCACGGTATAAACCCTTTTCCGGATTTGGAATGTAAACCTTCATTTGCACTTCATCATTCGAGATAACAGTACTGGGATACTGTTCGAGATCAACTTCTTTTAAAGAGCAATTAACAAGCGACACACACATGCCCATGAAAGTCAATAATACCATGTTTTTCATGTGGGTATAGTTTATTAGGTTTTAGCGGAGTTAAGTCAAAACAAAACAAGTTACACAAAATTCATGGTAAAGAAAAAAGGAGTTCCCTGGCACCATTGTTGAGGTTTTATCTAGTGATAACCCCTTAATACCTTATATTATGGACCTGAAAAAATCAAATAAAGCAAATCTCGAGAAGAGGAGAGGTTTCAATCTCTTTCTTGGACTTATCATCGCTCTTTCTCTTATTTTGATCAGTTTTGAGTGGACAACCATGACCAATAAACTGGCCGATGTGCATGCTGCCCGTGAAATTCCTTACGACAAAGAGATGATGCAGATTACCAGGCGGAATGAGGTTAATCCTCCTCCAATAGCCAAGTTACCTGATATTAAAACAGTAATAATGATCGTGGAAGAGGACCCTGACCTTGGAGAATTCATATGGGAAACTGAATACCTACCCGGGACTGAAATTGTAATCCCGAAATTCGAAGATGATGAACCAGAGGTATTGAAACCAGAGGATACATACTACCCGGAAATCTGGCCCAGGTTCAACGGAGGAGATCCTCAGGTGGAGTTCTATAAATATATTGTAGGAAAGCTTAATTATCCTGCTGAGGCGGTTGAGAACAGGATTAGCGGCAGAGTAATTGTAAAGTTTGTGGTGAGCAGTAAAGGATATGTTGAAAGGGCCGAGGTAATACGCGGTGTTCATCCTTCATTGGATAAAGAAGCGCTCCGGGTGATCAATTCATCACCTAAATGGGAGCCCGGTTTTCAGAGCAACCGCTATGTGAATGTGATCTATCTGTTTCCGATCAATTTTGTGCTGCAGTGATATGCGCTTTCACCATTGGGAGAGCTTAAGAATGCAGATTATTTCTTATTCCCTTTTCCTTTGCCCGGGTTGCTTTTTTTGACCTTGATTTTAACCGGAGGTTTGTTCCCGTTTTTCTTATACTTTACGATGTGCTCAGTATTGTATTTCTGTGGTGAATCCATATCCAACTCCAGTTCTACTTTGACTGCTCCTTTCAGGTCAATTCCAGCATAGAGTGAAGGCAAATTTACACCCACTTGCCAGTTGTTCCCACTCAAATAGATGTACACATTTTTTTGTACATCAAAATAGAAATTTTGGTCAGGGAAATAGACGTGCCGGGTTTTAGCTCTATAACCATGTGCCGGAGCCCAGGGCGGAGGTCCTTTTGGTTTCCCATTACCCTGTCCAAATGCATCGGGTGGTAAGGTAAAAGCCAGCGTTAGCATGATTGCAAGTCCGGTCAATATGGTTTTCCTTATCATATGTATGGGTTTTATTTCCTAATTGTTATTGGCTACTGTGGTTCCTTGTATACGGAGTTTGACTCAATATGTTACTGCATTCATTTTCCAATTATGCCGGTGGGTTCACTTCTGGAATCATATGAATTTAACCTTCTTCTTCCGCATCTTTAAAAAACAGTTGTCCCTTGGTTAACCATGATATTCCAAAAAACAGAAGTGCAATTGACTCTAACCAAAATATCCGGCAATGTTATCCATCCAATCATGACCCCTGTAGGAGAATAAGAAGAGAGCTACTGCACTTAGAACTCCAACGAAGATATTCCTCATATTGGTGTGATAGTAGGCACTGATTGATTGCTGTACTTCATCACACTTCCCAAAAGCGGCTGATCCAACTACTAAAATTACTGGCAAGGAGATACCCAAAATCCCAATTGCTTTCCTCATTGCGTAGTGGGATAAAATTTCAGGTGGCTTTGCGATTTTCTGATTTTTGTTTGAGTTTCCCATGGCGTTTATTGTTAGCAACTATTGATCTTGAAGCGAAATCATGTATAACCCTTCTAAAACCGCTTACACCATGTTTTAGCGGCAATTATTTCATTCATAACTATATCTATTTGTTTTCCTATCCTCTGTAAATGTCATAGGTTTTTCATTAAACCATTGAATAAAATTGTTGTATACTATTTCATTATTATTATTCCAGGCTTGAAATTCATTCTCTGCACCGTCCTTTAAAAGCCAATACACATAAGGCTCAAGCATATTATATTTAACTAATTGGTTGTGGTAATCAAAAATCAAATTTGGGTATCTATCTGCATAGTCAGCATTCCATTTTTCTAGAAAATGTTTTCTGATAATAATTAAATGGTCTATTGTAAATTCAGGCTCAACTCCTTTATATCCTTGCTCCATGGCAAGATTATGAATTGTTTCAAATGAGAATTTCAACTCCTTTAAACTACCTAAAACAATATTAGTCGCTTTGTGGCTAAATTGTAGTCCCCATTTATTATTTTCTGTTGGAAGACAAACTTTGTAAGTATCATAAACAAGTTTACTTATTTGAGAAGTTCGTTGAGTATTTTGTTCAAGGTTTAGGAAAATCTCACCGTAATAAATGCTCCAAATTTTCTCATCAGTTTGAGCTAAGACCTGACTTGCATAATAATAATTCGAAGAATGAGTCGGGTCGGCTATAATACCCTGTTCCCAGATGTCTAATGCTTCAAACCATTTCTCTTGACTTGCAAGTACAATTCCTTTTTCAAGATATAGTTTTCCTGAATTCGGAAATTTCTTTATTCCTTTATCATATATCTTAATTGATTTTGCTTTATCTCCTTTTAAGTCATAAGAATTGCCAATTAATTGATAAATCTGGTCAAAAACATCAGGATGTTTTAATAATGGTTTTGCAATCTCTATGCTTTTATCATAGTCTTTAGCTAATTGATATGCAAATGCTATCTCGTAAGGAATATTAATATAATCTGGGTCAAGCTGTTGTGCCTGTTCCAAGAGTTTTAATGATTCCTCAATTTTACCATTATCCATTAATTCGATTGCTTGATTCTTCAGTTCAATCGCTTTTTCTCTTTCTGTTTGAGCATTAGATATTATACTAAATCCAATAAGTATTAGAATAATTGATAGTTTTTTCATGTTTTATCTATTCTTTAATAATTATTCTGTGTCGCTGCTCCAATTGCCGCAATAATGGTCCGAGCAAACGATTTGTGGCTGTGGCGAGGCTTTTGCGTTTGCTTATTGTGCACTGTTATTCCTTTCTTTTAATGCCTTTTTTATTGCCCTGTTCTTTTTTACCTTATTCTCAGGCTTTTCACAATAATCCAGAAATACTCCTTTTGCATTGCTGGATAAGCCCTCAGAACTTTTATCCATTACACCCTCATCAACGGCAGATTTTGCCAGCGAAGCCAGGTAGACAGTTGATAACTCCGTATCGTTTCCACAAAAATTGACAAAATCTTCGCCAATGTTAAAAGTGTGGTCTGGAGTTCCTTCCATCCATTTAAGAATATATTGTATACAATACAGTTTGTTCTGCTGGTTGATCTTATAAGGTTGGGAAAGTATAAAGTCTGTGGATTCTTCGACTTTTGACTCTTGAAGGCTATAGTCCTCAGCCTTTTTAAGTTCAATTTGAGAAAGGTTAGAATAATCTTGGGCGCTTAGACTGATTGAAGCAAACAAAAAACAAAGTACGAATAAACTGGTTTTCATAATTAAATGGTTTTTTGGAGTGTTTGAAATTAATAGTGCACTGCGTATGTACATATTACAATAGAGATTATTATGCTTATATGCTATTCATGCCTAAATCCCTTAATGACTGAATCTTCAAGACATGTAAAGAGAAAATTATAACGAAAGTATTTACAGGAAATAGAATGACTGATTGAGCACAGATGATGATGTTGGCTCATGAAAATGTTGGGGTTGATGGCACTCTAAATCAAACGAAAATTCTGAAGAATTGTTACACTCAGTAGTATTGCGAAAAATGGAATTGTTTCACCCCTGTTCCACCTGTGAAAAAACAAAAGGAGTCAAATATCATCTAACTCCTTCATTATCAGTTGTGGGATGTACTGGAATCGAACCAGTGACCTCTTGCCTGTCAAGCAAGCGCTCTGAACCAACTGAGCTAACACCCCGATTTGCTGCAAAGATAGGAATTAGTAGCGATAAGCAGTTTTTTCACTAAAATCACCACCTATAAACTTCTGCAGCTGCTTTTTGTTAATGAAGAAAGCGACAGAAACATACCATATCCCGGTGCTTTCAAACTGCGAATAGTCCACCTGTTGACCAAAATCCTCCCCGGTAAAGGATGTATTCAGGAAATCATCCATATAATATTTGAATTTGAGCCTGAATCCTTGCGGAAACTGTACCCCGGCAAACAACGAAGGGACCCATGGGTTGACCCTGTCACTGGTCCATTCCCTGAATTTGGTCTTATTATCGTCAATAAAAAGCTTCTGTTTATAATGGAACATCCATTCATATTCCCCACCTGCAAACATGAAAAAGTGTTTACTGAAGGAGCCTAATTTAAAGGCAAGCGGGAATCCCAGAGAATAGCTACGCCGTTTTAGCTTTGTGCTCTTGTTCCAGTGCTGGTGATCACTATCCACGTTACTAAATCCCACATTCTGGTAAAGGTCCTCGGTAATCAGTCCCACATTTCTAATTCCAATACCGGTAAATAATCCAATATTATCAGTTAAATCGAGGTTGAGATGATGCTGGGCATGAAAGAAAAGAGTGAAGCGAATATTTGTGTTCACATCTGTCCCATTGAAATTCACATCAGCACCCGAGAAGATGACCTCACCTCCATTGGAATGGTAAATTTGCTGAGCATGGGTTTCCATGGATGCAATGACAATCGAGAGCGCCAGTATGATAAAAAATCGTTTCATTATCTGATTTGGTTTTTGGGTTTCTATTGGTCTATTAACATATAAAAATATACAATTGTTCTTATATAGTGGTCCACTATATGAGGCTTGTGAGGTTTTCTTTTATCAAAGATTCAAATCGTTCCATCAGTAGGTGCAGGATAGGATGATCCACATTGAACTGCATCCCATCCAATTGCCGAACCGGAAGGATTTTGGGGGAGGTGCCTGAAATAAAACAGGTGGGAATAGCGGCTAGTTCATTAAGATGGACCGCTCTTTGGATCACTTCGATTCCCTCCTGTTTGCAAATTTCCCAAACATAATTCCTGGTGATTCCGGGAAGCACATCACTTTCAGGCGGTGTGATAAGCTGGTTATTGCTGTTCAGGAAAAAGATATTTGACCGGCTACCCTCGGTGATCTGTTTCTGACTGTTGCACAGGACTGCTTCATAAACACCATGATCGCGGATAAAATTATTCACTGAAACCCTGAACCGGTCGTCCCACTTTTTGATGCCCGGATTGGGACGCTCATGCGGATAGGTTACCAGCTGTACCCCACTTTTATAGGTACGCTCTTCCGGATAGAAATAGGGAATGTAATAACAGAGCAATGAGACCCCTTCCCCGTTTTTTTTCTGGATGCATATTCTTACGTTTCCAACTGTGAAACTGTTAGCTTGCTGAAGCAATCGCAGATTTTCCCGGATTACATTGGAGCCGGGATATGTTAGGCCTGAACCGGATACGGAACGCTGAAGCCGGTCAAGGTGATCCTGAAGAAAGAGGAACTTGCCATCCATCAAACGGACGACCTCATAGTAAATATCAACAGACATATCGAAGGAGTAATCCGATACATCTGCTGATGTTCCATTAATAATATATTTTTCTCCTAATACCTTTCCTGCTATCATTCTGCCCTAATGGAGGCAGCCGGGTTCATCCTGGAGGCTTTCATTGATTGCCAGCTTACGGTGAGCACGGCTATGGTTAACGAAAGCAACAAAGATATGATAAAGGTCCAGAAAGGGAAATCGATCCGATATGTGAAATTCTGCAGCCAGGGCTTGATCACAAAGTAGGAAACCGGCCATGCAATTACATTTGATATGATCACCCACCTTGAGAACTGAAAGAGAAACAGGTATAATATTTGATTCTGAGAAGCTCCCATCACCCTTCGAATACCGGTTTCACGTGTGCGTTTCACCGTCATGAATGAGGATAATCCAAGAAGTCCGAGAGCAGCTATAAAAATGATCAGGAGGGTAAATGAAATGACCAAAGAAAATACGATATTCTCTTCTTCATAAAGGGTATTCAGTTCATCTACAAGGTAGCTATATTGAATTGGATATGAGGGATTAAATGCATCACGCTTCTCTTCTACCCATTTCAATACATCCTGCATTTGGTCATTGTTCACTCTCACATGGAGTAATCGTAAAAACTGTGCATTATCTCGACAGATAAACACCAATGGTTCAATTGGATTGTGCAAAGAGCCATAATTATAATCTTTGACCACACCGATAACCTCAGCATCAGGTGTAGTGATGTTCGCCACATTTGGAGCTCGCTTAAATTTTCTCCCAATGGCATTATCTCCCCACTGCATTGCTCTAACCACAGCTTCATTTACGACAACAGAATTGTCCTGATCAGATCCGAATTCCCTGTCGTAAAAACGACCTTCCAATAGCGGAATCCCCATTACATCCAGGTAGTCGTAATTAGTAACGATTTGGTTGAAGGTCATCTCTTGCATCTCTCCGTTATTATCTTCGATCATGACTACCGATTTCCCATGATCTCGACCCGGAGCGGTAAAAGATAGGGCGGTTTCTTCCACAGCAGGGTGTCTTTTAATCTCTTCTGTAAAAGCGTTTAAATCATTGAACACTGCAGTATCATTTAACGTAAGCAGCAATATTTTTTCACTGTCAAATCCCAGGTCTTTGTGCTGGATAAATCGCATTTGAAGTGCAATGATGATGGATCCTATCACCATTATTGCGGAAATTAAAAATTGTACAATCACGAGCCCTTTTCTTAACCAGCTTCGATCGGAGGAGCTTACCCCATTTCCTTTCAGAATGGAAACCGGGTTAAATGAGGCCAGGTATGCAGAGGGATACAATCCTGAAAGTAGTCCTGTTAAAATGGAAATTCCTACAATAAAAAGGAGTACTGTGGGTTGGAGAAGTATGGTCCAGTCAAATGCTTTAGAGGTAAGGTTATTAAATAGGGGAAGAATGAAAATGGTTAGCAATGTGGCGAGAAGTCCTGATAATATGGCCATTACAATGGACTCCCCCAGAAACTGCGAACGTAACAGTTTCTTACTGGCACCGCCCACTTTACGGATCCCAATCTCCTTGCTTCTGTTGGTGGCACGGGCAGTAGTTAAATTGGTGTAGTTTATGCTGGCAATAACAATAAGCAGTATGCCAATAATACCCATGATATATACATAATTCATGTTCCCTCTTGGCATGTCATACTGGAGCTCATCCTTTTGAAAATGCACATCAGCCAGGGGAGAAATTCGAAGATCGAAAGTTGCATTGATTTGCTCTCCCAATTCGGCCATGTATTTATCATAAAAATCCGGGAATTTTGAAAGTATCATTTCTGGTGTTGTATTCTCAGCCATCAGGATATAGGCATATGTGGCCATCTGCCAGAAAGAGATGGCACTGCGGTCATTGAACCTCTCTGCTCCGATCTGTTCCTCAATGGTAGCTGTGGATATAAGACCATTATACCTCAAATGTGTGTTGGCTGGAAGATTCTCAAAAACACCGGTAATGGTATAGTTGGAACCATCCAGGGCCTTCATACTTTCACCAATTACATCCAAGGTTCCAAAATATTTTTTTGCCAGTGATTCGCTTAATACCATGGTATATGGATCATTAAGTGCAGATGATTGGTCCCCCGCTATAAACGGAATGGTAAATATCTTGAAAACAGTAGAGTCTGAAAATGCAATACTATCTTCCTTGAAAGAATCTTCCTCCCTTTCAAAGTAAAGGTTTGGTTGAATGATCATTCTTACATATTCCTCCACTTCAGGGTATTCCTCTTTCAAGGTGGGAGCAAGTGGAAACTGCACCCTTGCCATAAGGTCTTGCTTTTCATTAATGGTAAAGTCAGCTTCAAGACGGTAGATCCGATCGATGTTTTCATTGTGTTTATCATAGGTGACCTGATCCTGGATATAGATAAATATCAGTATGGAGGCAGTAATTCCAACGGCCAGACCAAGCAGATTTAGCACAGAATAGAATTTATCCCTCACAGCATTCCGGGCAAGGGAAAGGAAATAATTTCTAAGTAAAGACATCGGAGTGTATGGTTATTGGTTATGCAATCTATAGAATATCCAATCTTAATGCCAAAGAGGTCAAATAACAATCAATCAGGTTTATAGATGATTATAGGAGAACTGCAGTTGTCCGTTTTCGTAGAGGCGCTGTACGGTTCCGGACATATGATCAGGCATTTCATTGTATAGATTAATTTGCTATTTTTACAGCCATCCTGAAATGTTGATCAAGATAAATCCTCAATGAGCAAACTGATTTTTTTTATTGATGATGACAAGATGATCCTGAACCTGCTGGAGTATACTTTTCAAAGCCGGCAAGATTATCACGTTGTTACCTATATGACCGGGGAGGAGTGCCTTGAAAACTTGAAAAAAAAGCCTACACTTATTGTACTTGACCATATTTTAACCGGATCCGGCGAAAATCGGTTAAGTGGAATGGAAACACTCAAAGAGATAAGGAAAGTAGATAAGGATGTTCCGGTAGTGATACTTACAGGACAGGATGATGATGCACTCTTTTCAAAATTCATGGAGCAAGGTGCCAACCGTTACCTGACCAAAAATGATTTTTTTATTGATTCACTCATTGAGACCATTCAGGAGGTGATTCAGTAAACCCCATCCATTACCCTTTATTTTTTCATACCCATTTAATCCTCTATAAGTCATTAATTAATGGGGTAGATTTGTTTTTTTATATGAGATAAATTTATACTTTTGCACTCCCAAATTGAAGGATTGTGAATAAGCGGGGTTCATATGCGGTACGCATTTCAGGGCTAGGAGGAGGAGAACATGATTTTTCATTTGAGCTTGATCAACAGTTCTTTGATTCTTTTGAGCATTCGGAAATAGAAAACGGAAATGTTCATGCAGAGGTAATCCTGGAGAAGAAACACGGAGTAATGACGCTCCATTTTTCACTTGTTGGGGAGGTGGAGGTGGTTTGCGACCGTTGCCTGGAACGCTTTATGACAGGGATTAAAACTTCGCAGTTAATCTTTGTGAAGATAGGTGAAAAGCCGGGAGAAATAGAGGATGATGTGGTGGTCATCGAAAAAGATGATCATGAAATCGAAGTGGGGCATACCATGTATGAGTTTATCATATTGGCATTACCTTTTAAACGAATTCATCCTTCCGATGGTGAAGGGAACTCTATGTGCAATCCGGAAATGTTGGAAAAGCTGGACGCTCACAGGAATAAAGAAACGGATAAGAATGATCAAACAGATCCCAGATGGGATGCATTGAAAGGAATTATTGAAAAAAACAACTAGATATGGCACATCCGAAAAGAAAGATCTCTAAAACCAGAAGAGACAAAAGAAGGACCCATTATAAAGCCGAAGTTCCTACCTTGTCAACATGTTCTACTACAGGAACTGTTCACGAACGACATCGTGCTTATTATGTGGATGGTAACCTTTATTACAAAGGCAAGCTTGTTATCGACTCAGAAGCTGAGTTAGGATAAGAATTAGTGTCACTTTGGTGGCAATAAAGGTACCCATGCGGATTGGGATCGATATGATGGGGGGCGATTACGCCCCCAGTTCCACAATACGTGGTTCAATTCTTGCGCGGAAAGCTCTGCCCGATAATGTGGAGATTGCATTGATTGGGGACAAGGAAGTCTTTTCCCGTTACTCAGAAGAAAATCAACTTGATGTTACCGGTTTATCCATTATTCATACTCCCGATTTTGTGGAGATGGAAGATCATCCCTTAAAGGCATTTAAGGAAAAACCAAATGCCACTCTTTTCCTGGGCCACCAGATGGTGGTTGATGGAACCATTGACGGATTCTGTAGTGCGGGTAATACTGGAGCAATGCTCGTGGGCGCCATGCAGATTGTCACTTCCATACCCGGCATTATCCGCCCTGCCATAGCGGCACCCATCCCCAATATTCAAGGCGATCCATCGGTGATGCTGGATGTTGGTTTGAATCCGGATGCCCGACCAGATGTTTTATACCAGTATGGCTCCATTGGTACCATTTATTCAAAACTGGTTCATGGAATCAAAGATCCGAATGTAGCTTTGCTCAATGTTGGACGGGAGGAGAGTAAAGGGAATATGGTGACCCGGAGTGCCCATCAGTTAATGAAAGAGTCTTCCACATACAATTTCATTGGAAATTTTGAAGCCAATGAAATGTTTGTTTCCAACAGAGCAAATGTTATTGTTGCGGATGGTTTTGTTGGAAATATGCTTTTAAAAGAAGCCGAAGCTTTTTATAAGGTAGTTTCAACAAAAGGAATAGGCAATGGTTATTTTGAAATGTTTAATTTCGAGAATTTTGGAGGTACACCGATCCTGGGCGTTTGCGCACCGCTGATCATCGGTCATGGGATCTCCACCGAGAAAGCAATAAAAAGCATGCTCTTGCATACTTCTGAAGTAGTTGGGGCAGAATTGGTCAACAGGATAAAAGAGGAGTTGGAAAGATGAGTAAAATTTCAGCAGGAATTACTGGGATTCATGGTTGGGTTCCTGAGTACAGACTTACGAATGATGAGTTGAGCACCATGGTGGAGACCACCGACGAATGGATCATGCAACGGATCGGTATTAAGGAGAGAAGGATCCTGAAAGAAGGAGCTACTTCCGATATGGGTGCCGAGGCGGTGAAGGGATTGCTTGAAAAGACTGGCACCAAACCTGAAGAGGTTGAATTGGTGATTTGTGCCACCATTACTGCGGACTATCATTTTCCATCAACAGCCAACCTGATCAGCGATAAGGTGGGAATGAAAAATGCATGGAGCTTTGACCTTTCAGCTGCATGTTCAGGATTTGTGTTTGGCATGCAAACAGCAGCTAGTTTTGTCCAGGCTGGAACATATAAGAAGGTAATTTTAGTTGGTACCGATATGATGTCGTCCATCACTGACTATACCGACCGTACTACCTGTCCTCTGTTTGGAGATGCTGCAGCTGCTGTTCTTATTGAACCTGTTGAAGAAGGATTGGGTGTCAGAGATGCCATTCTTGAGGTAGATGGCAGTGGCGTGAAACACCTTCATATGAAGGCCGGGGGATCGGTAAAACCTCCCTCCCATGAGACCATTGATGCAAGAGAACACTTTGTCTACCAGGAGGGACAGGCGGTTTTTAAAGTGGCAGTTTCAAAAATGGCAGATGTATCGGTAGAGATTATGAAGAACAATGATCTGAAACCGGAAGATCTTACCTGGCTTGTTCCGCACCAGGCCAACATGAGGATCATCGAAGCTGTGGCCCGCCGAATGGGGATCCCAAAAGAGAAGGTAATGATCAATATTGAAAAATATGGTAATACTACCGCAGCAACAATTCCGCTGTGTCTTTGGGAATGGGAGTCAAAACTGAAGAAAGGGGACAATGTGATCCTGGCAGCATTTGGAGGTGGATTTACCTGGGGATCCGTCTATCTTAAGTGGGCATATGATGGGAATGAGAATAATGATTAAGTTTGCATAAAAAAAAGCAGCGATGGCAAAATTAGGTGAAACTGAAAATACCAACAAGATCAATATGATCGGTGTTGGAACAACCATTGAAGGTAGTATCTCTTCCAGTGAGAATATCAGGTTTGATGGGAATCTGATAGGAAATCTCAATACCAAAGGAAAAGTTTTCGTTGGCCAGTCAGGCAAAATTACAGGCGAGATCCGTTGTAAGAATTGTGAGGTGGAAGGTATGGTAGACGGGAAAATTGTGATAGAGGAGTTACTTTCGCTCCGTTCGATGTCGAAGATATACGGAGAAATTAAGACTGGGAAACTGGCCATCGAGCCGGGTGCTACATTTACTGGAAAATGTGATATGGGTGGAAAAAGAGAGCTCAACACCGAAGAACCGGCCACAAAACCAAAAGAAGGACAATCATAAAACATCTGGATTGAAGTCCTTTGCGCGGTATTCCGGCATGGGCTTCCAGATGATTGCTATCATTCTCCTGTTTTACTGGGTCGGATCGAAGCTCGATGAAAGAGCAGCTTCGGATAAACCAGTCTATACAGCCATACTCACTGTACTGGGAGTTTTTGCCGGACTCTACATCGCACTGAAAGATTTTATTATTAAAAAGGATGATTGATCGTATCCGATACATCTGGCAACTTCTGGTCCTCGCATCTTTTTTATTGATCCTTGGAATTCTTCTTATTCCAGGAGTGGACGTAGAATTATCCCTGAATACCTATTTTATCTCTCTCTTTTTTGTCACTGCGATCAACCTGATTGCCTATTTGGTAATGACCAAAGGGATACAAAAAAATGATCGGGAAGGAGTCGTAGTTTTGATGGCTGGAATTGGTTTGAAATTCCTTCTATATCTTTTGTATATTTTGGTATTCTGGTTGGTAACAAAAAATCTTTCGAAACCGTTTATCGTTACATTTTTTGCACTATATTTAATTTTTACTTTTTTGCTGGCGGCACATCTATTTAAGGCGCTGAAGAACAAATAATTACATTGATCGTGAGTGTGAGATTATTCGCTTTTTTTACCACATTTCTAGTAGGATTCATATTTTTAAATCCAGGTGCTCAATTATACGGACAGGATGAACATCACGAAGAGCATACGGAAAAGGTTGCCGATAACCATTCGCAGGACGAATCAAATACCCAGCACGGAACAGCGATTGCTCATCATGATGAAGGGTCTCATGATGAAGAGTTCAATGCCACCGAATACATACTGGAACACGTTTCCGATTCCCACGATTGGCATATCCTTACCAAAAAGGATGGACACCATGTAAGTGTTCCCTTACCGGTAATCCTTTACAGCAAACATTCCGGGCTTCATCTATTCTCATCGAAGAAGATATCCCATGGGCATACGCACAACGGATTCCAGATGGGGCACGGGACCATACAGGTTGAAAACAAAAAGGGTGAACTGGTCGACAAAAGCCTGAACGGGAAAATCATTGAAGTAGATGAGCATGGCGAGATGGTTGAGGCGGGACTTCCACTGGATTTCTCCATCACCAAGAATGTATTTATGATGATGCTTTCCGTTATCATCCTGCTCTGGGTATTCCTTGGCCTGGCACGATCTTATAAGAAAATGGGGATCAGCGAACCCAAAGGATTGGCAGGTTTCATCGAGCCGGTAATTATCTTTATTGAAGAGGATGTGGCCATCCCCAACATTGGGGAGGAGAAATATACCCGGTTCATGCCCTACCTGCTTACTGTTTTCTTTTTTATCCTGTTGAACAACCTGATGGGATTGATACCATTCTTCCCATTCGGTGCTAACGTAACCGGGAACATTGCTGTCACCATGGTGCTGGCTGTGATTACTTTCCTGATTACACAGTTCAGTAGTAACAAGGGGCACTGGCAGCATGTGTTTAACACCCCGGGCGTACCTGTCTGGCTGGCTCCCATCATGATCCCGGTGGAGCTCATAGGTTTGATCACCAAACCGTTTGCCCTGATGATCCGACTCTTTGCCAACATCACCGCGGGCCACATCATCGTATTGAGCCTGATATCCATGATATTTATTTTCAAATCCGTTTTTGTGGCACTCCCCTCCATGTTGATGGTGCTGTTTATGGATTTTATTGAATTGCTTGTGGCATTTCTGCAGGCATATATTTTCACCTTATTATCAGCTTTGTTTATTGGAATGGCGATGCCAGAGCATCACCATGATTAATTGTTCATTTAATACATATTTATTATGACTGGTACATTAGCAGCAATTGGAGCAGGACTTGCCGTAATAGGAGCAGGACTGGGTATTGGAAGGATCGGCGGATCGGCAATGGATGCCATTGCACGTCAGCCCGAGGCCGGAGGAAAAATCCAGACCGCCATGATTATTGCAGCTGCCCTGATTGAAGGTGCTGCCCTGTTTGCCATCGTGGTTGCCATGATGGGGTAACGAGGTAAGAGAACTGAACAGGCCTGTAACGGTTGGTTGCAGGCCTTTCTTTGAAAACGATTAAACACAAAATAATATGGATTTAGTAACACCGGGAATAGGAATGATCTTCTGGTCTACCCTGTTCTTTCTTGTTCTGCTGTTTATCCTTGGAAAATTTGCCTGGCCTGCCATTTTAACAGCTGTTAAGGCCAGAAATGAAAGCATTCGGAAAGCCCTGGATGCTGCTGTTCAGGCCAAAGAGGAGATGGCACAACTTAAGGCGGATAATGAGAAAATCCTGGCTGAGGCCAAAGCGGAAAGAGATGCATTGTTAAAAGATGCAAAACAGATCAAAGATAAGATGATTGCGGATGCCAAGGAGAAAGCTGCTGAGGAGGCCAAAAAGCTTGTTCAAAATGCCAGGGATGCCATTCAAACTGAAAAAGCTGCTGCCGTGAGTGATATGAAAGAGCAGATGGCCACCCTCTCCGTGGATATTGCAGAAAAAATTCTGAGGATAAAGTTACAGGATGGTAAAGCACAGAAAGAATTGGTCCATAAGCTGATCAATGAAGCTGATCTGAATTAATCAATTTATGAACGAAAGTCAGATTTCAGTACGTTACGCAAAAGCACTATTCCTAAGTGCTTCTGAAAGGCAGATCCTTGATGAGGTCTCCAGGGACATGGAGTTGCTATCAGAAACATGTAAGTTGGATGATTTCCAGTATATGCTTGTACTTCCTTCGTTGCAGGTAAGTCAGAAGCGCAAGATAGTAGCGTCGGTTTTTGAAAAGTATTTATCAGAAATTTCACTCTCCATGATCAATTTGGTCATCACCAATAAGCGAGAAGTGTATCTGCCTGGAATTGCAAGGAATTTCATGGATCTGTATCGCAAATCCAAAGGTATTCGCACTGCAACACTGATCACTGCCCAGGAAGTTGATGATGATGCAATGAAGAGTATCGGGCAACTGATCAAAAAGGCTTATGATGCTGAGGTTGAACTCACTTCGTCTGTAGATGAAGGTATCATCGGGGGATTTGTTCTGACCATCGAGGAGATGCAATATGATGCGAGTGTAGCCAGCAACCTGAGGAAAATTAAAAAACAGTTACTTGAAACCAGTATTGAAAAGAATTAGCATATGTCTCAAATTAAGCCTTCCGAAGTATCGGAAATTCTCAAAAAGCAGATAGAAGGGTTCAAAAGTGATGTTGAACTTGAAGAGGTCGGCACAGTGCTCCAGGTGGGAGATGGGATCGCACGTATTTATGGATTAAATAGTGTACAAGCAAATGAGCTGATTGAATTTGACAGCGGTGTAATGGGCATTGTACTGAACCTTGAAGAGGATAATGTAGGATCTGTGTTGCTTGGTTCATCAGAATTGATTAAGGAGGGAGATTCTGTTAAGCGAACCAAAAGAATAGCTTCCATCAAAGTGGGAGAAAAGCTGCTGGGACGGGTGATCAATACACTGGGAGAACCCATTGACGGAAAAGGTCCGGTTACAGGAAAAATGATCGAGATGCCCCTTGAAAGAAAGGCGCCTGGAGTGATCTATCGTCAGCCGGTGAGTGAACCCTTACAGACGGGTTTAAAACCGATCGATGCCATGATCCCCATTGGAAGAGGCCAACGAGAATTAATTATTGGCGACAGGCAGACTGGTAAGACCGCCATTGCCATTGATACAATCATCAATCAGAAAGAGTTCTACGAGAAGGGTGAACCAGTATACTGTATTTATGTAGCAATTGGACAGAAGGGTTCTACAGTTGCGAATATTCAGAAAACACTGGAAGAAGAGGGTGCCATGGACTATACAGTGATTGTCTCTGCCACTGCATCGGATCCTGCCGCACTTCAGTTTTATGCACCGTTTGCAGGGTGCTCCATCGGTGAGTATTTCAGAGATACAGGAAGACCTGCTCTGATCATTTATGATGATCTCTCCAAGCAGGCGGTTTCTTACCGCGAGGTATCTTTGCTTCTGAGACGTCCTCCGGGAAGAGAGGCCTATCCTGGTGATGTGTTTTATCTCCACTCCCGTTTACTGGAGCGTGCAGCCAAGATTATCCAGTCTGATGAAATAGCCCGGAACATGAACGATCTTCCCGAACAGTTAAAACCACTGGTGAAGGGAGGAGGCTCTTTAACGGCTTTGCCCATTATTGAAACACAGGCTGGAGATGTTTCTGCATATATACCCACCAATGTGATCTCCATTACCGATGGTCAGATTTTCCTTGAATCAAACCTTTTCAATGCCGGTGTCAGACCTGCCATTAATGTGGGTATCTCTGTTTCGAGGGTTGGAGGGAATGCCCAGATAAAATCGATGAAGAAAATTGCAGGCACCCTGAAACTTGATCAGGCGCAGTTTCGGGAACTGGAGGCTTTTGCAAAGTTTGGTTCGGACCTGGATGCAGCCACCATGGCAATACTTGACAAAGGCCGCAAGAATGTTGAGATACTAAAGCAGGACCAATATGCCCCAATGAGTGTTGAAAAACAGGTTGCTATTATCTATTGTGGAACAAAGGGATTATTATCTGATATACCTGTTGAGAAAGTGAAGGAGTTTGAGGGTGAATTCCTGGACTACATGGAATTAAAACATAAGGATGCGATGTCTGATCTTGCCCAGGGAAAACTGTCGAAAGAAATCACTGATATCATCGAAAGTGCTGCCAAAGACATTGGTGAGAAATATAAGTAATACCAAATGGCAAATCTGAAGGAGATACGAGAAAGAAAGGCCTCAGTGGCCTCAACCATGCAGATCACCAGTGCCATGAAGATGGTCTCTGCTGCCAAGCTTAAAAAAGCGCAGGACGCCATTGTTCAGTTCAGACCCTATGCCGAGAAACTGAAGGAGATTCTGGCCAGCGTTGGAGACAGCTTGAAAGATGACGAGGATAACCTGTATGCCATGCAACGGGATAAGGAGCGGATCCTCCTTGTAGTGATCACCTCCAATCGGGGACTGTGTGGAGCTTTTAACTCTAATGCTATTAAGGCAATCATCCAGAGAGCACTTACTCAGTATGGAAGTCAGATGATGGGCCATCAGGTGGACTTTATATGCATTGGTAAGAAAGGGAGTGAATTCTTGCGCAAGAAAGGGTACAATGTGATCTTTGATGGAAGCGATATCTTTGATGACCTTACTTTTGACCGGGTGGCTTCGGTGGCAACCATGATCATGGGACTTTTTACCGATCAGGAGTATGATCATGTGGATGTGGTATACAACCGTTTTAAGAATGCCGGAACACAGATTCTTACCGAAGAACAATTTCTTCCCATACAGGTGGATGAGCTAGCGGAGGAATCAGGAGTTACATCGAACATAGATTATATATTTGAACCCTCCAAGGAGTATATCGTCCAGGAGCTGATTCCAAGGTCACTTAAACTTCAGTTTTACAAAGCAATTCTGGATTCCCATGCATCTGAACATGGTGCCAGGATGACTGCCATGCACAAGGCCACCGACAATGCTGGTGAGCTTCTGAAAGAGCTGAACCTCCAATTTAACAAGGCACGTCAGGCAGCCATTACCAATGAAATCCTTGAGATTGTAGGGGGCGCCGAGGCCCTGAAAGGCTAAGTTTATCCCATCCTTACGCGGATATTTTATCGCAACGTGCTTGTTTAGCTGCGCTAAAAAATGCCAGGTTGCTTATAAAACATCCGCTACAGGATGTATAGGCTCCTACTGCAGGGAGATCAGGACCATCACGGTACCCTCACCCTTACTTGAGGAGCCTACAGCCTTGCCAATAATGGCATTACGCCTGCGCTCATTCTCCGCCAGCATCGATTTCAACTCTTCAAAATCTTTGGCTTCATTCAGATCCAGAAGTGACCATTTCATGGCATGCCCCGGTATGGAAGATGTAGTAAGCAAATCTCCTGGCTCAATGGGTCCGTTCTCCTCAGTGATCTTAACAGGTACACGTCCAGTAAGGGCCAATCTGGTGGCACTAACCCCCGGAAGGGATATACCCGTCTCTTCATCAACCACTATTTCCATACCCATGACCATGTGGGGTTTGGTAGATACTACGCCAAGTACTGATGTCTGATACGGACTTTGAGATTTAAGGACACTTTCATCCTTCTCCTTATCAGCCACCAATACATCCCCAGCCTCTGTATCTCCATGAGAATCATAAATATACTCAGCTACATCGATGCTGCCTCCCGACCGGGTATCTGCATATAGCCCGCTATAAGTACCTCCTGATCCTTGATCGTAGAAGTAGCCACTATAATGTAATGCTGTTGGATTATTCCTTACAACTTGTGAGATAATGCCAAAGTTCGTTGAACTACTGTTTTCAGAAGCCGACACGGCCCATAGGCTTCCAACTGCATCTGATGCTCTGATGTAAGTACCTCCATTTTTATTTACCCTGAATGCATCATGCTGCTCGGTTATATCTGGACCTGTTCCGTTACCTATTTGGAATAGTGGATCTGTGGCCCTCCATGTATCAGGATTACCAGAGGAGACATTATAAGTTCCTATGGTAAATGAATTCAGGGATGCGGCGCTTGTATAACGGCCAAATGCAGTTGCATAGTGTCCTTCGGTTTTATTGGCAAATCCGCCGGCAAATGAGTAGGGTGCCACAGCCTGGTTCCCGAATCCAACAGCTGTGGAATAAGTATCCATCGCATCGTTATATACCCCAAGGGAAACTCCCCCGTTTTCTGCACGATTTCCATTTCCAATAGCCATGGAGTAAGTTCCAACGGCTTGATTATCACGATCTGCAAAGAGAGGCAACATTACAAAGGTCCCTTTGGTGATATCAGGTTCTTTTAGATCCATTATTTCACCTCCACCTTTAGGGAAGATGATAGGTGGAATAATGATGATAGGAAGGAAGAAATCAAAGGTTTTGTAATAATAAGCTCCCAGGGAAATGGATTTATAACCTTCAGCTCTGGCATTGTAACCAATAGCAGTGGCCAGGGTATTTGAAGCTACGGTTCCTGTTCCAATGGCTACTGAATTGGGTCCGGATGCTTCAGCACCTGATCCGATGCTGATGGCTGTATCACCCATAGCATAGGAATTCGGGCCAATAGCAATCGCGTACGGTTGAGTGGCATAGCTTGCATACCCCATACTTAGAGAGCGATATTCGGTAGCTTGTGAACCCATTCCCAGGGCCATGGATCGTTCTCCACTGGCTTCAGCTGCCAGACCAAATGCATGTGAATAAAGTCCACTTGCAATGGACCTGTAACCTAATGCAGTGGCGTAATTCTTCAAAGCATCACTGTATGTTCCCAACGCAGTGGAAGAGAAGCCGGTGGAGGTGGATCCTACCCCAATGGCAAATGATCTGTCGCCCGAGGCCACCGCACCTGATCCAAGCGCATAGGAATCCTCTCCTTCAGCAATACTCTTATTACCAAAGGAGGTGGAGTAATCACCCAGGGACATACTCCTGAAACCGAAAGCCTGTGAAAAATTACCCATGGCTATGGATTTGTATCCCATGGCGGTGGAATTCTGACCCACACTGTCCACCGAACCCACATGGATATTTCCGGCCAGAAACGCCTCCTTCCGTGGGTACCACATGATCTGGGAAGTCTCATCCACAGCATCCACCGCACTTTTACCGGAGACATTCAGATAAAGGTCTTCGGCTGCGCCCTTGGCTGTACGGTTATAGCCCCCAACGGCAAATCCACCTTTAATTCCTTTGCTGTTGGGATCAGAATCGATATAGACCCTCACACTGTCGGGAGTGATCCGCAGGAATTCCTGGGACAATCCCTTTGTAGCACGGTTATAACCTCCCACTGCAAATCCACCCTTGATCCCTTTGATGGGGTCATCATTCACATATACCCTGATGCTATCGGCAGTCACTCGCATGTACTCTTCTGTGACCCCTTTAGAGGTGCGGTTGTATCCTCCAACGGCAAAACCACCTTTAATTCCTTTCGCTGTTGTGGGATCCGAGTAGACCCAGACCATGTCTTCATATACTGCGAAGACAGGTTGTCCATCTTTTCTCTTTACCTCAAACAGCGCTTCACCAGGGAGGGCATCCTCGTTGGGTTGCACACTGAAATTACCAGCAGCGTTTTTTGCCGAGGTAGCGTATTGGGCAATGGGGACTGTTTGAATGGCTGATCCTCCCATATCCATGAATTCACCGTCGGTTTTTAACCAGACCCTCAGAAAATATGAGGTGGCTGACCAGTCAATCTGGTCAAATGAAGCGACACTGCCTGTTTTATTCATGGCACCTGGATCTCCAACCATCAGCGTAAAAAGACCCAGCGGAGTGGTTTGAACATCTTGCTCTTCCCCCCAGATTAATTCTCCATCGAGGCTTTCAGCATGGATTCCAATCCTCACTGAAAGTGCCTGGTCGGTGAGGGGACTGCCCGATAGATTTCGGGCCACAGCCTGGTAGGTAAATCCTTGTTGTTGTTGTTGAGAATAGAGGTTCATAAATGAAAAAATGCCGAGTAAAAAGGTGACTCCGGCAAGCCTGAAATAGTTAGCTGGAAATTTCATGGTAATTCAATTTGTATTTTATTGATCCAGTTTTCATCAGTATGAGATTACTGATATGGGGCTAATAAATATACAAAGAATCGTTGAAATAGATGAACCCGTCATGAAGGGATCCACCGGGCTAATATTCATCCCAACTTTTGATGGAAATATCTTCAATATCCATTTTGCAGATGGCGTATATAAATGCTGATGCCAGTCGTGCATTGGTGATAAGTGGAATGTTGAAATCCACTGCACCACGCCTGATGCTGTAATCATTTGATAATTCGTGGGATGAAAGGTCTTTGGGGATGTTAACTACCAGGTCGATCTTCTTAGCTTTCAGGTAGTCCTGCACATTGGGTTTCTTCTCCTCATCGGGCCATGCCAGGTCGATGGACTCGATGCCGTTCAATCCCAGGAATTCATGTGTTCCGTGGGTGGCGAAAAGCTGATATCCTTTATCAACCAGCATTTTACAAGAGTTAACGAGTTCCACTTTTGAGCGCATCCCTCCTGTGGAGAGCAGGATGTTCTTTTTAGGAATGGTATAGCCCACCGACAACATGGCTTTCAGTATGGCCTCATAGTAATTGTCACCAATGCAACCCACCTCACCTGTGGAAGACATATCCACACCCAGCACTGGATCGGCCTTTTTTAGCCTGGAGAACGAGAACTGGGGTGCCTTGCATCCAATATAATCCAGGTCAAAGATAGATTTATGCGGTTTTTCGATGGGGACCTTCAGCATGATTCTGGTGGCCTGGTCGATAAGGTTTGACTTGAGGACTTTGGATACGAAGGGCATGCTTCGTGAAGCCCGCAGGTTACATTCGATCACCAGGATGTCGTTGTCCTTGGCCAGGAATTGCATGTTAAACGGACCGGAAATCTCCAGTGCACCGGCCAGTTCCTTTGCAATTTTTTTGATTCTTCGCACCGTTTCAAAATAGATCTTTTGAGGTGGAAAAACCATGGTGGCATCCCCGGAGTGTACCCCTGCAAATTCCACATGTTCTGAGATGGCATAGGAAAAAAGTTCACCATCACGTGCTACAGCATCGATCTCTATCTCTTTGGCCTCCTGGATAAATTCTGAAACTACAACCGGATATTGTTTAGATACCCTTGCTGCCAGAGTGAGGAATCCTTCCAACTCTTCCCTGTTCGATACCACATTCATGGCGGCACCGGAAAGTACATAAGAGGGTCTTACCAGCAAGGGGAAACCCACTTCATCCACAAAGGAGTAAATCTCGTCCATACTGCTGAGCTCTTTCCACCGCGGTTGATCGATGCCAAGTTTATCAAGCATCATGGAGAACTTATGTCGGTTTTCTGCATTGTCGATGGATTCGGGAGCAGTCCCCAGGATATGCACTCGCTGTTTATGCAACCGCATGGCCAGGTTATTGGGTATTTGTCCCCCCATGGAGACGATCACACCCTTTGGCGATTCGAGGTCATATATGTCCATGACCCGCTCAAAAGAGAGCTCATCAAAATAGAGCCTGTCGCAAACGTCATAATCAGTGGATACTGTTTCCGGATTGTAATTGATCATAATGGAGCGATAGCCTTCATCATTGACAGTTTTCAGGGCATTGACACTGCACCAGTCAAATTCCACACTGGATCCGATGCGGTAAGCGCCCGAACCTAGCACAATGACTGAGCGTTGGTCGGGGCTAAATTCTATATCATGCTCGTTCCCGCTGTATGTGAGATAGAGATAGTTGGTTTGGGCAGGATATTCGGCCGCCAGTGTATCGATTTGCTTCACACTGGGAACGATGTTGCGTTTCTTTCGGTGTTCCCGTAAGGTCAGCAGATTTTCCGAAACATCCCCTTTCATTACCAGGCGTGCCACCTGGAAGTCACTGAAACCTGCCTTCTTGGATTGAAGTAGTAATTCATCATCCAGTTCATTCAGGGAGTCGACCTGATCAAGGCGGGTTTTCAGGTCAAAAATATTTTTAAGTTTTACAAGGAACCATTTGTCAATCCTGGTAAGCTCATGTATTCGGTCGATGGAATAGTCCTCTGCAAAAGCCTTTTCTATCACCAGGATCCTCATATCTGTGGGTTCGGCAAGTTCACTGTCAATGTTTTCAATGTCTACCTCATGATTTCCCACAAATCCATGCATTCCCTGTCCGATCATGCGGATGCCTTTCTGGATGGCCTCTTCGAAGGTACGTCCGATGGCCATTACTTCACCCACTGATTTCATACTGGAATCGATCAGCTTGGATACTCCCTGGAACTTATTGAGGTCCCATCGCGGGATTTTACAAACAATGTAATCAAGCGCTGGTTCAAAAAAAGCAGAGGTGGTTTTGGTGATGGAATTTCGCAACTGGTGCAGGCCAAATCCCAGTGCCAGTTTCGCAGCTACGAAAGCCAGGGGATATCCGGTAGCCTTACTGGCCAGTGCAGATGATCTTGAAAGCCGGGCATTTACCTCGATCACCCTGTAGTCTTCTGAATTGGGATCAAGTGCATATTGTACATTGCATTCTCCAATGATCCCGATGTGACGGATAATATCGATGGAGAGTTTCCGGAGTTTATGGTATTCACTATTTGTCAATGTTTGTGAAGGGGCCACCACAATACTTTCGCCCGTATGGATCCCCAGGGGATCGAAGTTTTCCATATTACAGACAGTGATGCAATTGTCGAACCGGTCCCTTACCACTTCATACTCCACCTCTTTCCATCCCTTCAGGGACTCTTCTACCAGGATCTGGGGAGAGTAAGAAAAGGCCTTGTTAGCCAGTTTCTCCAAATCATCACTGTTATAGCAAAAACCGCTTCCCTGTCCTCCCAGGGTGTAAGCAGCCCTGATGATGATGGGAAATCCCAGTTTACCTGCAGCCTTATGGGCATCTTCAACCGAGTTCACTGCAATACTTCTGGGGGTCTTCACATTGATCTCGTTCAACTTGTTTACGAAAAGCTCCCGGTCTTCTGTATCCATAATGGCCCTGACCGGTGTACCCAGTACGCGCAGGTTATGTTTTTTTAGTACTCCGGATTCATACAAAGCTACCCCGCAATTAAGCGCGGTCTGTCCACCAAAGGCCAGAAGGATCCCATCCGGTTGTTCTTTCTCAATAACCTTTTCAACAAAGTGGGGTGTAACAGGAAGAAAGTAGATTTTATCAGCAACCTCTTCGGAGGTTTGTACCGTGGCGATGTTTGGATTGATCAACACGGTAAATACGCCTTCTTCCTTAAGGGCCTTAAGGGCCTGCGATCCTGAATAGTCAAATTCTCCAGCTTCACCTATTTTTAGGGCTCCTGATCCCAGGATTACCACTTTCTTGATCTGGTCGTTTATCATAATGGGCTAAGTGACTGTTTTTATGTGGATCAGGACGACCCGTTTGGGGATCCGGAATCCATGTTTTCCGGGATGTAAAAATAGAAAAAAAAGATGAAAGATTTGCATGGAATCGGATAAAATGTATAAATTTGCATTTTAAATGTATAAATATACAGATGAACCGATCATGGAAATTATGATAATAATTTTCATAGAGAGTTACATCAGGCAATTGAAAATTTACATTATTATCTGATGAAAAACAAGAATGAACGGCTGATGGAGATTCGCAGGTTGATTGGAAACCGGAATATTTCGAGTCAGGAGGAATTAATGAAACTGTTGGAGAAGAAGGGCTTTGAATTAACCCAGGCTACATTGTCAAGGGACCTGAAGTACCTTAAGGTCGCTAAAATGCCTGACGACAGAGCGGGTTACGTTTATATCCTTCCTGACAAGGAGCAGACAGTAGAGGAAGCAGAGCTACAGGGTTCAGGTCTCAGCGGATTGATCTCCATTGATTTTGCGCAGGGAATGGCCATATTAAGGACCCTGCCCGGACATGCCAGCAGCATCGCATACATCATCGATAACCTGGATGCTTACGAAATCGCTGGTACCATTGCAGGTGATGATACCATTCTGTTGATTCCCAGGGATGGAGTCTCCAGGTCGGATGTGGTCAACCTGCTGAAATTGAGAATGCCCGGATTGGACCGGGAGCTCGTTCATTAATTTCAAACCCCTATTTTGAATAAGATGAAACAGGATATTCATATTACCATAGCGTCAGAAGAGCATCTGAACTATGTGCTGGAAATTGAAAAAGCGCTGTTGGAGGCTTCCCGGCAGAAAGGAACTGGTATTGCTGTTCGCGACAGCGACTACATCACTCAAAAGATCCAGGAAAGGAAAGCTGTAATTGCCTATAGCGATAAGGGACAATGGGCAGGATTCTGTTACATTGAATCGTGGGGACACAATAAGTTTGTGGCCAACAGTGGTCTGATTGTTGCCTCCCGGTTCAGGGGAGTGGGCCTAGCCAGCGAGATCAAAAAACGGGCGCTTGAATTATCGGCCCAACTGTTTCCCGGCGCTAAGCTATTCGGATTAACCACCAGTCTGGCCGTCATGAAAATTAACAGCGGGCTTGGTTATAATCCGGTTACATTTTCCGAACTCACAGACGATGATCAGTTTTGGAAAGGTTGTGAGACCTGCCCGTATTACGATATCCTGGTCAGAACCAAAAGGGATGATTGCCTCTGTACAGCCATGATCATGGATCCGGCAGCGGATAAGAAAATGAATGGGAAAGCTCATAATGCCAATATCAAAGTGAATATTAACCACACCTGATTAGAAATCAATATGGAAAAGAAGAAAGTATTGCTGGCCTTTAGCGGGGGATTGGATACATCGTTCTGTGCGGTCTACCTGGCCAAAGAGCAGCAGATGGAAGTCCACTCGGCTATTGTAAACACAGGCGGATTTCCGGGGGATGAACTGGAACAGATCGAAAGACATGCAAAACATTTGGGAATCGTTTCCCACCAGGTCCTCGATATCACCGCAGATTACTATAATAAGTGCGTTCGTTTTATGATATTCGGTAATGCACTAAGAAACAGAAGCTACCCCTTATCTGTAAGTTCAGAAAGGACATTCCAGGCCATAGCTCTGGTACAACATGCCCAAAAGCATGGATTTAAATATATAGCCCATGGTTCCACGGCTGCAGGAAATGATCAGGTGCGTTTCGACCTGGTGATTCAAGTTCTGGCTCCGGAAATAGAGGTCATTACTCCTATCAGGGATTTAAAGATCTCAAGGGAAGATGAAATAGAATACCTTCGGAAAGAGGATGTCGAAATGAACTGGAGCAAGGTGAAATACTCTATCAATCAGGGTATTTGGGGGACCAGTGTGGGTGGAAAAGAGACCCTGACATCTACCGATGAATTACCCGAGGAGGCTTATCCCACTCCCATGGATAAATCGGGATCGGAAACTGTAACCCTTGGGTTTGAGGAGGGTGAGCCGGTAAGTTTGAATAACCGGATTCTTGAGCCCCTTGTGGTGATCAGGGAGCTTGAGAAACTCACAGCACCATGGGGAGTTGGCAGGGATGTTCATGTGGGTGACACCATCATTGGAATCAAAGGGCGGGTTGGCTTCGAAGCCGCCGCCTCGCGGATTATCATTGATGCTCATCTGGCTCTTGAAAAGCATGTGCTTTCAAAATGGCAACTTCACTGGAAAGAGCAGATCGGACAATGGTATGGAATGTTTGTACACGAAGCCCAGTATCTGGAGCCTGTTATGCGCGATCTGGAAAAATTTCTTGAGTCGTCGCAAAAAAATGTGACCGGGGAGGTGACTCTCCGCCTCAGACCTTATAGTTTTTCAGTGACCGGAGTGGATAGCCCCCATGATCTGATGAATGCTTCCTTTGCTACCTATGGGGAGATGAACAAGGCCTGGACTGCCGAAGAGGTGAATGGATTTACCAGGATCCTGGGGAACCAGCAAAGGATCTGGTATGCGGTCAATGAAATGGAAGATTAGAGTTATAAATGCAAATATATATGATGAAAAAAATTGGAATCATAGGAGCCGGTAATATTGGATGTGCTATTGCCAAGGGTTTGGTCGATTATAAGAAGATGAATCCATCGGACGTTTTCCTTTCCAGAAAGAAAGCAGACCTGTTGGCCGGACATAAAGAACTTGGATTCACAATTTCTGACAATCCTACCCTGGTTTCAGAGTGCGAAATAGTTCTACTTGCAGTCCTGCCCGGTCAGGCAAAGGAGGTGCTTCTTGAATTAACGCCTTTGTTGAAAGAGGGTAAAAAAACACTTGTGAGTGTCGTTTCAGCAGTATCCATTGAGGAGCTGAAGGAGTGGACCGATTATGGAGTTACAGTGGTCAGGATCATGCCCAATACAGCTGCCGAATATGGCGTTGGTATGACCTGTATAGCAGGAGAAAAGGATGAGGCGGTTGCTGAAGTACAGGAACTTTTTGAACCATTGGGACAGACCATGATAATCAAGGAGCAGCTTATGCCTGCTGCCACCATCATGGCTGCCTGTGGTATCGCTTTTTTCCTGAGGTATATTCGTGCTGTATCCCAGGGAGGTATTCAGATTGGATTTCATGCAGAAGAGGCTGGTAAAATAGCGGCCCAGACAGCACGTGGGGCGGCCGAGCTCTTATTACAAACAAATCACCATCCGGAAACCGAAATAGACAGGGTAACCACACCAATGGGATGTACCATTTCCGGACTCAATGAAATGGAGCATTTTGGATTGAGCTCGGCCATGATCAAAGGAATCGTTAAATCCTATTCAGAGATCAGTGACCTGAAATGAGCCAAGAGGTTCCATATACCGACGTTTTACTGGAGATGCTCTCCATTCCGGCAACCAGCCGTAAAGAGCAGGAGCGCTCTGATTTCCTTGAGGGCTATCTGAAGGGATTTGGTTTTGGTGTAACCAGGATTCATAACAATCTGCTGGTGGGAGATGCAGAAGCACATGATAACAGGCCAAAGATACTGCTGAATTCGCATATGGATACTGTTTCCCCCGTGGAGGGCTGGAGCAGCGATCCGTTTGTACCTCAGGTGCAGGGCGGAAAGATCGTGGGTCTGGGCAGCAATGATGCAGCTGCATCAGTAGTTACCATGATTGCTGCCTACCAGAAAATGCAACCAATGGTAGAAAAGAATTTAAACCTGATGTTGTTGATCAGTGCTGAGGAAGAAGTCTCTGGTGCTAATGGAATTTCTGCTGTGCTACCACATATGGGTGTTCTGGAAGCTGTTATTGTGGGTGAACCCACCGGAATGCGTCCTGCGGTTGCAGAACGGGGATTGATGGTTCTCGATGGAGAGCTCCATGGAAAGGCAGGTCACGCTGCACGGAACGAGGGTGAAAATGCTATTTATAAGGCCATGAAAGATATTGAATCCATAGCTGGTCTGGAATTCCGGGATCACTCTGAGTGGCTTCCAAAGCCCGGGGCACAGGTGACCATGATTGCGGCAGGAACTGGTCATAATGTGGTACCTGATGTCTGCAGGTATGTGGTGGATGTACGAAGTAATGATATGTATGGGAACGAAGCTTTGTTGGAGATGATCCGGTCGGTATGTGTGGCAAAACTGACTCCCCGGTCCACCCGGTTGAAACCCTCAAGTCTGAATGAGGACCATTTTCTTATGGAGGCCGTTAAATCATGTGGTTTGAATCCATTCGGTTCGTCCACGCTGTCTGATATGGCCCTGTTGCCATTCCCTGCTATAAAAATGGGCCCTGGAGACTCTGCCCGATCTCATACGGCAGGTGAGTATATCCTAACCGGTGAATTGGACAATGGAGTGGAGCTTTATTGCCGGATACTGGAATTAATTAAAAATTTGAGCTGATGAACCTGTGGGATAAAGATATATCAACCGAAGAGCGGATTCTGGCCTTTACTACAGGTAAAGATCCCATTTATGATCTGCAGCTTGCACCATACGATGTGATAGGATCCATGGCGCATACCATTATGCTGGCCGAGACAGGACTGATTGAAAAGCAGGAGGCCGCAAAGCTGGTTGGAGAGTTGGTTAAGATTTATAAGGATGCACGACAAGGAAAACTGTCGTTGGATCGGGGTATGGAGGATATTCATTCACAAGTGGAGATGATGCTTACAACGAAGCTGGGCGATATGGGTAAGAAAATCCATACAGGACGGTCCAGAAACGACCAGGTAATGGTTGATATCAAGCTCTATTTGCGAGATGAGATCAAAGAGTTGACAGATCAGGTCCATACACTGGGTCAGATCCTGGCTAACCAGGCAGAACTGTACAAAGAGATCATGATGCCGGGATACACGCATATGCAGGTGGCCATGCCCTCCTCTTTTGGATTGTGGTTTGGTGCCTACGCCGAAGCGCTGGCAGATGACCTTACCTTCCTGCAGGGGATTCACCAGGTGGTGAACCAGAACCCTCTGGGTTCGGCAGCAGGATTTGGATCCTCTTTCCCGGTAGACAGGGAGTTGACTACGCGGTTGCTCTCTTTTGAAAACATCCATGTGAGTTCGGTCAACGCACAGATGAACCGGGGAAAGACGGAATGGTATGTGGGTACAGGCATCAGTGCCATCGCTTCAACTATTGCCCGTATGGCGATGGATGCGGTTCTGTTTATGGGACAAAATTTCAAGTTTATTTCCCTCCCTTCAGAACTTACCACGGGTTCATCCATTATGCCCCATAAAAAAAATCCGGATGTACTGGAACTTGTTCGGGCGAAATGTAACCGGTTGTCGCAGGTACCCTCTGAAATATCGGCAGTGACCGGGAATTTGATTTCCGGATACCATCGGGACTTCCAGATACTGAAGGAGATCCTGCACCCTGCCCTGGAGGAGTTATCAAATTGCCTGATTATGATGCAATACATCATGAAGCGAATAGAGGTCGGCGACCATATTCTGGATGATGAGACCTATCAGTATATCTACTCAGTGGAAGAGGTAAATAAGAAAGTTATAGCGGGAGTGCCTTTCAGAGATGCTTACCGTGAAGTTGCATCAGAGATAGACAAGGGCCGTTACAGGCCTGGCCGGGACCACTCCTATACACACCTTGGAAGTGTAGGAAATCCCGGCATTGCAGAAATCGGAGCCAAGCTGGAAAAGGCTTATGACGGGTTCCGCTTCGTGAACACTTCTGAGGTAGTAGAATCATTGAGCAATTATTTTGAAAAGTTATGACACACAGAAAATATTTAAAAAGGAAAAAGAAAATCATAGTTAAAGTGGGGACCAGTTTGCTGGCCTATGATAACGGAAAAATTAACCTTCAGCGAATGGAGAGGCTGGTCATGGTTTTGGCAGACCTGCGTAACAGTGGCAAAGAGGTGATCCTGGTCTCCTCTGGTGCTGTTGGAGTAGGCGTTGGTATGATCGGTCTGGAAGAGAAACCTGATGATCTGATTAAGAAGCAGGCACTGGCGGCCATTGGACAGGTGGGATTGATCAGGCTCTACCAGAAATTCTTCGATGAATATAATACAACTGTGGCCCAGGTACTGCTCACCAGAGATGGGATTGAGAATAGTCTTCGGAGGAAGAATGCAAGAAACACCCTTCACCAGTTGATCGAAATGGGGATCATCCCGGTGGTGAATGAAAATGATACAGTTGCTACGGACGAGATCGAGTTTGGGGACAATGATACCCTTTCGGCGCAGGTAGCGAATCTGGTTCAAGCGGAGTTGCTGCTTATTCTAACCGATACAGACGGAGTCTTTACAGCCGATCCGCACATTCATCATTCCGCTCAGAAAGTACACAAGGTAATGAAAGCCAGTGATGATTTAAAAGATATAGATTTGAACGGCTCCTCAAAAATGGGCTCTGGGGGAATGGCTTCTAAAATAGCAGCTGCCGAATTGTGCCGGGAACATAATGTGGATGTGGTGATAGCCGACGGGACCAATCCATCTACCATCCTGGATATTTTAGAAGGAAAGGACCTGGGAACGTTTTTTGTCTCGGAGGCAACAAATCAGTTAGCTGGTTAGCTGCTTCGCTGCTTCGC
>JBDLIX010000046.1:0-35541 GCA_039714655.1 Bacteroidota bacterium
ACTTCAAGAATGAAAGATATTGTAATGCAATTGAAAAGAACATTGAATACAGAAATAATCGAATTAAATGCTCAAAAAGATAACCTGGATATGTATCTTAAAATTGCTAAAGATTATAGAGAAAAATTATCTGATGAACAGAAGGAGAAACAATAATGCAACCTAAAAGAAAAGTGCAAGAAAATGCCCGCAAAAATTTATAGCGGATCCTTTTCCTGTCATTCTCACTCTTAGTAAGCTGTAGTGTGAACAATGAATATTCAATTAATGGTATTTAATAAACCTAAAGACATGACAAAAACAAAGATTATTGCGGAGAATAAGAATTACAAAGCTATAGATATTGGTTCATTTGATCAGTTGTCAAAACATGAATTCATTCATCCAAAGTTTAAGAATATTGATAAGGGTAGACTGTTTATTGGAGAGCTTTTGCAAACAACAGGGGCAGAGATATCTTTTAGAGAATTGCCTTCAAATACAAAAATCCCCTTCTTACACAAACATCATAAACATGAAGAGATCTATATATTCTTAAAAGGATCCGGGCAATTTCAGGTTGATGATGAGGTCTTTAAGATTAAAGAGGGGTCAATTGTAAGAGTATCTATGGAAGGAAACAGAACATTGAGTAATGATTCGAAGGAACCAATGATTTATATGGTTGTTCAATCACAAGCTGATACTTTAGCCGGATATGACGTTTCAGACGGATATCGTGTGTAAGGAGCAACAAGCATTGAGCCTAAAGCCTGAATAAGGCATCGTACACACCAGGGTAGTTGAGTACCTCTTACCGGAATCTCCATCAAAAGAAAAAGTACTGAAGAATCTCCGGGATTGCATATATTTGGCAATCATATTTGACAATCATAAGGGAGCTTTAAGTAAAATAGGATTGAATGCTATTTAATACCATTGATTTTGTACTGTTTCTGCCTGTTGTAATCACCATCTATTTTTTGATTCCACCTAAATTTAGGTGGATACTGCTTCTGGCATCCAGCTACTATTTCTATATGAGCTGGAAAGTAGAATATGTTTTTTTAATACTCATCTCAACCCTTATCGATTATTTCAGCGGGATCATGATGGAGAAAATTCCTGACAGGAGGTCCAGATTGCCGCTGTTAATTTTAAGTCTCTTCACAAACTTAGGCCTGCTGTTTTCATTTAAATATTTCAATTTTGCCTCTGAAAATCTTAATTTTTTATTTCACAGAATTGGCCTCTCTCAGGAGATTCCAATCATGAAGTTTTTACTTCCTGTTGGAATTTCATTCTACACCTTTCAATCCTTAAGCTATTCCATCGATGTGTTTTTTGGACGACAGAAGGCCGAAAAGCATTTGGGATATTTTGCACTGTATGTTTCATTCTTTCCCCAGCTTGTTGCAGGACCCATTGAACGGTTTTCGAGACTGACTCCGCAATTACGGGCAATACATTCATTTTCTTATGATAACCTGGCAAATGGACTAAGGTTAATCCTGTATGGATTGTTTATTAAGATGGTTATTGCAGATAATCTGTCCGGAATTGTTGACCAGATCTATTCAAATCCTCAGGAGTATGCTTCATTGGATATCTTGAAGGGAATTTTCTTTTACTCTTTTCAGATTTATAGCGATTTCTATGGTTATTCAATTATTGCCATCGGTAGTGCTCTGATTATGGGGATAAAGATCATGGATAACTTTAAAACGCCCTATCTGGCAAAAAACATTTCAGAATTCTGGCAGCGTTGGCATATCTCCCTTTCTACATGGTTTAGAGATTATCTGTACTACCCCCTGGGAGGCAACCGGGTGGTTCAATACAGATGGATAATGAATATACTCATTGTATTTGTGGTGAGTGGAATATGGCATGGGGCAAATTGGACATTTTTGATCTGGGGAGCTTTGTTCGGTCTGATTTATCTGATTGAGAAACTCATCAACAATAGTTTCGGGCTAATTAAAACCTATTCGAGCTATTCGTTAGGACACATCCTATTGGCAACCAAGACTTTCATTTTAGTCACATTTATCTGGGTGTTTTTCAGAAGTCAGAGCTTTGCAGAAGCAATTGATATTTTTAAGATGCTGCTAAGCAATAGTAATACGGTGACAGCTTCATTAAATATTGCTTCAACCACCTGGCTATTTCTTGGCATATTTGTTCTATCTGATATTCTATTGTATAACAACCGTTTTGATAGTTGGATTGGCGGGTTATCCAATCCATTGAGGTGGAGTATTTATACGGTTCTTCTCTTTGCAATTATTGTTTTTGCCGGAGTGGAAAACTTCTCGTTCATCTACTTTCAATTTTAGCATAGTATAAAGGAATGATAAAAAAGATAGCCATAAGGATAATCATATTGGTAATTATCTTAATATCTATTAATTACATCTATAAGTATAGTTTTCTGGAGCAGGATATTCAACGTCATTCAGCGGTTATAAATTTAGTGCGTGCTGTACCCAATGAGATTGATATCATTTATTTGGCTGAGTCCTCAAATATGGCTATTCGTGGCAATGACATCGATAAACGGCCAATTTCTGCTTTTGTGGCCGACCATTTTCCAACACTTAAGGTGATTGACATCACAAAGCCAGCAAGCCATGCAGGTATATACAAGGTATTGCTTGAAAACATTCCTGATAGCAGCAATGTGAAAACAGTGATTGTGACACTAAACCTACGTTCTTTTAATGCACAATGGATCTATTCAGAGCTTGAAACTCCACTCCGGAAAAGTATGGTTCTCTTAAAATCTTATCCACCAATCATAAACCGATTTTTACTCTCTTTTAAGGCATATGACATTAAAACAGACAAAGAGAGAGAGCAGCAATTTAAAAGAAAATGGAAAAAAGATAAGTTCAACTTACCCTTTGAATTTCAATTTGAAAATGTCATTGAATGGGATCAATATATGTGGAAGAGTGGTATAAAAAATCCTGATGGAACAAAAAATCAACAACTTACAGAATTGGCTTGTCACTATATAAAGGCTTATGCATTTCAGATAGATACACTCAGTAATCCGAGAATTGAGGATTTTAATGCTATTGTAAAGCTTGCAGAAGCCAGAGGGTGGAATCTTCTGTTTAATCTTCTACCTGAAAACAGTGAAAAAGCTGAGCAATTAGTAGGAGAGGAGCTGCTTTACTTAATGAATGAAAACAGTGAACTTCTTCAACAATACTATCAATCGAGAGGAGTGAAGGTTGTGAATGGTTTACATGAGGTTGAGGACGAGCAATTTATTGATCAAGACTGGACAACAGAACATTACGCTGAAAAGGGCCGCAAAATAGTTGCGCAACATGTTGCCGAAGCAGTGAAGGATTTTCATCCTGGGAAATTTGTTGAAATTGAATATTCAGATAAGATCCAGACTAGTTTTTTAAATAACTGTGATGGTCAGGTTGTATGGGGACAAATGCAAACCATTACTGATGAAATGGCATTTTCAGGTACGAAGTCATCTAAAACGGGAAATGAAAATGATTTTAGTATCACATTTGAATATCCTTTAAAACAATTGCCCGACAGTTCAAAAAATAATGTGAGTGTTAGTTTTAAAGTAAATAAAGAAAGCTTAGATCGTAAAGGACAGCTAGTTATACAGGCAAATGGAGCAAACTTTAAAAACTATTGGAAGGGTATTGATTTAAATCAGCAGATCCATAAAGCCAATTCATGGGAGGATTTTCATCAAACAATCCCTATTCCGGATAGCATCAAACAAGCAGATATTATAAAGATATTCCTTTATAATCCATCAGATGAAATCATATTTATTGATGACTTTCAGATTGATTTTGAATAGCTTTATTCAATCCCCAGCAGTTCGATTTTGAAGATAAGTACAGAATTTGCGGGAATAGGGCCGGAGTCTCTTGGCCCATAGGCCAGGTTCGAAGGTATATAGAATCTATAGGTTGATCCTACTTTCATTAATTGTACTCCTTCGGTCCATCCCGTAATGACCCTGTTCAGCGGAAATGATATGGACTCTCCCCGTTTGTAGCTGCTGTCAAACACAGTACCGTCTATGAGGGTGCCTTCATAATGAACCTCAACAGAGGATGTTGCATCCGGAACCGGACCAGTGCCCTGTGAGATCACTTCATACTGGAGGCCCGATTGGGTGGTCGTCACACCTTCTCTCTTCCCGTTTTCAAGCAGGAAGGCATTTCCCTTTTCCAGGTTTTCATTGGCACCATCTTCTGCATAAGCTGCTTCCTCCTGAGAGAGTGCCATGTGGAGTTCCTGAAAGATCTCTTTACTGCTCTGCGGATCATGCTGTGAGATCCCTTTCAGTGCCTGGGCCATACCCTCTGAAATCAATGCTGCATCGGTTTGAAAAGGTGCGGTTTCAAGGCTGTAGCCCAGGGTGAGACCGAAAAAATAATTGAGCGAATCTGTGCGGTTTGTCAGTTCTAACTGAGGAGTTCCTTCACTTTCGGTCTGGGCAAATATATTGATTGACACGGCACACACGAGAATAATTAATATTTTTTTCATGATAGGTTTTGACAAGTGAATTAAGAGATGAAAAATTTCACGGCAATAATAGTAAAAAGATATAGATTCCTTAATCCTCTTTTACAAGAATCTTCAATTTGCTGGGATATTCCGATGAATGATATACCCTGTGGGTGGCCTTTTTAAATGCATCCTCATCGCAACTGTAAATATCAGTGAAGGTTTGTGGATTGCGATCAAAAAGCGGGAACCAGCTGCTCTGTACCTGGACCATGATTTGATGTCCTTTCAAAAAAGTGTGGTTTACATCTGGTAGCGTGAACTTTACCTTAGTAACCTTGCCAGGAACAAAGGGTTCTGGTTTCTCGAAACTGTTCCGGTATTTTCCCCTGAAAATATCACCACGGATCAGCATCTGGTAGCCTCCTACATCAATTTCCTTCCGGTTCAAACCCCTGTTATCTGCGGTATCGGGATACACATCGATCAGTTTTACTACCCAGTCTGCATCGGTTCCTGTTGTGGAAACAAACAGCTCCACTTCCACCGGTCCCACGACTGTCAGATCCTTCTCCACGACGCTCCCTTCATATACAAGCACATCCGGACGTGTTGAAGCAAATCTCTGATCTTCCGATAAATACTGACCATTGTAGAAAGTGCGGGCATTAAGGAAAGGAGCGGTATAAGGAACCGGTTTATCCGGATCACTGATGTATTCATTATAAGATGAGCCATTGCCAATGGGTGGTACAAATGAGAGCATCCCATCTTCTTGAAAAAACAGCTGTTTCTCCATCAATCCCTCAGGCGGCCAGGAATCATATGCCCGCCATTGATCACTACCTGTTTCGAATACCCATGCCTCCGGCAACTCCATTGCTCCCTCTCCCTTCAGGTAATAATTGAAAAACGGGTATTCGATCTCATCTTGAAAGAAGTGTTTATCCACCTCATTGAAAGGGATTTTGCTGGGATCATTATAATCCGGGTAGGCCCATCCTCCGTGTGTCCATGGTCCCATTACCAGTATGTTGGTGGCGTTTGCATCGTTCTTCTCTATCTCTTTGTATGTGTGAAGGGCCCCTGAAAGGTCTTCACTATCGTACCATCCGCCTACAGTAAGGAGTGCCGGTTTGATATCCTTCAAATGAGGCAATGTGCTTCTGGATTGCCAGAAATCATCATAGTCGGGATGTTCTGAAAATTTGTTCCAGAAATCAATTGAGCCATGGAAATATTGTTCATTCACATTCTTTACCGGTCCCAGATCAAGGAAAAAATGATAGGCATCACCGGAGGGATATCGTAGTCTGGATCCCCTGGAAGTGGTAGGCTCCGGTCGTTCCTGTCCAAATACCTGGAAGAAGTTAAAACAGAGAGGAAGGGTAAATGCCCCGTTGTGGTGCATGTCGTCCCAAAGGAACCAGTCCGAAATGGGTGCCTGGGGACTGGTGCAAACCATGGCGGGATGGGCATTGATACTTCCCATCACAGTGTAGAATCCCGGATAGGAAACTCCGTACATTCCCACTTTACCATTGTTATTTTTGATATTGTTGATCAACCATTCCACCGTATCCCAGGTATCGGTGGTTTCATCAATATCTTTTTTGCTCTTATATTCAGTAAGTACAGGCCTCATGTTCACATAGGTGCCTTCTGACATAAATTTTCCCCGTACGTCCTGAAAGACAAAAATATACTTATCCTCCTGAAACTGTTTGTTTGCTGACAGGGATCGTCTTATGCGCTTGCCATACGGAGCAATGGAATAGGGCGTGCGCTGCATTAATATGGGATAGGTTTTCGATTGATCCCTGGGTGTGTATACGATGGTATGTAGTTTCACTCCATCGCGCATTTCGATCTGGTACTCACTTTTATCATAGTTCTCCCTGACAAATGAATCCGCCTGTGCAAATGTTGGGATTAAAAAAGATGCAAGGGTGAATAGTAAAATGAATCGTTTCATTGATGATGGAGTTTAAATTGAATCTAATGTGTGGAAAGATAACATATTGTCCAGAAATCACCATCTTTATATCTCACAGTCTGAAATCTAGTTTTGAACCAAAAGAACTTTTAATCATGAATTACAAAACCGTGACACGAGGCTTGACAGCCCTCTTACTTATTGTATTGGTTTCCTCATTTTCTTATGAAGCCCCGGCGAAGAAGTTTTCTCCTGTGGGAACCTGGGAGTATTCTGTTCCATATGTACCCGAAGGCTATCAGGAAGGTAACATGATTATTGCTGAAAATGGCAAGGAATATAGCGTCACCATGGCCGTCAATGAATACTCCTCAGTAGAGGCCGAGAAGGTGGTGTATAATAAGAAGGAGATTAAGTTTGTTGTCTGGGTGGAGGGACAGGAGATTGCTTTTGCAGGTACATTTGATAAAGATAAATACTCCGGTACCGTAAGCTATTCTGAAGGAGATTTTGATATGACTGCCCATCGGAAGAAGAGATAGTATCCTCAAATGGTTGAACCAGTTTTATTATTGTAAAACTTTACTGATGAAAACTTCTCATATTTCCGCATTCAAAACCATTGCTCTCCTGGGTTTGATCTTTTTGTGGTTACAGCAATGCAACCCGGAGAAGGATAACTCCTATCAGGCATTAATGGATTTTGCCAATGGTGTTAAGGTGATCAATACCCATGAGCATCAACACTGGCCCGAAGAGTATGGTGACCATACCTTCCGGATTACTCATCTGTTTCATGCAAGTTACCTTATGTCGGATATTGTATCGGCTGGGGGAGAACGGATCGATTTCAGCCCTCTTGACTCCCTGACTCTGGAGGAGTACTGGAAGGTTAACGGAGAGGCCCTTGACTATACACGGAACACCAGTTATTACAGCCATTTCATAAAGGGCTTCCAGAAACTGTATGATTTTGATGACCTCTATTTTACCGAATCAAACATCCATGATCTCTCAGCGCAGGTTGAAGATCACTATTCAGATTACAGGGCATGGTTTGATCAATCATTTCAGAAGGCTGGATTTGAGCTGATGTTCCTGGATCAATACTGGAAACCATTCAATACCGATGTGGTCGAACAATACTATGCACTTGTATTTCATATCAATCCGCTGGTGATGCACTCCAGCGGCCGGCCTGCAGATGATGAGAACCCCTGGGGAATCTATGAAAGGGCAGAGGAGGATGGATTCACGATCTCTGACCTGGATGAATACCTGAAGTATTGCGATTATCTCTTTACCAAAAACATTGAAAACAGGGCGGTTTGTGTAAAAAATTCCCTGGCCTATTCCCGGTCACTGGATTTTGAAGATGTGCCTTATGAAATCGCACGGGATCTGTTTGCCCGGCCTTCAGGAAGTCTAAGCAGTTTGGAAGCCAAGCAGATACAGGATTACCTGTTTCACTGGATCATTCAGAAATCCATAGCGTACGATCTTCCCATTCAGATCCACACCGGATACCTGGCTGGTAACGGCAACACGCTGGACAATGGAAAGCCGGTAAAACTGAATAATCTTTTCATGAGATACCCGGAAGCGAAATTTGTTCTGTTCCACGGTGGGTATCCCTGGACAGGTGAATATGCTGCCTTTGGAAAGATGTTTCCCAACGTGTACCTGGATCTGGTGTGGTTGCCGCAGATCTCCCGGGAAGAGGCTGTCCATGCCCTGGATGAGATGTTCGACGGGGTCCCATATAATAAGTTCTTCTGGGGAGGGGATTGTGGATTTATTGAGGAATCAACCGGCTCGCTTGAATTTGGAAAAGAGGTGGTGGCAGAAGTGCTTGCCAGGAGGATTGAACGGGGATTGCTCACCGAAGATGTGGCTTTTGATATGATTCAGCGAATTTTCAGGGAGAATGCCATTGAGGTTTTTCTACTTGAGGAGAGGCTGGAGCGGGTTTTTTAATATCCCTTTTTTAATTGGAAAAGTGATGGATCGGACTGAGAACACTGCTCCAACCGGGAGGATATCTTCTCTTAAATCAAAAACCACATCCCATGGGCGTTCCATCTCCATGGAACAGGCCAGGATCATTACAAGGATTTACAGGGACAATGAAAACCTTGCCGTACCAATCAAAAGGGCATTGGCGTTGGCCCAATCATTGCGCGATCTGACCATCCATATAGATCAGGAGGAGTTGATTGTGGGGAACCGGACACCGGAGATCAGGGCTGGAGTTGTATTTCCCGAAGCCGGAATTTCATGGCTGTCAGGAGAGTTGGATACACTTTCCACCAGACCGCAGGATCCGTTTCGGGTAGATGAAGCGGACAAAAAGGTATTCCTGGAGGAGATCGAGCCCTATTGGAGGGAGAGGACCCTGGAAGATCACATTTATGCAACTTATGGGAAAGAGCTGAGGGCCATTGAAAAAGTGGTGAAGATCAATCAAAAAGATCATGCCCAGGGACATATCTGCCCCCATGTGGATAAATGGCTGAAGCATGGGCCGGCAGGCTTACTGGCAATAGCAAAAGAGAAATTGAAGAGAGCACCGGCCCATCAACAGGATTTCTATCAGGGGGTTTCTATTGCGCTGGAGGCAGCCACCCATTTTATAAATCGTTACGGATTGCTGGCCCAATCCATGTCTGAGCAGGAGGATGACCAGGATATGAGGGAAAACCTGCTGGAAATTCAAAGAATTTGCAAACGGCTATCTGAAGATCCTCCTTCCACTTTCAGAGAAGCGCTTCAGTCGGTCTGGTTCCTTTTTGTGATTCTCCAGATGGAATCCAATGCATCATCCTTTTCACCGGGTCGAATGGATCAGTACCTCTATCCATATTTCTCAAAAGATCTGTCAGAGGGAAGGATTTCCCGGGAAGATGCACAGGAAGTGCTGGATGCCCTCTATATTAAATTTAATCAGATTGTCTATTTGAGGAATTCTCACAGCGCCAAATACTTTGCAGGATTTCCCATTGGATTCAATGTGGCCATCGGGGGACAAACCAGGGATGGAAGGGATGCGACGAACCTGCTCTCTTATATGTTTCTCCGGGCCCAGGAGCATATCGGATTGCCTCAACCCAATCTGAGTGCACGATTGCATAAGGGTTCTCCTTCCGGGTTTGTGGATGAATGCAGTCGTGTGATTGGCCTTGGCAGCGGGATGCCACAGATCATGAATGACGAAAGCATCATTCCAGCATTGGAAACATCTGGTCTGGAACATACCGATGCCATGGATTATGCAGTTGTCGGATGTGTGGAATTGAGCAGTCAGGGAAATTACCTTGGATGGAGTGATGCGGCAATGTTTAATCTTGTTAAGGTGCTGGAACTGACACTCAATGATGGGAAATGTTTTATCACCGGTGATCAGATGGGTTTAGATAGTGGTACGCTTCCGGATCATGAAACAATGGATGAGTTTGAAAATGCCTTTGGCAGGCAAATTGATTATTTCATCGGGAAAATGATGCTGGCTTGTGACTGCGTGGAAAAGGCCCATCAAACTTACCTCCCGTCTCCTTTTCTCTCGTCTGTAGTGGATGATTGCCTTGAGAAAGGCTTGGATGTAACAGTGGGTGGTGCGAAATATAATTTTTCGGGGATTCAAGCCATACAGGTTGCCAATATTGCTGATAGCATGGCGGTACTGAAGATGCTGATTTTTGAAGATCAAAGAGTTGACAGAGTGCATCTCCTCGAAGTGCTGAGAAAGGATTTTGTTGGTTTTGAGAACCTTCGGATGAAATGCATCGAAGAGGTTCCAAAATATGGCAATGATGTTGCCTGGGTGGATGAGATTGGTGCCAGATGGGTAAACTTTTTCAATAACCGGATAAAAGCGTATAAGAACTACAGAGGTGGAGATTTCCAACTGGGGCTCTACACAGTCTCAGCACATGTTCCAATGGGACAAAATGTGGGTGCCACCCCTGATGGGAGGCTGGCAGGCACACCCCTGGCTGATGGAGGGATATCCCCGATGTATGGACAGGATATTCATGGTCCGACAGCCGTTTTGGGATCTGTTTCGAGAATACCCTCCAGAATTGCTGCCAATGGAACATTGCTCAATATGAAGTTTCTTCCATCCTTCTTTCATACAAAAAGAGAGAGGAATAAATTTTCCTCATTTCTAAAAGCTTTTGTGCGATTGCCAATTCACCATATCCAGTTCAATGTGGTGCAGAAAGAGGATCTGCTGGATGCGAAAAAGAATCCTGATAAATATATGGGACTCACCGTCAGGGTGGCAGGTTATACGGCCTATTTCATCGAACTGGCCGGGGATTTGCAGGATGAGATTATCCAAAGAACCTGCCAAAAGCTATAGCAGCAGATCAACTCTTTTCCAGGAGTGCCATTGCAATGTATTCCCACTCCTCTTCCAGTGACAACTCCGGCATCGATTTTCCTGCAACCCTGTACCAGTAAGAGGCGTTTAACAGGTCACCCTCTTTCCTGTGCAGGTAAGCGTGAACCCAGGCACCCTCATTATTTATCTCCTTTTGGGCAATTCCGTGGGCACTGTCCCAATCTCCTGCAGCATCAAGCAGCAGGGATTGGAGCAGGGATGGGATATCGTCCGGAACCGTTCCTGAGTCCTTCAGTTTAAGAAATTCTTCAATGGAGATCATCTCTGTCTGAGTTCCTTCTTTTAGTGAATATAGCTATAAAGAATAGGGATTTCGGTAGTTGTAGTGCATCAGGGCTGTTGCAGCACCCCCTTCATCATCCACGAAAGTCTGGGTAACCGGATCCCATTTAACAGTTCGTCCAAGCTCACAGGCAATATTCCCAATGGTGCAGACTGTGCAAGAACTATGACCAATCTCAACCGGAACGACGGGATCAACCCTGTCTCGGACCGCATCGATAAAGTTCTGGTGATGTAAACCCTTGGTTTCATAGGGTACATCATCTTCGGTGGTTTCAGGAACTGGTGGTAACAGAGAATCGTCAGATGCAAGGTAATGTTCACGGGATACTTCTATCCATCCCTTGTCTCCATGGAATTTCACCCCTTTGGTCATTTTCTCATTAAAAGGTTCGGAAGTTAGTACCGTACCATTTTTATAGGTAAAAGTCATAAACTCTGTTCCATCTCCAATTGGAGAAGCTTCAACCGGACCGCTTCCGTCCATTCCAAGTCCCCATTGTGCAATATCAAACATATGGGCACCCCAATCGGTAGTGAATCCGCCTCCCATCTCTTTATACCAGCGCCAACCGCCCCAGATTTGCTCGTCCTGGGGAGGATCCAGTGTAATAGGAGGATTCAATTCCTTATTGTAATGAATATCCTCAGGCAAAGGTCCGAGCCAGATATCCCAATTCAAATCCTCGGGAATCTCTTCAATTGGAAGGTCATAAGGAGTTGGGGGAGCACCTACATAGGCGTTTACCTTTTCAATTTGGCCCAATGACCCACTCTGGACCATTTGAACTGCATGCTGGAAGTCGCTGTCAGATCGTTGTTGGCTTCCAATGCCCAGTATCCTGTTGGTACTGCGAACTGTTTTAACCAACTCTTTTCCTTCTTTAATGGTAAAGGTCATGGGTTTTTCCAGGTATACATCTTTCCCGGCTTTGCACGCATCCATGGCAATCAGAGCATGCCAGTGGTCAGGTGTCGCGACAACTACAGCGTCAATATCATCTCTGTCAAGAAGATCAGCATAATGTTCGTAAGATTTCACCTCCACCGATTGCTCATTCGTATCGTAATGTTCATTTACCCGGTTCTCAAATCGGGTTCGTTTCCGTCCATAAACATCGCATCCGGCTACAACTTTTACTCCTTCCAGATTGATGAAGCCATTGAGCAGATACATGGCCTGGCGTCCAAGTCCGATAAATCCAAGGGTGATCTCTTTTTTTACTACAGGTTTGGTACACGAGTTGAATGATGGCAACAGGACGATACCCGCTGCAGTGGTGGCAGATGTGCCAATAAATTGTCTTCTTGAGAAGCGTCTGTGTTTTATTTCTTTCATCTTCCAAAAATAGCAACACTTCTGTCAATTTGTATCCATATTGCTAAAATTTATTCGGTAAAGGCAATTCATTTTGTTAGTTTAGTCTTCTCATCATTGCTATACTGAATGTTCCGCCCCGGGAAAATAGAGGATTTATCAAAGCTCTGTGTACATACCCAGACAAATAAGCCCTGGAATCTAAGGCAGTGTGTGGAGAACTATCATCGGGAAGGGATACGGGGGATTTCAATCTGGAGACATCTTCTTGAAGAGAGTTCCCTTTCTGATGCAAAAGAGTTATTGGATGACCATGGCATGGAGGTGGTATCATTGGTCAGGGGAGGCTTCTTTGCTTCTGTTGAGAGAGGTCAGCGAAGGCTGGCTATTGAGGACAATCTACAAGCAATTGAGCAGGCAGAGGCCATTGGTTCTCCCTTGTTGGTGCTGGTGTGTGGCGCCGATCCGGGACAATCCCTGGAGGTATCAAGAGAGCAGATCAGTGATGGGATCAGGGAAATACTTCCCCGGGCCGCAAAGGCAGGAGTCAGATTGGCCATCGAACCGTTGCATCCCATGTACGCGGCCGACCGGTCTGCCATTACCACCATGGGTCAGGCCAATGATATGGTCAAAACGATCGGATCGAACTCCCTTGGAGTAGCCGTCGATGTGTTTCACGTATGGTGGGATCCTTCCCTGCAGGACGAAATCAAAAGATGTGGTGAAATGGGAGGGCTCTTTGCCTTCCACGTGTGCGATTGGAAGGTATCAATGACAGATATGCTGAATGACCGCGGATTGATGGGAGATGGCTGCATCAATCTGAAGCAGATCCGGGGCTGGATGGAGGAGGCAGGCTTTGCAGGATACCATGAGGTGGAAGTTTTCTCGGATAAATACTGGGCCATGGACCAGCAGCAATATCTTAAAATAATTAAAGGAGCATATTTGAATAAAACCTGATAGAATAATGAAAGAACACCGTGTCGGCATCATTATGAATGGCGTTACAGGACGCATGGGGACAAATCAGCACCTGATGCGCTCCATCGTGGAGATTATTTCGCAGGGTGGAGTGAAGATCTCATCTGAAGAGACTATCATACCCGATCCCATTCTTGTGGGCCGGAATGAGCAAAAATTGAAGAAACTGGCTAAGATGTCAGGCGTAGAGAAATGGACAACTGACCTTGATCCTCTCCTGGCAGATCCCTACTACGCGATCTATTTTGATGCACAGACTACGGGACGACGGGTAGATGCGGTAAAGCGGGCAGCAAATGCTGGCAAACATATTTACTGTGAAAAACCGGTAGCCACTACAACCGATGAGGCAATGGACCTGTTGGAAACTTGTGAAAATGCAGGGGTGAAGCATGGGGTGGTGCAAGATAAACTCTGGTTACCGGGTCTCTTGAAATTGAAGCGCCTGATTGACGACGACGTTTTGGGTAAGATCCTTTCTGTGAGGGGTGAATTTGGGTACTGGGTATTCGAGGGACATACCGTAAAGCCGCAACGACCCAGCTGGAACTATCGAAAAGAGGATGATGGAGGTATCATCATCGACATGCTTTGTCACTGGCGTTATGTACTTGATAACCTGTTTGGCAAGGTTCAGGGAGTGTTCTGTCTGGGTGCCACACACATTCCTGAACGGATTGATGAGGATGGCAAACCCTACAGATGTACAGCGGATGATGCAGCCTATGCTACCTTTGAGTTGGAAGGAGGGATCGTAGCTCATTTCAATTCATCGTGGGTGACCCGTGTCAGAAGGGATGACCTGCTTACACTTCATGTGGATGGAACAAAAGGATCGGCTGTGGCCGGCTTAAGGAGTTGTTGGGCACAGGATTATGCACAAACACCCAAGCCGGTATGGAACCCTGATATTCCCAGTCCCATTGACTTTTATAAAGACTGGACTGAGGTCTTTGCCCATGAAAACTTCGAGAATGCGTTCAAGGTACAATGGGAACTATTTCTGAAACATGTGGTGAATGATGAACCATTTCAATGGGATTTAAAAGAGGGAGCAAAAGGAGTGCAATTGGCTGAAAAAGGAGTGGAAAGCTGGGCAGGAAAAACCTGGGTGTCCGTTCCGGATTTGTAGCATATGGATATGGATCAAATCAGGATACGATGAACAGAACAGCATTAGTGACAGGTGGTTCCCGGGGAATAGGTCTGGGCATAGCCAGGGAACTTGCAATGAACGGCTTTGACTTGGTTATCAATGGAGTGCGGGAAGAGGAGAGGGTGAAGAAGCCTCTGGATGAGTTGAGATCCTTCGGAATAAAAGTAATGTATCTCCGTGGTGATATTTCGGATAGAGAGCACAGGCAATCCATTTTCAAGCAGGCTATCGAAACATTCGGCTCCCTAAACGTACTTGTAAACAATGCCGGGGTAGCTCCCAATGCCCGTATGGACCTGCTGGAGGCTACGGAAGAGAGTTATGACAGGGTCATGAACATCAACCTGAAAGGGCCTTACTTCTTTACGCAATTGATTGCCAGTCATATGGTGAAGAGAAAGAGCGAAGATTCACAATTCATGGCTGCCATCATCAATATCTCATCCATTTCAGCCACAACTGCCTCCACCAACAGGGGAGAGTATTGCATATCCAAAGCAGGTATCTCAATGGCTACCAGGCTCTGGGCAGTGAGGTTAGGAGAATACGGGATTCCAGTGTATGAAATTCAACCCGGGATCATTCAAACCGATATGACTTCTGCTGTGAAGGAGAAATATGATGGGCTGATTGCTGAGGGTCTGTGTGTTCAGAAACGGTGGGGATTGCCCGGGGATGTTGGGAAAGTTGCTGCAGCCATGGCCAATGGATCCATGCCCTATTCTACCGGACAGGTGGTGCTGGTAGATGGTGGTTTAACATTGCCAAGATTATAAATGCGATCAGACCTCTTTCTGATGAATCTTTAACTTTCCTTATATTTACGTAAACATTCTTCCATGATCGAATCTTTCCAATTTTCCTCATTGCCTGAGATCATGTTCGGTAAAGGGAAACGATATGAACTGCCTGCGGCGGTGACCTCTATAGGCAATAGGGTTCTTTTGCTGACCGGATCTTCATCCATTCACAATTTGGGACACGGAGAGGAGATAATTGTTGGACTGAAAAAGGGAAATGTGGAGTTGATCCATGAAGTTATTGCTCATGAACCTTCTGTTTCGATGGTGGATCAGATCGTTAAGAAGCAAAGAGGAAACGGAGTTCAGGTTGTCGTGGCTGTGGGTGGTGGAAGTGTAATGGATGCAGGAAAGGCAATTTCTGCAATGATACCGGTGGAAGGAAGTATCAAGCATTATTTGGAGGGTGTGGGTGATAAGGAGCATCCCGGGACCAAAATCCCATTTATTGCCATGCCAACTACATCTGGTACAGGAAGTGAAATGACGAAGAACGCTGTAATCTCTGAAGTGGGGGAACACGGTTTTAAGAAGTCATTGCGACACAATAATTTCATCCCGGAACTGGCGATCATAGATCCGGAAATGATGCTCTCATGCCCGGCCAGGCTCACTGCCACCTCAGGGATGGATGCATTTACCCAACTGTTAGAATCCTATGTGTCCAGCAGGGCCAATCCCATGACAGATGCATTGGCACTTCAGGGTTTGAAGCAGATAAAGAAGTATCTGCTCAGGGCATTTTTGGAGGGTGAGCAAAACCTCGAGGCCCGTGCTGGAATGGCCCTGGCAGCTATGTTCTCAGGAATTACACTGACTCATGCAGGGCTTGGACTGGTACATGGTTTTGCCTCTCCGCTGGGTGGATTTCATGAGATCCCACATGGCGTTGTTTGTGGTTCTCTGATGGCTCCTGTATTTGCCCATACCATCGATAACCTGATGGATCAGCCCGACCATCCCGCCATTCAGAAATTAATCATCGTAAGCAAAGTATTTGCCGATTTTAAATACAAGAAGGAGCATAAGTATTTACAAGCATTTAAGGAGAAACTTCTTCACATCACCAACCTGCTGGAGATTCCACGGCTTTCTGAATTTGGATTCAAAGAGGAATTCATTTCAAAGATCGTAGAAAATACATCGCATAAATTCCACCCCGTCACACTTTCAGAAGAGCAGATGTCAGATGCATTAAAAAGAAGGATTTAACTGCTGCAGGATGGTATCGGAGAGTGATTTGATAGATTCTGAATCAATGCTGAAATAGTGTTCAGAAATATGCATCTCCTGAGTGGTTGAATTTAATGAAGCTCCTGGAAGATCGCGATCAAATTCCCGGTTTCTCCAAACATCAGGATTTGTAAACGGATTAAGGGTTGGGTCATAATTAACAGTGGTACCATCCTTGTAAAACTTGATGGGATGATCATCACTATCCTCCAGGTAGATGATCAGACTGTCATAATAGAATGAAAAGTAGTTAAATCCATCCAGGCAGTCGCATTTGATTGAATAGAACTCATCCATCTTTCCTGGTTGGATCCAATCACCATCAGTAAATTCTGAGGAATAAGGAAGCGCATAAAACGGAACATCGGTTTCGTTATGAATGGAAATCCAGGAGAGCTCGTCCGTCTCACATCCGGTTAATATAAACAGCAATAATATCCAGGCTATTCCTCTCATCTACAATCCTTTTGCTATCTCAATCCCTGTATTTGATAAGAATAATTTAATGGCCACGGCCAATAGGATGATACCAAAGAACTTTCTTAGAATATGCAATCCGTTTGGTCCTAATATTCTTTCAAAAAAGGTTGTGAGCCGGAGGACAAGATACACAATTATCATGTTTAATGAAAGAGCAACCAGAATATTTATGGTTTGGTACTCAGCCCTTAAGGATAACAGTGTGGTGATTGATCCGGCTCCGGCAATCAATGGGAAGGCAATGGGAACAATGGCTCCTGCACCTCCTGTATCGTGTTTGAAAAGCTGTATCCCCAGTACCATTTCCAGTCCCATTAACAGAAGAATGATGGATCCGGCGATGGCAAATGATGAAATATCCACCCCAAAGAGACCAAGTAAAGGTTCTCCGATAAAGAGGAAAAGTAGCATGATGATATATGCTGCAATGGCGGTTTTTCCTGGAAATATGCTCCCCGTTTTTGCTTTGATATCCAGGATGATTGGAATAGAACCAAGTATATCAATGATGGCAAACAATACCATGAATGTTGCCAATATTTCCATGACGTTAAAATGCATAATTACAAAACCTTTTGATTTTGGGGTGCAAAGATGATGTTTTTTGCAAAATTACCGTCGATAATCTGGAAAATCCTTTTATTCAGTGAAATTATATTCCGTCAAGTTTTTGTTTTGATGGTGCATCCAATGGCTTTGGTAGTGGCTGGATTGGGTTTTTCACCAGCGATGACTGCCCCAATCGCTTTTTCAAGGTATCTTTTGGTAACTGAGGCAGCATCCATTGCATTATCGTCAATTGCACCCACATATGCCACCTTGAATTTACTTCCCTTATTCTCCAACAGGAAGATGTGAGGTGTACGGGTGGCACCATATGCTTTGTATATCTCCTGTGTATCATCTTTCAGGTAGGGGAAAGGATAATCCCTTTCGCTGGCCCTGGCTTTCATTTTATCAAAAGAGTCTTCAGGGGAGAGATCCGTATCGTTGGGATTTATGGCAACCACCGGAAATCCCTGTTTAGCATATTTCTGATGCAACTGTATGATTCTCTGTTCATAAGCTTTTGCAAACGGACAAGGATTGCAGGTAAACACTACAATAATCCCCTTTTGATCTCCATAATCGGATAGGGATACGGTGGTTCCGTCCACATTTTTCAGTGAGAATTTCACGGCATTGTCGCCTGGCTTGAGTCCCGCACTTACCAGCAATGTTGCTGATAGTGCCAACGTGAGTGATAGAATTGTTCGTTTCATATCAGTTTAAGATTTGATAAACATGTTTGTATAATTCTTCCCTGGTAAGTTCCTTCTCAAGGAACAACCTGCGCTCCACATTGTATATCAATGTAGCCGGAATGGCTCCGGACCAGGAGGAATCCACCTGATCGATCCATCCATTGTAATTGAGATCTGTCATAACCAGTACGGGAGCTGAAATCTCTTTCTCTTTCAGAAAGGGAATGACCCTTTTCTCCACCTGGTTTGGGAAATCAAGGTTTATTAAAACAACCTTCAATTTTGAATGGACAGGATTCCTGTGGAGTTCTTCAAAATATCCGATCTCTCTCACACAGGGAGAACACCAGGTGGCCCAGAAGTTCACCACATAAGTAGTGTCATTGGATTTCTTTGTAATCATTTCTATCCCTTCTTTGTCAATTTCCTTAAGGAGTTGTCCGGAAATCTGACTGAAATTCAGGAAGAAAAAGAGTACGATGATCATATAAAACTTCACACTCATAAAACAGATATGAGGGGTTATTTGTTTTGTTTGCAGGAGTAATCTAAACAATTTTAACTTTATACTTTACACTTTACACTTTATACTTTACACTTTTACTCTAATCATTATGGGTTTTACATTAGAAATTGGCACATCTGCCCCCGACTTTAAGCTACCTGCAACAGATGGAAGCACTTATTTAATCTCAGATTTTCAGGATGAGTTTCTTGTAATCTTCTTCACATGCAATCACTGTCCCTACGTCATTGGTTCGGATGAGGTGACCCGGGCATCAGCTGAGAGGTTTGCGTCAAAGGGGGTCAGGTTCATAGGAATTAACTCAAATAGCGCGAATACTTACCAGGTGGATGATTTCCCGCATATGGTGGAAAGGATGGCTGAACACAGTTTCCCATGGATCTATCTCTGGGATGAGAGTCAGGAGATTGCACGGGCATACGGCGCACTTCGGACACCTCATTTTTATGTTTTTGACGGAGATCGAAGACTTGTTTACACAGGCAGGGCTGTGGACCAACCCCTGGATGCCAATCGTATTAAGATCAACGACCTGGACAGGACCCTTTTAGAAGTTACTTCTGGGAAAGAAGTTTCCCTGCCAGTTACAAATCCAATTGGATGCAATGTGAAGTGGGACGGAAAAGATAAACACTGGATGCCTGCAGATGCATGTGATCTGGTCTGATCAGGCAGCATATACCTTTCGGATCCGTTTTTTTCCCAGGTGGATTCTGCTTTTGACAGTTCCTATGGGGATGTTCATATGTTCCGAAATCTCCTTGTATGAATACCCGGTAAGAAACATGTGAATGGGTTTTGCATACACTACAGGCAGGAGCTTAATCATCTCGTGCAGCTCTTTCTTAATTAACTGCTGGTCGGGAAGACCTTCATTTGAATCCCTGCTCTGTGCAGAATATTGGTTTAATTCATCGGTATTATGCACCAGTTGCCTGTAGTGGCTGCTTCTCAGATAATTGATATAGGTGTTTTTCAGGATGGTGTAGAGCCAGGCTCTGATGTGCTCGTTGTTATGTAGCCTGGTCCGGTTCTTCAGGGCTTTGTAACTCGTCTCCTGGACCAGGTCCAGTGCATCTTCCCGGTCCTCTGTGAGTTGCAACGCAAAATAGAAGAGTTGCTCCTGCATTTTCACCAGGTCACCTGCAAAAAAATCTGGCTTTCCGCTATTCTTACGGGTATCCATTATCAGAGGTGCTTTATGTGAAGAAATTTACTAAATAATCAAATACAGTTCAAGTGGTTAGAAAAATAGATATTCACCATAAAGAATTTCTTTGTTTCTTGATAAATAGGAATAGTTTTCACATTTTTGGCAATCTGTTATTCTTTAACAAAACACTCACAAAGTAAATTATAATGAACAGGATTTTCATCTCAGTTTTTGTGGCAATTCTCATTTTGACGGTTGCCTGTCATAAGAATATTGTTCCAGGTACTCAGCTTCAGGTTGAGAAGGATCCGGGCTTCGAAATGTTGTTTGATGGTACAAGTACTGACGGATGGCGTGGTTATCAGAAAGAGCATCTTCCGGGTAAATGGGTTTTGGATAACGGTACCCTTCACTTTGATCCTTCAGGAAAAGGCGATGGTGGTACGATCGTATTTGACAAGATCTTCGCCAATTTCCACATGAAGATGGAATGGAAGATTGCCAAAGGTGGTAATTCAGGAATTTTTTACCTGGGATCGGAGGATCCGGCTTTCAACAGGATCTATCAAACAGCTCCGGAAATGCAGGTGCTTGACAATGCCAGGCATCCCGATGCAAATATGGGCAAAGAGGGGAACCGGAAAGCCAGTTCGCTTTATGACCTGATTCCTGCTAATCCACAGAATTTTAAAGGAGCTGGTGAGTGGAACCAGGTGGAGGTGATCCACAAAGATGGTCATGTGATACACATGATGAATGGCGAAAAAGTGGTGGAATATCAGGTGGGAACTAAAGCGTGGGATGAATTGGTATCAGGATCCAAATTTCCGGGATTGAATCCAACCTGGGCCAATTTGCCCAGTGAGGGATACATTGGCTTGCAGGACCATGGCGATAAAGTATGGTTTAGAAACATCCAAATCAAAGAGCTTTAAATAATCAATAATCATTATATTATGCTATCAAGAAGAACATTTATGAAAAGTGCAGCTGTAGCGGCTGCAGCCGTTTCTGGCGGACAGGTGGCTTTTGCAAATGGAAAACCAGCTGACGCTGTAGCATCCGCAAAAGGGATAGAAGATGATCTCTTTTTCAAGATTTCCCTGGCCCAGTGGTCTCTCAATAAAAAACTGTTTGGAGGTGAGTTGGATAACCTGGATTTCCCGGCTTACACCAAGAAAAATTTTGACATCCATGCACTGGAATATGTAAACCAGTTTTGGCCATCTGCGGAGAAATCCTATGCCAGGGATCTGTTGAAGCGCACAGATGATCTCGGTATGAACAACGTATTGATCATGATTGACGGTGAAGGCGACCTGGGTGATCAGGATGAAGAGAAAAGAAAAGAGGCTGTGGAAAACCATTATAAATGGGTAGAAGCTGCCCAGATTATTGGTTGTCATGCCATTCGGGTCAATGCTGGTGGGGTAGGTTCAGAATTGGATGTGGCTCATGCAGCAACAAAGAGTCTCACTCAACTTGCACAGTTTGCTGCCGATTACGGGATCAAGGTGATCGTGGAGAATCATGGTGGTTATTCTTCCAGGGCTAGCTGGCTGGCCTCTGTAATCCGCAATACGGGAATGGTGAATAGTGGTGTCCTTCCCGATTTCGGTAATTTTATTGTTGACCGTAAACCAGGAGGGGAGAAATATGATCTTTACCTGGGTATGAAAGAGCTGATGCCATATGCCAAGGGAGTAAGTGCAAAATCACACGAATTTGACGAAGAGGGAAATGAGACTGCCAAAGACTTTTACCGGCTCTTGAAGATAGTGAAAGACGCAGGCTTCAGGGGATACATTGGGATCGAATATGAAGGAAGCACCCTGAGTCAGGATGATGGGATTAAGGCAACTAAAAAGTTACTGATAAAAGCAGGCAAGACGCTTATCTAGTTCGACCTGTTCTTCAGGTATACCTCGATATTGCGTGCGATCTTTTCCACAAGAAGCTCCCTGGACTCTTTTGAGGCCCAGGCCATGTGGGGGGTAATCAGGATCTTCTCCTTATCAAACAACCTCAGCATCGGGTTGTCGGTGTTGATGGGTTCTTGTTCCATGACGTCGATACCTGCTGCTCCTATAAGGTTTTCGTTCAGTGCTCTGGCCAGATCTTTTTCATTGATAATTCCACCTCTTCCCAGATTAAGTATAATGGAGCAGGGTCTCATCAATTTGAATTTTTCATACGTGATCAAATCCCGGGTCCTGTTATTGAGGGGGGCATGGATGGATACAACATCTGAACTTTTCAGCAGATCATCCAGCTCAAATCGCTTGTAACTGATGTGGTTGTTTCTTCCTGTCGTAGAATAGAAGATCACCTCCATACCGAAAGATTCAGCAATACGTGCTACCTGACGGCCTATGGTACCCAGACCTATGATCCCAAGCCGTTTCCCTTTCAACTCCCAGAACGGTTCCTTATGGTGGGTAAAGGAACCGCTTCTGGAATAGGCCCCACTCTTCACGTAGCTGTCATAGTAATAGGGTTTATTAACGAGGTAGAGGAGCATGGTAAAGGTGAGCTGGGCCACAGAATCGGTTGAGTAGCCAGCTACATTCTTCACCTCGATCCCATTGTTTTCGGCATAATTCAGAGCCACATTATTCACTCCGGTGGCAGCCACACAGATTAGTTTCAGGTCGGGAAGTAGTTTCATCACGGCCTCTGTCATCTGTACTTTGTTGACAATTACAATCTCTTTACCCCGACAGCGCTCTACCACCTGCTCTGGTGCTGTGTTCTCAAAAGTCTCAAATTCACCCAGTTTAGAAAGCAACTTCATGTTGTCTACTTTCCCTATGGTTTCCGTATCAAGAAATACAATATTACTCATGTCATATTATTTATGGTCAGTTAACACCTGTCTGTTGAATTGGTTCAATCTTGAAGGAAAGATTGGAAATGGATGGTTAAGGTTTGTTAAAAGCGCCTTTATTCCGGAAATATTTGGATACATTTAACTATGTATTCCCGGAGCATACTCCTGGTTGGTATGATGCTGGTAGCGACTCAGTTTCATCTATTGGCCCAGTCAGGCGATTCAGTTTTTAATTTGACGGGGATCGTTTACGATGAATACTATTATCCTGTTCCTGCTTCTCATGTTATTAATTTAAGTTCCCATCAGGGTGATGTGACAGATAGCCTGGGGATATTTCGTCTTCCTGCCTCTCTCTCCGATACACTGCTGATCCGTAACATTGCTTTTCGGGATACCCTGGTCAGGGTGGACCATTTATCTGAGCAGAGACATATTTTAATAAAAAGGAAGTTTTATGCATTGCAGGAGGCAAGGATTTTTGAGTGGGGAGCAACCTACGAAGATTTCAAAGAGGCAATCACTGAAATGCCCAATCAACAAACCCTGGGGGAGTCCATGGGGCTTCCCCGACAGGATCCCGACTACATACCCTATGACATGGATGAAGAAGTATTGAAAAGTGCAGCATTTCTTCTATCCTCACCTCTCTCCTATGTTTATCATAATTTCAGCAAGCAGGCACGCTCTGCCCGCAAGGTTTACTGGTTGAAGAAGGATCAGGAGAAGCATGACTTATTTAATGAGATTACGGGTAGAGAAAATATATCCTCTGTTACCGGACTTGCCGGGATTGAGCTACAAGAATTCCTCGCCTTTCTTTATGAGAAGATGATCTGTGATTTTAAATGCACTGAACTACAGATATACACAGAGATTCATGCACTTTGGGATGCATACCAAAAACTACATCCTGAATGAGGTGAAAGTCAAAAGTCAAAAGTCAAAAGAAGAGCCGGAGCATTAGCGACCAGCTTTCTTTCCCCTTTCCACTTTCCTCTTTCAGCTTTTCCCTTTCCCCTTTCAACTTTCAACTATTTAGACTTAGACGACTTCCTGTTTATCCTTATCCCAGAAAACGATCCGGTTCTCCTTATAAGCCAGGGTAGCCATGCCTGCACTAATCCCCTCTTCGAAGGCCTGATCGATATTACAGCTGGGTTGCAACCCTTCCCTGATGGCATTAATCCATTCCGCAATATGCAGATGAGTGGTATCCACCCTGCGTCCGTCACGGTAAGTATAGAGCAATCCCCTGCTTGCAAAATATTGCTCAGTGGCAGTGGCCACAGCATCCACATTCTTACGTCCGGGAATATAGGTGTAAATGGGCAGGTTGGGATCAATCAATCCACTCTCTATTTTTTCTTTATACCTGGTACTATCCCGACAGGCATATACCTGCAAGTTATTGCCAAGCTCCATGGAGCCATCATGACCCATGATCATTTTTCCACGATCTTTATTGTTGGCCAGACTGGCACTGTACAGAAGGGTGAAATCCAGGTGAGGATACTCCAGTACTGCGTTCCAGATATCAGGTACCTCTCTAACCTCATTTACATAGTGTTCTTTCTCCTTATAATAATAGACCCCTCCGGATGAAGCGGCCGATTCGGGAATTCCCATCCCCAGGACCTGGTTCACAGCATCATACTCGTGGGTAAGCAAGTCGCCTGATAAACCTGTACCATAATCCCACCAGCATCTCCAGCGGAAAAAGCGTTCCGGACTCCAGGGATGTTTGACTTCACATGGCTCCTCAAATTGATTCCAGTCAACACTCTTTTCGTTGGCATCCGGATGTATGTCGTACACCCAGGCACCATTGGGGGAGTTGCGGTTGGTGCATACCTCCACCAGATTAATCTTTCCCAGGAGGTTCTTATCCACAGCCTCTTTGGCTTTAATATAGCTCTCGGTTTGCCTGCCCTGGTGACCCAGTTGGAAAACCACTCCACTCTCTTTGACTGCATCTCTTACAGCATAAACCTCCTCGATGGTACGGGTGAGCCCTTTCTCGCAATAGACATGTTTACCTGCCCTGGCTGCATCAATGGTGATGCGGGCATGCCAGTGATCTGGTGCAGCAATGATGACCGCATCGATCTCATCTGATTCCAACATTTCAACATAGGTGGCATATCGCTTGGCAGCAACCCCCATGGAACCTCCGACACCTTCGCGTCCGCTGTTGGCTGCTGCCTCCAGGGCACGTTCCGCGTGCAGATCAAAAAGATCACAAACGCCGGTCACCCGCACATTCAGATCATCCTGCTGGAGAAACTCTTCGTAACGGTTGTTTCGGGAATCAATTTCTGCACCGTTTTTCCATTCCTGAATGGTTTGAGGAGGAACAAATCCAGCTGCTTTCATCAGCTGAGTACCCCTGATCCCAAATCCAATGATTCCCAACCTGATGGTCTGACCGTCATGTTTGAAAGGGGTATAATCAACGCTTCCACTGCTCATGTTGAGTTCTTTGGCAAGCCTGTGATTGCGGATATGATCCTCTCTTCGTTTTCTCCAGGTGCCGTATGCAAAAGCCCCCAGGACCGGCACTGTAACCAAACCTTTCAGCAGATCCCTTCGGTTCATTCCACTTCCTTTTTCCCTCTTCTCTTTTTCTGCCATATTAATAACAACTAGTTTTTATTGAAAATAAAACGGTCCAGGCCAACTGCTTTCCAGGTGGGGAATAACAGAATGACCCAGAGTGTGAGTAACTCAATCAGGTTCTTATTTACCCACAGATAACTGCCTTCACTTGGAATTGCATAAGTAACCCCGATGATGGCCGGATGAGAAAGGTAATAGAAGGCAAGCAGTACAATTCCGGAAATGGCAGCCACCCGTGTAAACAGGCCTACGATCAATCCGGCCCCGATAAGGATCAGTCCCCAGATATTCATAAAATCCATCACATTCAGCACGGCTGCGTTGCTGGCTATGGAGTGAAATAAACCTTCAAACAAGCCCTTGGAATCCATCATGTAACCCAATGAAGACCAGTCAGGATTTAAAAGCTTGGTAATTCCTTCATATAAAAAATGCCATCCAATGGCAACTCGTAGTATCACTAGTGACCAAACTTGCCAGGTCGAGTAGTTTGTATGTTTCATCATCTGTTATGAATAAGTGGGGTTATTAATAATATAAAAACCGTAAATAATAATATAAAAACCGTGAAATTAATAATTCTATTTTAATAAATAACCTGCATCAATACCATTAAAGATCGCTTTTTATCTTTTTGGTAATTTTTAACCGGTTTCTCTCATTACTTCTGGAGTAAACAATTTCATCTGAAAATGTTCGGACCAGGGTAAGTCCCATACCTGCGATATCCGATGTGGCCGGATCAGATTGTGGTCCAGGTTGGTGATTCAGTGGATTAAAAGGGATACCATCATCGATGATCTCAATCCCAATTTCATCATCAGTTTTCGACAACCTGATCTCAATCTGGTGTTCCAGGTTATCGTCATAGGCAAATCGAATGATATTGGAAAACAACTCCTCGACAATAACACCAATTTGTCTCGATTCCGATTCTGGAATCGTCCATAATCCGGCCAATTGGGCGAGATGCCCCCTGATAAGCTGGATTTCCTGAATCTCGGATTTGTACTGATAAATCTGTTCCATACTATTGTTCCTTGATAAATTCAACCGGATTGATCCTTGCCAGCCGCCAGGTATGGTAAAATACTGCAATCCAGCTTGAAACAACCAGGATCATTACGCAGGCCGGGAAAATCCATACCGGTATATCGGTTCTGTATTTAAAGTTTCTCAACCAGCGTTCAATGAGAAAATATGAAGCTGGAATGGATAAAGCTGATGAAAGAAGGGCAAGCCAAAGGTAATAGAGCAATTCGGGAAGAATCACCTGGTGAATCCTGGCCCCATGGATTTTTCGCAGGGCAGCGGCTTTGACCCGTTTCTGCATAAATAATCCGCTCAGGGCAAACAGACCCATTCCGGCAATGATGATAGAGAGTATACTGAATATAAGTAGCACTCTTATCTGGATCAGCTCTGCCTTGTAAAGATTTTCAATAAGAGATGAGGAGAAATAATATTCCAAAGGGAAGGAGGGGAAGAGTTCGTCCCATACCTTTTTCAGATGTTCAAGTGCCGGACCGGCTTCTCCCTTTGGCATGATCGAGAAGCACCAGAGCCAGGTATACTTAGGGAATATCACCATGGGAGAGACTTCATAATCCAGGCCGGAAAGATGAAAGTCCTTTACAATTCCGGTAATGGGACCGGGCCAGATAAATCCAGGGTAGTTAAAATGAAGTGTTAGTTCACTACCCACCAGCTCCTCCATGTTGTCGGACAGCATTCGGGCTGCACGCTCATTTAGTACAAAGTACTCAGAGGAATCGGCAGGGCTATAGTGTTCAGGAAGGTCCGATCCGTAGATTATCTCGAGATCATAGAACCGAAAGAAATCCTCATCCACGGGAAACAGGAACAACTGTTTGTCTCCTTCATCCAATCCGTCAATTTCAAAAGTGTTAGCATCCATTGCTTGTCCGGTGGGTTCTTCCATGCTTGCTGTAACGCTGGCTATATGTGGGCTCTCCAGCATCTTCTCCTTAAAGATCTCAAATTCATCGACGATTGCACGATGAAGACTATGAAGATGAATGGCATTTTGGTGAGAAGCTCCCAGCTGTTGTGTCATGGCATACCTGGTCTGCCTGGAAATCATGAATAGGTTTGAGATAAGGACAAATGTGATCATAAACTCCAGAAGGATAACAGCCCTGATAAAGAGATTTTTTCCTGTATTATCGGGAGGTGTGCGCACTTTGGAAGAGAGATATTTGTGTTGCAGATGGCGGTATAAGCGGCCTGTGGAGAGGAATGAAGTAAAGAGTGAACTCACCATGATCAGAAACAACAGAAGTGCAATGGATAGAAGGAAAAGGCCGGTATCCTGGAACATATAGGTACCTCCCTGTTTTTCAATGGCGGGGATCAGTACCAGGGTAAGTAGTATACCCACCACAAAAGAGAGACCTCCGATAAACAGGTTATCCACCATGAATTGTCTGAAGAATATCTGTTTCCCAGCTCCCATTTGCCATTGGACCACCGCTCTATGAATGTGCAACTGGTTCTGACTGAAAGCTAACAGGGTGAAATTGAACCATGCCAGTAAAAAGACCAGCATGCCTGTGATCATCAGAATCAAAATGGTGCGAAATCGGATGTTTGGCTGAATCTCCCTGGCTTTATGAGAATGCAAATGAATATCACTTACCAGCTGAAGTCTTGGATGTATCATTTCTGCATACGCCTCATCCACATTGCTGTCAATGAAAAGTTTGATGCTGTTTTCGATCTCCTGTGGGTCTGCAGACCGATTCAGCTTCACATATGCCCATGCTGTGCCCATGTAATTCATTGGGTTTTCGAAGGCTGTGAGCACCGATATGTTGAAATGTGACCTCTTTGGAAAATCCTGAATGATGGCTTTTACCGTATAAGTGGTTGGTGTGACACTGAATTGATGCATCAATTCGAAGGACTTTCCAATGGGGTCCTCTGAACCGAAGAATTTGCCGGCTGTTGTTTCAGTGAGTAAGGCAGTAAATGGTTCTGACAGGAGATTTTCAGTTTCTCCATGCAAAATAGTTGGTTGAAAGATCTCTAAAAATGAGGGATCACATTCAAAGGAAAACAGGTCATAGTAGGAATCTTCACCGATTCGAAAGGCGGCTTTTCTAAAAGGTGCCAGGCGTCCCGATTTCTCAATACCGGAAAGCATTTCAGAAAACACAACCTTGTTCAGGGCAGTTCCGTGCAGGATCCTGGCAGTATGGCGATAAAATCCTTCATTGATCTCCTCAAAGGTGAGTCTGTATATACGCTCTTTTTCAGGATAATTTCTATCAAAGGTCATGTGCCAGGCAGACCACTGGATGGTGGAAAGAAAAGTGGTGATACCAATGGCTAGCCCTACAATCACAAAGAGTGCGTAGAGGAGGTTCTTCTTAAGACTTCGTAAAGTTATTAAGAGATGCTTCCCAATCATTATTGAATCCTAGCCTCGGCAAATATAGCTATTCAGATTTTTTTCACGTATGATGGAGTGGAATTTAATTGATTTCAAGATAGTCTCGAATAACTTTCATGGCGTTCAGTGCATCATTCAGGATCATATGGAAACTCATGAATCCATGGATCATCCCACTGTATTCGACATCCTTTACCGGTACGCCCGCCTCCTTTAGTTTTTGGGCGTATAACCTGCCGCCATCCCTGAGGGGGTCGCACTCTGCCAGGATAATGAGTGTGGGTGGGAGGTCACTCGTCAGTTTCGCTTCAAGGGGTGAAAGGTACGGATGCCTGTCATTGGACTCGTCTCCCATGTATTGTGATTTTACCTTTCTGAGAAAAGATTCATTAAGCACATAATTCATTTCTGAACATTGACCAAAATGGGTCCTGGAGGGGTAGAGGGTATCCACAAAAGTTACACCCGGATAGAGGAGTACCTGGCATGTGGGTTGAGGCAGGTAATTATCCCTGCAGAGAAGGGTGAGCACCGTAGCTATGTTGCCTCCTGCACTATCTCCCATAAGGCTGATCCTGGCTGTATCTCCTCCGATTCCGGATCCATTCTCCTGGATCCATTGCAACACCGCAAAACAGTCCATGATTCCGCTTGGGAAAGGATGTTCGGGAGCCAGTCTGTATTCTACCGCTACCACAATATTGTCGGTTACCCTGGCCAGTTTACTCACCATCATGTGATACTCGTCCACGCTCCCAAGGATAAATCCACCCCCATGGAAAAACAGGATTACCGGATGATTCCCGCTCAAACTGTTTTTCGAGGGGTAGTAAATTCTCACAGGAACCTCTGAATCGGAGTATTGAAGTAACGTGTCAATCACTTTTTCCTGGCGTGTTGTAAACATATTCATCATCCAGTTCGAGGGCTTTTTGAATGAATCGGGTTCCTCAATGGCCTGGTTTATCTTCTTCAGAATAGAGTAAGCAACCGGTTTCAGGTAGGTTCCCTGCTCAGGAGTGGCATATTTCTCCCTCTTTTTTGCGCTTCTCGGCACGTATTTGTTGTGTCGTCCCACATAACAACTGCCGATGGTGAGCATGGTGATCAATATGCAGTAGATACATTTTCGCATGGTAATACAATTTCGGAAAATTCTTCCAGACCGCTCTATCTGTTCTGATGTTATGCAGTATCAACGTTGTTTACAGAGAGGTAATGGCAGTTTGCACCCCTCTGAAGTATCTTTGCATAAATCTTCTAATAATTTCCTTCACAGTTGAGTTTATTCTTTATCTTTTAGTGCATAAGAAGAGGATCATGCGTACATATGCACTTTTTCATAAAATCCTTCTCCTCAGCATGGGGATTATTCTATTCCAATCCCTGCATGGCCAGGTGGTAGAATATAAACACCCCCTGTTTGATGTAGGTTTTATGGCCTCACCTTCCTGGGAGCAGGAGCTACATGATAATAATGGGAAGATTTTTCAGGTAACCAATCCCAACAACAACATGCGTATTAACCTCAGTTTCATTCCCGATTGCAGGAATCCGCAGAAGTATATGAAACGCATATCAGGCATGAAGGGGCTTATTTGTCCAAACAGGCCATACGACACCTTACTCAATAATAAGAAGGCTGTGATTATGAGTGGCATGTGCCTACAGGCTAGAGAACCATTCAGAAGGTTGGTGATAGGTATCCCCGACAATGCGGGACTTTATCTGATAGAGTTCTGTTGCCCGGAAGATTGCTATGTGAACCACCAATCACGCCTGCACTCCATCATGGGCAGCATCAAAGTGGGGGCCTGAACTGCTCATTTTAGCTTCAATATTCCGAGACAGCGATCAGTTTGCTGGCGGTACGCAGGATAAGCATTCCATCTGTAATCCCAGGCGTAACCAGAGATACTTCTCCCAGAGGTATTCTCTTCAAAAGCCTGTATTCCCGTCCTGTTTCTGCGATAAAGAGCTCCCCCTCCTCCGAAACCATATAGAGGCGACCATCAGAAGCCACGGGACACGCAATAAAACTGGATGGATTGACGGTTTGCTGATATATCAGTTCTCCACTTCTTGCATCGTAACAAGCCAGGTTTCCATTCCAACGGAGGCGGTACAGAAGAGTGTCATACACCAGTACCGAGGTCATATATGCTCCTCCACGGTCATAAAACCAGGCAAAGTGATCACCAGGGACAGAGTCATTATCCGGATATGCTATTTCACCTTTTGCACTACTTTTTAAGGCCATCAGTGGTGCATTTCGGCCATGGGCACTGTTAAAATAGATGAGGTCTTTCCAAACCACCGGGGTGGGAATTGGCACGTCGCCACCACCTGCCATCTTCCAGATCTCCTCTCCCGATGCCAGATCATATCCTCCCCTGTGTTTATACCCATTTACCGCCACACGTGGTTTCTCACCATCGAAGTAGATGTTTGGTGTACACCATCCGGTAATCTCGTCCCTCTCCTGTCTCCAAAGGGTCTCTCCTGTGAACAGGTCGAGTACTGCCACAAAAGCTGTATTAAGTGCATCGGCCTGGATGATCACTTTATCCTGGAAGATGACCGGTGAACTGCAAAACTCCCATTCGGCCGACTCCACCACGTGCCAGGCTGAATTGATCAGGCCAAAATCACGTTTCCAAAGCAGCTTCCCGTCCACATTGTAACAGTACATCCCTTCAGAACCGAAGAATGCAATTACATGGGTTCCATCGGTTGCTACCGTCGTATTGGCATGGGATGATTTTGGATGACGCTTAACCTGCGGGATTCCCCGACAGGCCTCCTGTTCCCATATGATCTTTCCGGATGATTTGTCATAGCAGTAGACCATCCATATATGTTCTGACGAATCTTCTACAGGTTCAATATCCCCATACAGACCTGTACGGTAACCTTCATGGTCCTGATCACTAATCGCTGTGGTAATATATACCCGGTCATCCCAGATCACCGGACAGGAGAGTCCCAGTCCGGGTATCTCAACGTTCCATTTTACATTGTAGGAGGTTTCAATGTTGAAACTATCAGGTAGATGGGTGTTGTCCAGGTAGCCTGATGCGAAATATCCCCGGTAAGAGGGCCATTGCCGGTTAGACTCCATGGATTCAAAAAGAGAAATATCTGAATGGACCCTGCCAGCGAAAAGTTCCTGACTATTTGAATTGCTACAGGATGCCAAAACTGTCAGCAAAATCAAAAAAATTATAATGATATTTTTCATGGAACACGGATTTGTTAATTTCTATAAAGATATGATTATAATAATAATGCTACATTTGAACATGCTCCTGAAATTCATACAGCCATCCATTGAGATATGGAACATACAGATCGATGAACCCATTACCACAGCGACTGATTTATTGATGGCAGCAATCTGTTTTTATGCATATTTCAGGATCAAACAAAAGGAATCTTCAGGTAGGATGAAGTGGTATTTTAAGTATTATTTCCTTACCCTGGGCCTGGGTACTCTTTTCGGTGGACTTTTGGGTCATGCATTTCTTTATCGTTTATCTCCGCCGTGGAAACTTATTTCGTGGATATTCATCATGGTGTCTGTGGCTTTAATGGCGCATGCACTTCTTGAATTGGCAAGACCGCTGATAAAACCTGGGGTCACAAGACTGATTGCCCGACTCAACATGCTTATCCTGATTGTTGCCCTCTTCTTTACTTTGTGGACCCTGGCATTTTCTCCCGTTCAATACTACACCATTTTCGGAATGGTAGTCATTGTGGGCTCCTTCAGTTTTTATATATTCCAAAAAACAGGTAGCAGGGGAGTGGTGAGGTTCATATTTGCTGTGGGATTGGGACTGGTTTCAGCTTTGGTATTTAGTTACGGATGGGGTTTGAGTCCCTGGTTCAATCACAACGACATTAGCCACGTGATTCTTAGCTTCAGTACATTGATTATTTATAAAGGTGCTGCTCTGATCCTGGAATCCTCCGGAACAATGGTCTAACCCTCGCTTTTGTCAACTCCAAACAATATGATTCGCACGTTTTGCACACTGTTTCTTTTTTCCTTTGTGGGGATTATCCCGGTCACTGGTCAGCGATCCATACAGGCATTTCCTATGCCAGCTCCAATCACAATTGACGGAAAGCATGAACCGAAAATATGGGATGGGGCTGATTCTGCCATCAGTTTTATTCAGATGGAACCTACTTCTGGAGCGGCTGCTACACAACCGACAGTTGCATATATCGGGTTTGACAGTGAAAACCTTTATATAAGTGTCAACCTTTATCAGGATGCCCGGGTGCTGGCCAAAGTGCAGAACAGGGATGTGCTCACCAAAGGAGATGACTGTTTTGCACTGGTGATCGACCCATACAATGATAACAGGTCTGGTTACGGATTCTGGACCAATCCTTTGGGTACGCAGACCGATTTCAGGATCAATGATGATGGACGTAATATCGATGTTCACTGGGATACGGAATGGAAGAGTGCCTCCACAGTACATTCAAGTGGATGGACACTGGAGATGTCCATACCCTTTAAAAGTTTTCAGTTCAAACCGGGGACAGATACGTGGGGAGTAAACTTCAGCAGGATATTAAGGGAGAATTTTGAGACAGTTAACTGGTCGGGTATTATGACCGATGACTTTCGGATCTCGCAGGGAGGGAAACTCACCGGGATTTCCCCACCTTCATCCCGAAGTAAACTGACTCTCTTCCCTTATGGATCCCTTCGCTTTGAAAATAATGAATTTACGGGTGTTGAGCGAGAAGTGAAGACCGATGCAGGGGCCGATGTAAAGTGGCAGATTACCCCTAATATAACAGCCGATGGTACGATAAATCCCGATTTCGCCACTGTCGAAGCTGATCAGGAGCAGATCAATCTAACCCGCTATGAGTTAAACTACCCCGAAAAAAGGCTCTTTTTCCAGGAGGGAAACGAATTGTACTCCACCCGGATCAAAACTTTTTATTCCCGACGAATCCAGGATATCCTTTATGGTGCCAAGATTAATGGTAAAGTCGGAAAGTCCAATTTCAATGTCATGAATGTTAGGACACTGCAATCCAAGGAAGATGATGAACCCGCTTCATTTTTCACCACTGCCAGGGTGAAACGGGATTTCCTGGAATCTTCAACTGTGGGCCTGACAGCGGTAGATCGCAGAAATGATTCCAGTTTTGTTACTTCGTATAGCGGCGATTATGTGCTGAATCTGAGTGATACATGGAAACTAACCGGACAATTTGTTGCCAGTGTGCCGGGTGACTTGCTATCACACAGTGCCTGGTTTGTGAGGTTTGCCAAGGAGACCAACAATTATCACATGCATGTGAGGTATACAGAATTTGGGGAGAATTTCCAGGAGAATGTGAACCAGACAGGGTATGTGGTGGACGATGACAGGCGGGAGGTGGATAGCGATCTAAGTTACCGATGGTGGTTTCAGAACAGTCTTTTCCAATACATCAAAGTTGAGTCAAGGAATAATATGTTTTGGGCCCGGACTACCGGAGAACGCAGAAGCTGGTATATAACCGAGGTAGTGGAGTTCTACCTTCAAAATCGATTTTCCCTGGAATACAGCTACAACAACGAATTCAAGTTATTTGATAAGGAGTACTACAATTACCGGCACAGAATGGAATTGGGATACAATACCGCCGAATGGAGCCATGCTTCAGTGGAGTATTCATTTGGACGAAACTTTGATCGTCATTTTCAGCGATACTCCATCGGGGGCAGAATTAAGATTACTGAAAAGCTGGCTGCTCTGTATAGTGGGGACCTGATCCAGTTTACTCCCGATGAGGATAACCTGTCAACTCTTATAAATGTTGTTTCACTGAATTACAATTTCACAAAGGATCTGTGGATACGGGTGTTTGCCCAGAACAGTACCAGCAACAGCAAGGTCTATTTCTACGGGATGACCGGATGGCGTTTCAAACCACCATTCGGCGCACTCTATTTAATCTATTCACATGATCAGGAAGCAGAGCTGATGGGTGACCTTGCCCGTGCCGATGCACTATTTTTGAAGCTTACATTGCCGATTCCTGTCATACGTTGACTCTTTTTTCTTAACTTGCTTCTAACCAAAAATCTTCAATCATGGAACGTTCAGACCAGGCCAAAGAACTTTTTCTAAGTGGCTATAATTGCGCACAATCCGTGGTGCTTTCTTTTGCGGACGACCTGAAGTTTAGCAAGGAGCTGGGGCAGAAAATGGCTTCTGGTTTCGGAGGCGGAATGGGTAAACAACAGGAGACCTGTGGTGCTGTAACAGGTGCCATTATGGTGTTAGGTTTGTTGAAGGGGGAGCAGGTGAATAACAATGATGAGTTGAAATCCCAGGCTTATTCCTCTGTGAAAGAATTGATCAGGGACTTTGTTGCTGAGTACCAGACTACCCAGTGCAGGGAGCTGATCGGTTGCGATCTGAATACGCCTGAAGGATCGGAAAAATTCGAAAAGGAGAAGATTCTGGAGCGTGTATGTGCGGGTTGTGTGAAGAAGGCAGTAGAGATAGTGGAGTCCCTCACAAACTGAAGTGAATGAACCGGGATGGATATGAGGTACTCAATGAATACATTGAGGAGAGGATCACTGAATATGAGGTGATCCCTGAGGAGAGAAAAAAAGCATTAACAGAGCTGGCGGGAGAGATTCGG
>JBDLIX010000047.1:0-34865 GCA_039714655.1 Bacteroidota bacterium
CGATAAGCTTAAAATGATATCCCAATACACTGCCTGTAGATGTATATTCAGGCACAATCAACGGGGGCCTGGAATTCCCTTCTTCGGCAACCATGCGCAGTGAAAAGTCTATGTCCATTCCATAATCCAGGACATAGATACCTGGATTTTGCGCATCTTTGTACCTCTCAAGCCTGTAGACCCGGTTTGGGTTTTTCCGTTCGCCGGTTTCTGTTGTATCAGCAACAATAAAGTGTGCCAGGGCAGGAACTGTTTCGCCAAGGTAGTTCTCATACAAAGGAGGGACATCCAGTGTATCTGGATCCTGGGCAAACAGACCGAGGCTTCCAAACACTAAAAATAAGGTAATTGGTAGTAGTTGTCTTTTCATAATTCCAGTTTATCCTATTACTAAATAATTCTAGTTTATAATTTCACCCTTAATCCAAAATCAATGGTCATTCCATAATGTTGAATCTTGGCATCCCACGCAGCTCCCTTCACCAAATCCCGGTCTCTTGCGGCGGTAATATTATTTACATTGCAGAAGATCTGCATACCAAGCCAAGGCAGTTTTTGTTTTACAGAAAAGTCCCATCTTAAATAGTCATCAGCATAATAGGAGAGTTCCGGGAAGTAAGTGGCCTGTTTAAATATACTTGACTGATAGAGCATGGAAATACGGGCAGAAAAACCCTTATAATCATAACCAACCTGAATATTCACTACATCGTCCGGCTGATCAATGAGCTGACTGGTATAGAAAGTATCCGCATTCACCCATAAGGGAGGATCCCAGGCATTTACAGCTTGATTAATAATTTCGTTATAAGGGTATTTAGCCTCAGAGAAAATATGGGTGAAGTTTACATTTAATACAAGCCCTTTTAATACTCCGGGCAGGTACCAGAAATTGGTTTGCCAGTCAAGCTCCACTCCCCAGATATTTGCAGTGTGCGGATTATTTTCTGTGGTATAAATGACATGGCTGTTAATATAATCTGCGGGCAAATCATCAATATAGGTAGAGTCAACGATTTGCCTCCGGCCCAGGGCAAAAATCATATGGTCTATTTTCTTGGTGAAAGCACCAAAAGTCAACAGACCGAGATGGTCTTTCTTAAAAGAGAGATAGAGGTCATAGTTTTCAGAATACTCAGGTATAAGTTTATAGTTGTTCCATCTCACTTCAGTTCCCCTGGTATCTGAACTGGGCATAAACTGACTGTAACCTGGTCTTGATAAGGAGTGGGTATAAGCGAACCTGATATCAAACCAATCGGTTACGTTTGCCTTCAGATGAATCATCGGAAGGAGGTAACTGTTATTCCGCGTCATGGTGGTATCCAGCTTGTTATTATACAGAGGTTTGTATTCATTGTACTCCCTGTCGGTACTTGTGAACCACCCCCTGTTTCCCGTATAAACGGATCTATTATTCTCATACCTGACACCGGGAATGAATTTTATATATTTTCCGATGTTGATCTCCGACATGATGTAAGCGGCGTAGAAGTATTCATTTCCTGAATAATCATACCTGTTCGATGCCCTGTTATAAAAAGCATATGATACTTCATTCAATGAAGCCTGATTATCCTGAATGGCATATAAAGAACTTTCCAGCAGATTGAGATCCGGGACCGGTCCCATAAAGTATTTTCCATCCAGGTAGTCTTGGTGGTCGAATTCACGGTCCATAAAGAGTGGATATGGCAGCCTGTATGTATAGTTTTCATAATCCTCCGGACTTCCGCCCAATATAGATGCCATTGTATCTCTCATCCAGGGATATGTATCCAGTATGGTGTTATTGGCCCCTTGTCCAAGGTTTAAATTGCTTCCATAGGTTGTCCGGTCATGAAAACGGTCCTTGTACCTGTACTTTCCTCCTGCTTTGATATGACCATTCACCTGCTTTGAGATTGCAAAATCATACTGCAGATCAAGCGAGGCTTCCAGCTGCCTCTCCTCGGTAACGGCATATTCCTCACTCAGTTTATCAAAAAACGTGTTATTATAATCAATCGTTTTATATGCAAGCAGTTCATGGGGAGGAAGTTCCCCGCGCTTGATATAAACTTCCGGAAGATACATCCCGTCTCTTTGAGAGAAATCGAATCCAATATTCTGGGGTGTACTGCTCTTCGAATATGAATGAGAACCTTTTGCGCTAATCAGCAGTTTGTTGAATCTCTGTTCATAATCGATGATGTTGCTATAGGTCTGAAGCTCATAGGCCTCCCGTTTCCCGGAATATTTCAGAAGGCTCGGAGCTTCAACGGTATAACTCTCCGTATACCTGTCGATCTCTGTTCCGCTCTGGCTGTAGAAGTTCTTAAAATGGATGGCACCATCGGTAATCCGGTAATCTAAAACTAACGTTGAACCATATCGTGAGCGCTTCCTTATGATATCATTCATTGAAAAACTGGTGGTATAGACCTGGTTCTCTTCACCAACAATTGGATCAGATATTCCGGCATCGACATTGTATGCGGCACTCAGGTCATTTGAACTTCTGTTTCTTTGTTCAACATTTCCCTGCAAATAAACACCAAGCTGATCATCAAAAAACCTGTTGCTCACATTTCCAATGAACATATAATCAGAAAAGGTGCTTTTAAGGTTGTTATAACCACCCTGGGCAACAAGATCAAACTTCCAGCCAGGATCAGCATCTCTCAGTTTAAAGTTGACCAGCCCGCCAATAAAATCCGCATCCTTATCCGCAGTAGCTGCCTTGATCACTTCTATCCCGTCAAGAGAATAGGGTGAGATCATGCTGATATCTGAACTTCTGTCAGACCCGGAAGCTGCCATGGAGACACCTTCAAGGGTAATTTTGGAATATTTTGGTGACAATCCCCTGACCACTACTTTGTTTCCTTCACCCCCCACCCTTTTGATAGAGACACCGGGCAAACGTCCAAGGGTTTCGGCCACATTGGCATCCGGAAGCTCCTGGATCCGTTCTGCTGACACCACATTTCTGATATCCTGAGCATTTAACTGGTTGTTAATCGCTTTCAATTGTCCGCGTGCCTGGGCTGTAACAACCACTTCATCCATCTCAAAACCGGAGTAGACCAATGAAAGTTCCAGGTTGGTATTTTCTCCGGCTATGACTTCTACGTGAACCTTCATGTCTTCATAACCGATATAGGAGATTTTTAAGGTATATTCTCCTGCAGGAAGATTATTCAGGATATATTTTCCGTCGGAATCAGATATGGTGTTATGGCTCGTGCCCTCCACAATAACATGAGCACCAATCATCGTCTCTCCAGTTTGTGGATCCGTGATCGTACCTGAAACCGTTCCATTACCCTGTGCCATGAGATCAGCTAATCCTGCGAATACTAGGATGGATAGCAATAGTCTTATTCTAGAACTATGGGAGAAGCGCTTTCTGGACATGCTGTTATTGTATTCTAAATCAGACATATATGCGCGTTGTGTGCGATTTTAAGAACGCTCTATGCTTTACGCGTTAAGCTGTTAGGGCTAAAATAGATGATTTCATCAAGATTTCAAAATTTTAATAACATTTTCCGGCTTTGAACAACACCTTTAACATTTAGCTGATAAAAGTATATACCAGGCGATAATCCTGCCGCATTGAATTTTGCCCGGTACGTTCCCCTCTCCTGCTCTCCGGACATAAGCGTTCCGATTTTTTGGCCCTTCGGGTTATAGACATTTAACTCCATCCATCCGGCCTCCAATAGCGAATAGGGAATGGTAGTTATGTGGTTAAAAGGATTTGGGAAATTTTGTTCCAGTTTAAAACTTACTGATGCCGGGATGCTGGTTCCTGCAGAAGTGATCGGATAATGGGATTCCGGTGCCGGAAAGATCCAGGTGCCGTTGCAACTTCCGCGATAAAGTTCACCTGTGTGTGGATTCACTTTTATTGCAGAAATTCCTCCACGGGGCAGGTTATGGGTAATATCTTCCCAATTATCACCCCCATCGACACTTCTGAAGATACACGACAGGCCTGCCTCAAATGTCCCGGCATAAATGATATCCGGAAAATTCGGATCCACCGTAACCGCCCTGACCAGATTGATCCCCTTATGTCCGCCGGCCAGATCAAGAATATGAAAGCTCGTCCAACTTGTACCGTCAAACAGTGCCAGGTCCGAATGGGCATCAAAGGTATAAACCTTGCTGGAATCGGAGGGATCAGCTGCAAACATGGTGAGGGAGTCAAAGTTCCTGAATTCCCAGCCGGGACTGGCATACACCTGCCAGGTAGCTCCCCGGTCGACAGAACGCAGCAAATGTGTCCTTGGCCTGTCCATAGCATATACTACATCGGGATAGGCATAGCACATACCCACAATGGTAGGATCCTGAAATTCTGCCGGGAAATTGATCTTTGTAAAGGTTCTGCCGGCATCTTCAGAGATCTTATTTCCTGCATAAACATAGTCCGGATCCTCCGGATGAAATGCAATAAACAGGTGATAATCGCTGTTGTGATCACCTTCAGTTACCAATTGCCAGCTGGAACCGTTGTCGGTGCTTCGCATCAACTGGGTTCTAAAATAATCCCCAATGGATGCTACAATAAGCTGTGAACTTTCAACCGGATGGAAATCACCGGAATAGGTTCCCAGCCAACCGATCTTTCCCTGCTGGTACCAGTTCCAGGCATTGGGATTGGTGTTCTCTTCAAAGTAGTCTCCCCCGGAGAGGGTGATCCGCATTCCCACATCATTATTAAAGAAGGCGAACCGGTCGGGATCAAAGCGGTCAAATTCAGCAGCATCGGTCCACCAGCTCCACGCATTGCCTGTAAAACCCGTTGCGCTCTCTTCAATGGTTTCGGCCCCGTTGGTGGATTTAAACAGGGTACTGCGTGAATAGGCCACAAATTCATCTGCATCCTTTGGATTGGGAACCACTCCGGAAAGATCCCCGTCTATCCATCGACGCCATCCGGTTTCACGTCCCAGTCCGGGAAAGGTAGAAACCGTTCCGAAGGGCATCCAGGTAGTTCCACCATCATCACTAAAGAAAGACTCCTTATTCATTCCGACCAGATATATTTTGTCGGGGAATCCCCGATTAAGAACAACCTTCGAATGCGTACCCCACATAATCTCAGTGAAATTGAGTCCGCCGTTTTCGGACTTATAAAGGCTGCCATTCCGGATGGTCGCATAGATCTCAAGCTCATTTTGTGGATTAATGGCTATGGAGGAAACTTCCCCGGAAGGCAAGTCTCCAAAAGCTTGCAGGTCATATCCCAGGGAATCACTTATAAAGAGCCCTTCAGAACTGCCTACATAAACAGTTTTGCCATCGGAAAGATGCGGCTGAACGAAATAGACAATATCATGACCCGCCAGGGAACTGACCGGTCCGCTCCATGTATCGCCTGCATCATGCGAAATAAACAGGCCATTTTTTGGGAAAGCCACATACCATCTTTCCGCGGGAAAAGCGGGATCGGCCCGGGAAAGATCATATGCAATATTCTGCCTGTGCCTGCGGTGCATGCCAGAATTGTAATTTACATCGGTATGCAATACATGCTCCCATGTATCACCCCCATCCGTGGAGCGATATAGCCCTTCGTTGGGACTTCCCTGTTGAAACCAGGAGTGGGAAACCGTAAGGAAGACAATATCCGGGAAAGAGGGATCAACCTGAATGGACTGTCCAAAAGGGAGAAACAGTCCCCTGTCAAGGGTTTTTTGCCAGCTGTTGCCCGCATCCCTGCTTCTCCAGCATCCACCCACATCCTGTGATAAATATATATAATCTGGGTTATTCAGGCTTCGGGCAATGGAGTGTGGATGTTGTTCCCCTTCACCGCCATACCTGCCCACCTCAAATTCTAGTCTTGACCGAATCGGTAAAACCTGCCATTCTTGTGCCATCAGATTCGTCAATGCAATCACATGGATCAGGCTGACGATAAGCAAAAAGGGACGTACATTCATATCAGCTTCATATCGAAAAGAAGTCAGTGATTTAACGGACTATTCAGCTATCGTAACCTTGATCGATCCCATATAATCTTCCGCACGCATTCGACAGATATAGATCCCCGGAGCTAACTCTTCACCAGCATCACTATCCCCTTCCCATGTCACTTCATAATTTCCGGGAGATTGGGTCTGGTTGACCAGCGTGGCTACCTTTTGTCCGCCCAGGTTGTAAACCGAGAGTTCAACACGAGTGTCGTAGGCCAGGGAATACCTGAGTTGTGTCGATCTGGTAAATGGATTAGGATAGGACTGGTACAGGGCATGCTTCCCCTGCTCATACAACTCCTCCATTACTTCATCTGCGGAAACGATGATATGAGAAATTGTATGGTCATCCAGAATCTCTCCTTCCGAACCTATAGCTTTCAGGTTCAGGCTGTCGCCATCTATGCTTATAGCAGTGAAATGATAATCTGTAAATGAGTATACTACATTTTCCTTTGTGCTATATGGTGAGTAAAGCGGGGCACCGCCACCACCCGTGGTCAGATGCAACACACCATTGGCATTGGCCCTGGCGTAATTGTGGTTGTGTCCGGCGAAAAAGATCTGAACCCCGTGTTCTTCACACAAAGGTTGAATGTAGTCCTTCACATCTGCCAGATCGGGATGAACTCCATTGGACCAGCCACAGCGATGGGCAAGGATGAATTTCCATTTCTTATCGCTACTTGCCAGGTCCTCCGCAATCCATGCATACTGATCTGTTCCTTCATAATAGTCAATATAGACATCCAGCACGACGAAATGAGCAGGTCCGTAATCAAATGAGAAATAAAATCCGCTGTCAGCGAGCCAGGGCAATGGGAAATATTTCCTCAGAAGAACTCCTGATTCTTCATGATTCCCATAGGTGGGAATAAATGGATTCATGGCTATCAGTTTGTTAAATCCTGTCATGGCGGGAGTAAAGAACTGTTCATCCCAGTGTTCTTCCAGATCCCCGTCGTCGACGATATCTCCGGAGTGCATAAGCACAGTCTGGAACCAGGGATATTGTTCCACATGTTCCACCATGGCATCGGCTACCATGTTATGTGTTCCCGGGTGGGTACGGGTATCCCCATACACCAGGAAACTCAGCTTTTCAGTATCCGTGGTGGGTGCCGAAACAAATGAGCCACCCGAGGTATCTCTGGCACTATATACCTGATAATAATATTTGGTTCCCGCTTGCAGATCCTGAATGGTGCACTGATGCAAGTGATCTTCCGTGTATTCATAAGTGGTCTCCGTCCCCAGAGATAGTGTGGAATCCAATCCCCATTTCACTATACAGGTATCCGGATAGGCCATCTGCCAGTTGATCCGCATCTGATCATCGGATCCGGTCAGGACCAGGTAGGGCTGCTTCAGGAAGGTCTTACCCTGATGCATTTCCAGTTCCAGATCGAAGCTCATATCCGGATCACTGATGCCCCTTTGATGCACCTCAACGGCCAGAATATTCTCTCCAATGAGCAAGCTATCCAGCGGTACATCATACTGGTGAAAATATGAGGTTTCCTCATCTCCTTCTGCTGTTGCCCAGGCAGCCGTGCCGTAGGCAATCTCATAGGTCGGCATGTAATCGCAACGAACCACCTCCTTTTCGTTAAGGTATACCACAGCTCCATCATCTTTTAAAAGGTGGAGGTAGAGACCCTTGAAACCGGTAGTGTCCGATACTGAAAATGTATGACGGAAGTAGGTGGTGATATTCTTCTTCAGGCTATCGGAGCCGTAACCAGTCACAGTGACCTCATCTCCATCGCCATATCCCAGCTGCGCCTGGCCTTCATTCCAGTCGGAGTCATTATAGGATAATTTTTGCCATGCTGTTCCCTGATCGGTTCCATCGTCCAGGTATTGCCAAACAGATCCCCTGGGAACAAGTATTTCCTGTGCTGACAGACCCGGACAAAGAAACATCAGGAGCTGAAAGACGAATAACTGAATAAGTGATCTCATATCTGCCTAGTTTATCTTTCAATCTACCTTTTGTCAGGTGATTAAATCATTATCCTTACGCGTTAAGCTATGTGTGCTAATATAGATCAAATTCAAGATATTTAAAAACAATTAACGAAAAATCTTTCATGAAACAGAAGCTCAGGATATCAAAGATCCGGTATGGGTCTTCATCATTTGTAAGCTGTCCGAATCGGATCAACGCCGGGGTTTCAATATCCCACACCCCCATTTTACCATGCCCCTGCATCTCCTCTATCGGCCTGGCAGGGAAATATCCTGTTGCCCTCCTCTCAGTTCAATTTCAGTTTCATTCCAGATGAACAGACCTGTTAAGTTATCAGGCAGTTCAACGGATCCGGAGATTCCTGTTTTTCCTTCTCTTTGCAAATCAATAGCAATATTTCCCTCCGGGTGAGGCATTGATGCTTTGATCTGTTTTAATTTACCAAAATTTGGTTCGATTACCACAGATTTAAATCCCGGTTCAGCCGGAGCAATGCCGGCCACGGTATGCAACAGATCGAAACATGGACTCGCGCTCCATGCATGGCTGTCAGAACGCATATCATACTCTCTTTCAGCGAAAGTTGTGAGCCCCTGATCCAGCATAATCTTCCATGGTTCAATCTGGTTCAGATATTCATCTCCCATTCCTGTTTTTTGCAGAGCCCTGAAGAGATAAAACCTGAAATAGACAGTTGACTGGATCAGCTCCTCCTCCAAAACCTTTTTCATCAGCTCCTTTTGCTCATCATTTTCCAGGGCATCAGTCAGAATGGCAAAAATATTGGTGTGCTGAGAGAAGATCTCTTTTTCAGGAGTCTCGGCATACATTCCCCTCGATTCGTCATAACAATATCTATTCACTGCCTTGATCACATCACCTGCCATCTGACCATATCTTGCAGCCATCTGTCTGTTCCCCATACTGTAAAACAACTCTTCAGCATACTGTAAGGCAGCTGCATATTGCAAACTGACTGAGGCGCTGTATCCGTATTCTGCTCCCGGAGGTACTCCATTTACAAATCCGGGAGCCCAATCTGTAAAATTCCACCACGGCAGGTTCCCCACCAACCCGTTAGCACCTGCCCTCTTCTCAAACCAAGCAAGCACTGAAATGATCCCCTGTTCGAAATTACCCACAAACTCAGGATCATTCCTGTAGATATAGTAGTCATGGACCATCCCGATCCACATCAGTGAAAAGGTGGGAATAACCTGGTAAATATATGATGGATAACGACTTAATGTTAACCCTTCAGGGATCCTGGAATGATCAAATTGTTCAATTGCATTTCGCGCCAAACGCTCGTCTCCCGAAACATAATATGTAATTAATGCCTGGATGCGTGTATCCCCTATATATTGCAGTTGCTCGTAATAGGGGCAATCGGCATAGGTTTCAGTGCTGTTTAATCTCTGGGTTCTCCATGCTACTTCCCAGATTTTTGAAAGCATCGGGTCATCCGCTTCAAAGGATGCATTCTCCTCAAAGGGGTAGGCCCAGAAATTTCCATAAAAATCATTGATCTCCAGCTCTTTGTCTGCTGTTTCAATGTCCAGTTGAACAAATCGGTAGGTCCTGTACCACAGTGTTCTGAAGAGGCGGTTGTGGCCCCCATCGGGAAAGACCAGATCATGATATCCCATAATATGTTTCCCCGATGTCTCATTCCTGTTCCCTTTCCGGAGAAGCGTATTGAAATGTTCACTTTGTCCGGGATTCTCTCCCTCCACCTTCTCAAAAAGGGATTCAGCATAGGTGATCTTGATTTTACTTCCTTTCCCACCGCTGATAAGCAACTCGGGATAGCCAATAGTCAGCCAGGTCTGGTCGATTAACAGAGAGGCCCTGGTGTTCGGTGGAATGATCAAGTCCTTTTCGCCTGCCAGGAATCCATCGTTTGCCTCGATACCGGTACTCCTGATCAGCTTTGGCAAGCGAACTTCCTTCTCCTCCATTGAAGGAATATTCCGGGGTACCAGGAACCAGGAACTTCCATACAGAAAATCACGGCCCACGGCAGCTTCAGTAAAGGCACTCTTCGGTGTCAGCCATTCACTATCGTTAAAAGCGGATTCATTCCATCCCCACGGATGGAGGGATGCATCGATCCGGTCGCATGGGCCAGCTGCATAATACCCATTGACCGAATCGCTTGTAATGGGTATGAAATCATAGGCGAAATTCTTAACCACCTTCCATTGATTGTCACCCGTATTCAATATGACCCGGTTTACTGAATCGCTTTGAAGTATAAAAGCTGTTTGATTCGTCTGCTGTGCTGCATGACGGTACTCCCCGAAGTTCACTACTTCGGCAGCAATGATATTGTCCCCCTCCTTTAGGAAAGGTGCTATATCAACGGTCTCATACCGCCAGTTCAGGAGATCCCCCCTGGCCGGTCCCATGCTCACCTTTTCCCCGTTTACATATAGCCGGTAACGGTTGTCGGCCGAGACATAAATGATATATTTATCCGGTTTGCGGTCCAGCCGAAAGCTCCTTCTGAAAAGAAAAACTCCGTAATCCAGTGTTGATTCAGTCGGATGGGTGATCCATTTAGCCCTCCAGGTGTGTTTCAGTTGTGAAAAATCCTTGCCTTCATGATTCCATTTGACACTGGACTCCTGTGTATATACAAGGGTACCTGCCAAAAACAGGATAAGGAGAACAGCAGATAGTTTATGTCTGATCATCTCCTACAGTTTGTTTTCGATGCGAAAGGTATATGCATATTCACAGGGCCGGTTAGATTCATTCTGAAGTCGTCCCGGGATCTCAATGTTGATGCCGTTGTCCGGGTCATACTGCCAGTTGTAACCAAATGACTCACTTATTCCCCTGCACTCCTCCCAATAATGGGTGCTGTAATCAGCATGCCTGGTATGGTATTCACTGGTATAGAAGTAGGAGACAATATTTAATGTGCCAAATTCCTCTAAAGTGTTATACCAGTCCCCATCAAACCACAAGATATCGGGATCATACATATCGATGAACTCCACCGCCTGGGGAATTAAATAGTCCTTTGAATAATCCCTGACTGCCACCTTGCCTGAGATTAAACGCTCCATCTTCTCCTCATAGGGAGCAATATGGGTCTTATCATAATCAGTTTCACTCCATCGGTCCCATTTTCTGATCTGCAGATCACCTGTGGTATCAATCATCGGATATTCCCTGAACTCTTCGTCTCTGTACATCCTAAATTCATACCAGTCAGGATACATGGCTCTGCCATCTCTTTGTTCTGCCCATCCGGCTACAGACCATGGTCCCCAGTCAATGAACATTCCAAATTTTGCATTACTGAACCATTCAGGGCATTGATGCTCCTCAAAAGATTTCAGATCCGGTTTCCAGTCACCCTTTTCGTTCACATCCCTGATTTTTTCACCCATCCTGGCTGCACGCAGCATCATATCTTCAGAAAAGTTGTCTTTCAACTGATCCAGGGAAAATTCATAGCTGAAAGGGACAAAATCCGCAGGACGCCTACAGTGTTCCGGGGGTTCATTTTCATCGCTGCTATTTTTTTCCGGCCACCGGTCCGGCAAACGGTATTCATAAGCTGAAAATTTTGCTTTTGAATCACCTACCCGGATGTACCTGCGGCTCACCTGGTTCAAATTGTCATCATCTTCGGCATCCAGTTCTGTCATGATCATGTAACCACCAGGTTCGTCCGGCAGTACAATAGAAAGTGGAATAAGCTTTTGCCAGAATCCTTCAACCAGAATAGGAATCGTTTCAGAAACAAGCACTTTGCCTGCACTGTTGATGATTTTGAAATGAATGGTGCCCTCCTTATCAACCGGCAGGTCATTTACAGCAAACAAATTCATACTCATTGTTGAACCGGGTTCCTTAAGCTCCGGATTTCTTAAATACCTGCCATCTTCCACATCAACAAAAACTGCGAATGATTTCATGGCATGATACTGCACCAGAAGTGCCTGTGAAGGATCAAGGTCTGCAATCCGGTTTATAAACCAGTCACCGGTATGTCCCCCATTGTTTGTCAGATAAGCGAATGAGATAATTCCTGAAAACAAGCGTGTTGCCCTGAGTGTTTCTGTCTGAATACCTGTTAAATAGGCCTGGAAATCCCACCTTTCAGCAGCACTTGCATTTTTACCAAGATACCATTCGTAAATATCTCTGTCTGCATATATTTGAGTGCCATCAGGTTCAAAATACTCATAATTCTTCGTAAATGGGGTGATGTCATTTTCGGTAAAATTACCATGCGTCCTTACGGCAGAATGCTTCCCATCCCGGTGCTGCCAGAGCCATCCATATTCGTTCAGGATCATTGGAGAGGTGATCTTATGGAATTGGTCAAAGCGGTCATATCTTGAGAACAGACTTCCAAACCGGTATGCCTCACGTTGTTGTTTGATATCTTCGTCATTGATCCACCAGCCAAAACCAAGCGAATATCCATGAATTTCCCGCATATCGACCTCAGCTCCATCCAGTGCATTCCAACCGGCATCCCAAATACGGGAGGGGTCGAGTACCTGTAAAGCCGGGATTAATTCATCAACAATAAAAGGCTGTCTGTTTTCATTCATGGCATCCCAAATCACAATGCTGGGATGGTTACCATCTGTCCATACCCAGTCTGCATATTCCGATAAGAGCTGACTGTCTCTTCCACGCAGGTTCCACATGGGGTATTCATTTTGGATCAGGAATCCGTGTTCATCAGCCAGGTCATACCAGAATGAAGGCAAAATACCAATACATGCCCTGAATAAGTTCCATTCCATTGCCTTGGGAATTGTGACCAGGAACTCTTCTACCCACTCCCTGTCCCAGGGCAGGCCGGCCCGTTCTCTGTCCTCAAAAAAACGATTCAATGTGATGGCAGAACCAAACATGCGAATCTCCTCCCCATTGAGATGAAACGACCTGTCAACCGGATTAAAATCTCTCATCCCAAAGGTGACGGACACTTCATCCGACTCCCCGATCCAGCTATAATCATCCGCCGGTCGCATATTTTCAGGATTGCCATAATCGTCAAAGTATTTGCCATCAGCACTGATCGAAATAACAGCTTCATACAGAAATGGATCGTCAGGTGACCAGGGATGAGCACCTGGAAGGTCCATCATGAAATTCATCTCCTCAAACTGCTGACATTTCAGTTTCCCTCTCTTTTCAAACGTTTGGCTCACCCTTTTACCGCTCTTTTTCTCCTTCAGGTATGCAGAAAGTGTATACTCTATTTCCGAATGCTCCATACCACGCTCAACGAGCTTGGCCCTGTTTTCCATTTTTAATTTAATCTCTGCCTTTTCGTCTTTCAAATTGGGAAGAATAAGGGCTCGATGTATTTGCACCGGCCCGGTAAAAGAGATAGAAACATCATCCCAGATCCCCGGGATGTCTGTAAATTTTTCCCTGTCAAATCCAGTAGCAGACTCTTTGGGCAGCCAGGCCCTGTCTCCAATCCTGACCAGCAAAACATTCTCTTTGTCAAAAGAGATAAATTCAGTAAGATCGGCCTCAACGGGCGTGTTACATTGCATATAGGTTCCACAATCATGCCCGTTCAGAAAAATCTGGGTGTTATAGCGGCTCTTTAGTATTTTCAGAACCGCAAACTTGTGTTCCAGCGCTCTATCCACATTAAATCTAAACCGGTACCAGCTGTAACGCGGTTCATGCCGACCCGCAAAATAAGCGTCATACTGCTCAATTCTGGGCTTGGCCAGATCAATGAGTCCGGGCACCTGTATGGTACGGGAAAACTCTTCGGGTGGAAGAGCGGTTTTGGTCTGTTCAAATTCCACAATCCCGTTTAGTGACATGCTTGTGCGTGATGCTTGTGCCAATAGAGGATTTAACACAACAGAACCTGTCAATAACAATAAATAGTACAATCTCTTTTTCATTTTTTCGAGTATAGGTCGCTTACTGTTCAGCAGGGTATTTACTGAATCTCCAGCCCAGGGCCTGAATGGTGATCTTCAGATCCTTGTAGCATAAGAAGAAGCTGAATTGAAGTTACTAATAGATTGCGTTTCATTTTTTTTGCTTAAGTTTCTATCCTTATTGTGTATGATTGGTCTGGTTTTTTTGTGGATAAAACTATACTTAGAATAGATTGGCAGTTCTTAATTTCACATCTTCAAGTGCCGGCAAGTTGCTTTCCGGTCTATCCAGATAGAAATAGGCAGTAGCAGAAACATCGTCTGACCGGTAAAAATTGGTCCATCCGTCAATTAATCCCGGATCATCAATGGGGATCCCTTTCTCAACCATATGGACCAATATATTGGCAGAATCGTTTTCGGCCTGAGTGGTTACAGGTATTAAATCAGCTCCGTGTTCCATGTAAGACTGAACATCCTTTTTATTCCACCCACCCATCTGCTGAATGGTGGCCCTGAAATCCCGGTAAAAAAACACCGGATCCTTTACATGGTACCGGTAGAACGCCCATTGATTCTTGATAGTATCAGCTATCAGGCATCCCTGGTACCTGTGGTTGAATTCTCCCTGGCCCCAGGCTGTACCAATATAATCTTCTGTTCCCGTGCCTATCAGTGTGGGGTATTCTGTGTCTCCATCCATATACATCTTCACCTCTCCTTCGCCCCACCAGCTTTTTGCATAAGCTTCAGTATTTCCGTTTACTCCCATATTACACCCTAGATAGCGGCCTGTTCCTTCCACATATGGCAATATTTCGAAATCTTTTCCCGGTTGCGTGGCCAGTTCCCTGTTCCAGTACGCATGGAAATAGAGTGCAAGCTCATCCCGGTCCGGTGTCAGGGTATAATTGATATCATAAAATATCCTGTAAAGGTCTCTTTCCAACTCGTTGGTCAGCACAATTTTAGCCGATGTTGCAAAAGGCATGGGTACAGAGGCGTTGAAAGAACGTCCTTCCGGATTGGAAAAAAACTCTGTTTCATTGGCCGGCATTGCTCCCAGTCCAACTCCAAAAAAATCCCCGAAAGGAACAGATACCGCAGGTTTTTCAGCTCCATCCCAGTACATATCCAATCTCAGACCCCGTAACATTTCAGGGTCCTGTTCAGAGATTGTTGCCCATATCCTGTGGACCACTCCCGATCCCTTGACATCCAGAAGCACCACTGACTCACCTGCATAGACCCGGTCATAGGGATGTCCCTTTGCCCCTTTGTTTTCCATTCCGCCTTTTCCTTTTTCACCGGTGGAATTTTCAAAACTCTGCCAGCGGGTTTGTGTGCCATCAGGCATGGAATAGAGATGGTTACCGGGTGACTGATACCCGGTACATCCAACAAGCAGTCCGGCTGCAAAGGCAGCACATGACAGTATAATTATTTTAGGTATTCTTAAAATTCTCATGATAAACAGATTTCGGGGTGAATGCACTTACACTTTATCGGGAAGGTCATAAGGTGATCTGTATGCTTTGGTCAGATATGAATCCGCCTCAGGATCATTTACAAAGGTTTCCGCATGCGGGTTGAAATGGAGTGTTCTTCCCAACTTACAGGCGATGTTCCCCAGGTGGCTTACGGAGGAGGAGAGGTGTCCCTCCATAATATCAGCATTAAGATCCTGCCACCTGCCTGAACGCACACAATCAATGAAATTTGAAAAATGAGCAACCACCGCATCCTCACTGTGCGGGTTTTCATTGATAAATGAGGGCCCTTCCTCTTCCTTATAACTGGAGAAGCCGGTCTCCCCCACCTGGATATCTGTAAAATAGGACTTGTTAATCCCCACATCTTCACTGGTCATGCTCATCCATCCTTTGGAGCCGTAAAGCAGGTTCCCGATGCGGATCCCTCCTTCGGGATTGGTGCCCAGTCCCCGGACCTCAAATTGCAGCACGCGGCCATCATCATACTCAAATTCCAGGTGCTGGGTATTGAAAGTCTCCTGATCGCTGTCCCATACATAAAAACCTCCTGTTCCCTGTATCTTCACCGGATGGGTTCGTTTATTCATCGCCCACCTGCCGATATCGGCCTGGTGCGGCCCCTGGTTCCCCAGATCTCCGTTCCCTGTATCCCAGAACCAGTGCCATTTGTAGTGGAACCTGTTTTTATTGAAGGGGCGGTAGGGTGCCGGTCCCAGAAAAGCATCCCAGTTAACCCCGTCAGGGACCGGGCTGTTTTTAGTATGTCCTAAGCTGCCCCTGGGTTTCAGGCAGAGCCCCTTGGTCATATAGATATCTCCCAGTCCCCCGTTCTGAACAAAATCCAGGGCCTCCAGCACACTCTTGCTGCTACGGGCCTGGGTTCCGGTCTGAACCACCCGCTTATATTTCCTGGCTGCCTCCACCATCTTTCTTCCCTCTAGCACAGTGTGCGAAACGGGTTTTTCAACGTACACATCTTTTCCTGCCTGGCAGGCCCAGATGGTCTGCAGGGCATGCCAATGGTTAGGAGTGGCTATGGATACAGCATCAATATCCTGATCCTCCAATACTTTTCGGTACTCGCATACCATGGCCGGTCGCTTTCCGAAGAGCTTCTCCACCTCATCCGCTGCTTCCGGAAGTAGGCGCTCATCAATATCACAAATGGTTGTCACATTCACATTGGGAATTTTGGCCAGTGCATTGTAGTGATTCTTACCCCGGCTCCGGATCCCGATTACCGCCACATTTACCGTATCACTGGGACTGAAATTCCTGGCTGACAGTTTAACAAAAGGGGCAGTCACCACGGCACCCGTGGTCACCATGCCTGATTTTTTTAAGAATGAACGCCTGTTGATATTTTCCATAATTATCTCTTGTTAATGATTTTTATTAGATAGTATAATTTACAATTAAAACGGCATTTGAAAATCGTCGTTTGTTTCCTTTGTCACTAGGGTAACAATTCAGCCGGGCATTATTTGCTTTTATCCTTAATCATACGACGAAGTTGTAACATCACCCAGATAGGCTATCCTCCACGTATCATCGACTTTTTCGAGAAAACGTACATTAATTACTTTCTTTTTAAAATCACCTTTGCTATCATAAACATATTCATCATACACTACCCGGGCACTACTTTTGTACACTTCAATTTTGTAATCCTTATTTTCGAATTTATCTGTGATTTGTTCCGGATTCCTCCCGAAAGCTATTTTACTGTTTTCATACACTTGATTATACCCCACCGCATATCCATATTTATCATTATTTGCGACCAATACAATGAGGCTTTCGTCCTGCAATAAAGTTTTCGCACGTTCCTCAATATCTCTATCATAATATGCCTGGGTTTCTCTTTCTATTACCGAAATGATAGCCTTTTTTTCAGATTCTTTATCGATATCATTACAGCTCCACAAAACTGCAATAACTATCAGAGTCGATATTGCATGTACAAATTTCCTCATAATATTCCGACTATTAGTATTTTCCGAAATCCTTTGCCAGCTTCGCCATGATCTGAACTTTCTCCTTCGGAACTTTTGGTGAGATGGAACAGGCGGTACTCAAGATAAATCCCTTGTTTTGCATCCCGGTCTGAAGCCGGCCAACCACATCTTCACGAATGGACAGCTCGTTGCCGTTAAGCAGGGTGTTAACCGAATCGATATTGCCCTTGATAAACATATCATCACCAATGCGGTTAAAGGCGTCTTTCAGCTCCACATTCCCAATGGGAGGCGGATCCAGGCACTCCAGTCCGGTAATCCCCGATTCGGCCATAATCTCCAGGCGGTCGTTGATGTGGCCACAGGTATGCACATAGCCAGGTATTCCCTCTGCTTTAATGGCATCACTCACCTGGGTTAAATAGGGCAATTCGAACTCTCTGTAGAATTCAGGTGATATAAAACCCATCCCGGCAAAGGGGGATGAAATTTTGATGGCATCCACACTGGGATGGGCGGCCAGTCCTGTTGTCATCTTTACCACCCCGACTGTATATTTATCCAGAATTTTCTTCACCTTTTCGGGCTCGGTGATCATGGCCATCAGTCCGTTCTCATAACCCAGCAGGTCGAGCAGATAGTCGAGTGGAGATGTGACCTCCCCGTGCAGAGAGTACTCCCCCCCGGTCTTCTCTTCAAGTATATTAAAGATCCGGTATGGATCGGTATCATCAATAAAAACATAACAGCCCTTTGATGCTGCTATATAATCCAAGGTTTCCGGGATGTCATCCGGGTCTACCTCCTCCAGAGGCTTCTCCCTGGGTTCGAAAAAGTTACCCACCGGCAGATCGTCATCCACATAGGTCTCGGTGCGGTCCTGAAAGGTGGCCCTTTCAATTCCGTCTACCATCTCCAGCTTTACAATCTTATCGCGCCACTTCAAATCATGTCCGTGAATGCCAACCAGAATCCCATCAAAATCAAAACGGTCACGCAGCCAGATAAGCGCCTCGGCATACCTGTCCACATCGAGCCATAGTTCCATGGGTGTAATGCCGATCTCCTTGAGCTGCTGGTTCATAAATCCGATACTGAACTGGCTCATCACCGGCACGCGGTCCGGTTGTTCCATGTTCATTGCTTTTCTTAATCGTTCTCTTGGTTTCATATTATCTCTGGTTTTTACCTGTTTTTATAACTCAATGGTCTCCTCCTGTGTGATATTTCGTGAAGAGTTACCCACCAATATATTGAATTCACCCGGCTCAACTACCCAGCCATCCTCTTTTTCACTGAAAAATGAGAAAGCGTATTTGTCAAGTTTGATGGTGGCTGTTTTGGTCTCTCCCGGCTGCAGGAATATTTTTTCAAAACCTTTTAGCTCTTTCTTCGGACGATATACGGAGGACTCCACATCTCCCACATACACCTGCACCACTTCAGCACCTGCAACATCGCCTGTGTTTGTGACCTCAACGGTTACAATGGCCTTATTCTTACCGCTCTTTTCTACTTTTAGATCTGAGATTTCAAAAGTTGTATAACTCATTCCGAACCCAAATGGGAAGAGGGGTTCAAGCTGATCGTCATCGAACTGCCGGTAACCCACTTTCAGTCCTTCCCCGTAATCGGTGATCCCTGTGGAAACATCACCCGGATAGTACTTCATTGAGAGGTAGTCATCCATCCTCTTTCCAAATGTGTCAGGAAGTTTTCCCGAAGGGTTCACTTTCCCTGAAAGCACATTCGCTATGGCATCTCCTCCCTCCTGTCCGGGATAGAAAGCTTCAAGCACAGCTGTCACTTCGTTTATCCAGGGCATCTCTACCGGTGTTCCGTTGATCAGTACCACGATGGTGTTCTTATTCACCTTTGCAATCTCACTGATCAGTTGATCCTGGTTCCCCGGAAGTTTCAGCTCCTCCTTATCGTTGGTGCCGCCCTCAATCAGGTTTGAGAGCCCTGCAAAGATAATGGCCACTTCACTCTCTCCGGCCAGTTTCACTGCATCATCAACCGGTGATTTTTTGCCCGGAACAGCCCACTCAAGACGAACTGTATTACGGTTCATCTTTTTATGAAACTCAACTTTTATATCATGGGCAGCACCAGCCTCCATATGGAACTGAACATTTTCGTTGACTGCATTAAAACGGGCTTCGGTAATCTCATTTTCAGGGTCACCCCACTTGTCAATCACCAATTTCCCGTCAAGAAACAACCTGAGGCCACCCTCTGTGGCAGAGACCCCTATTTTGTATTCTCCGGTCTCCGGGGCATTGATCTTCCCGGTCCAACGCACAGAGTAAGCGTTTTTCGTAACACTTTCACAGGGTGCAGCCCATCCCCATGAGTAGTCAATCTTGTCGTCGATGCGTGAACACTGAATCTTCCCCTGTAGATTCGGACCATCAAAGTAGGCTGCACGCAGACCATTTACTGTCTCTCCATTGTCATCGACAGCCGTTAGGAACTCCCCGCCAACCACAGGAAGGTCTCCCGATATACCGGCACCTTCGATAAATGAGATCTTCGATTTTTCACCAAAAACTGTTTTCAGACCTTTGAGCGGGCTTACTGTACGGCAGGCGGAAACAGATGCACTGCCCCCACCTCCCAGCCGTGCCTCTTCAGCGTTGGGACCAAAAACAGCTATGTTTCTTACCTGATCCTTGTCCAGAGGCAGGATCCCGTTCCTGTTTTTCAACAACACGATGGAGCCCTCGGACACCTCTCTTGCGATCTGTCTGTGACGGGGGGTATCATGTTCCGATGGAAGCTCCTTCTCAGGGATATCAAGAACACCTGTTTTTACAATGGAGCGCAGGTATCTGCGGGCACTTTCATTAATTCCTTCCTCTGTAATAAGCCCATCTTCCAGCGCCTGCATCATATCATCCACATCCATATACTTTCCGGGACCCGGCATCTCGATATCAACCCCGGCAGTAATGGATTTGCTGCTCACTACCGCCCGCCAGTCAGAGACCACAAATCCCTGGTAGTTCCAATCCCCTTTAATGACCTCTCTGATCATGTATGCCGACTCGCTTGTGGGCAGTGCTTTCCCGCCATTTACTCCGGGCAAAGCAATACCATTGTAGGCGGTCATAATGCCCCATGGGTCGGACTGACTGATTGCGATACGGTATTGCTCTAAATAGATTTCGTGCAATACACGTTTCGACATTTTTGCTGCCAGCTCGTCCTGCTCATGCTGCTGGTTGTTGGCGGTAACCGCTTTTATTACAGTACCGGTCCCCTCACCCTGGACCCCGTCGATGAATGCGGCTGCCAGGGTTCCGGTGAGATAGGGGTCCTCCGAATAGGTTTCGTAATTGCGACCACCTACCGGTATCCTGTGTATGTTGACCATGGGGGCTAAAAGTACCCCCGAACCTGTTGCCCGTGTTTCGCGTCCAAGGGCAGCCCCCATTTTTGTGATCAGCGCCCTGTCCCAGGTTGCTGCCTGTCCCACCGCGGTTGGAAATGAGGTGGCACAACCCGAATAATCATCATTCTCGTCAAGGATGACAGTCACACCGTGTCCGCAATCGGTGACCTGCAGCTTAGGAATTCCAAGACGCGGTATCTCCTGCAAATACCACATGGTCTCTCCTGACATAAAACCGGCTTTCTCGTCCAGGGTAAGATGGGTTAACAGATCTTCTACCCGTTCATCAACACTCAATTCAGGGTTGTTGAATGGTTTCTTCCCCTGCTGTGTACAAGCAGAAACAATCAACAACAATAAAAAAATGGTAGCACCCCATACTGATTTCTGTAGCATATTTATCTTCTTATTTTTTTAATCTGATTTTATGTCCGTGTAAACCGTAATACAAAATGAATAGATAGCAAGGTAATAAGATCCAGTAGGCCGCTTGATAATTTCCAACACTTGCTTTCTCTGCTGTCCCTTTCAAACCATCTACCAGGAAGCCATAGATAACTGGTATAACGGCTCCTCCGACAATTCCTGTTACAAGCATTGAAGCTCCTCTTTTAGTGAATTTTCCCAATTCGGCAATAGCCAAAGGCCAAATGGAAGGCCATAACAGTGAATTGGCAAAGCTCACCAGTAACAATGCATAAAATGCATATTTAACAGGAGATAAAACCAGCATCAATGTTGAACCTATACCGATTAATGCGAAAAGAAGCAGCGTTTTTGTTTGCGAGATAAAGCGAGGTACAGCGATGGCTCCGAAAATATACCCCAATATCAAACCCAGGCTCACATATTTTGCATACCCTGCCAGGCCTGGAACCTCACCAAATGATGCTCTTGCAAAATCAATGATTGATAACATGGGAAGCGTTTCAACTCCTACATAAACAAATATGGCCAGAGCACCCAGTAACAAATGAGGAAATTGCATAATGCTTGTTTTCCCTGAAGCATAAGCTGAGTTCTCTTCTTCAGCTTCCTGCTCATCCTCTCCTTCAGCTTTTACTTCCGGCAGAGGTGAATAGTAAATGAATACCCCGAGAACCACCAGTATAGCTGTTACAATATAAAATGGCAATACAATATCAGAGATATGCACATCCTGCAAATCGATAAATATACTCAGGAACAAAGGAGCAATCCACCAGGCACCCTTATTCATTATTCCCATAAAGCTCATGCGTTTCACAGTACCTTCAACAGGACCTAATAAAGTCACATAAGGGTTAGTTGCAGTTTGTAAAAGTGTATTTCCAATTCCACTTACAAACAGTGCCAATAAGAAAACCGGGAAACTTTCGGAATTTGCAGAAGGAACAAACATCACCATACCCAGTGCCATTATAAAGAATGCGAGCATCATGGACCGTTTATACCCGATCCTTTTAACAACACGACCCGATGGCCCTCCAAAGACCACAAAAGCAGAGAATATTGCAGTTGTGACCAGATAGGATTGCCCGGTCGATAAATTAAAGGCTGATTTTAATGCGGGGATAAGAAAACCGCTTATCCCTACTCCAAATCCAATCACAAAATACATTACCCCAAGAATTGCAAGGGGAATGATATAGCTGTTTTTCATTGTTTTGTATTGTTTTGTATTGTATTGTTTTGATTGAATTCACCAGATGTTATCCTTTTAAATCTGCAGCTATCTTAATATCTCAGATTGCACTGAATAGATCAAATGTACAGGTCCGAACAGACCCGACTTACGAAGTTCAGTGTCTGTCCAGCTTGCAGCTTCTGTGGTTTCATTCCCGTCGATATTAGTTCTGCAATATTGCTTCCCGTCCGGATGTCGGGCATCACCTATCAATCTGTTCGACCAGGTGTTGGCTAAGTCAATTTGGATCATATTCTCACCGGCTTTAACCTGTTCAGTTACTTCAATTACATACGGCGCTTTCCATACATTACCCACAAAGGCACCATTCACAGCTACATCAGCACATAGCCACAAATCGCCCAGATCAAGCCAGACCCTGTTTCCTTCAGCAAGTTTCTCCACATCAACTGTTACTGTTTTGGTGTAGCTGGAGATGCCCGAATAGTAGTTAATTCCTTTGTCATCGAATTCAGATAAAGGTTTTAACTCAGTAGTGTTTACTGATTCGGGAGCTCCCCATCCTCTGTTTAGGAACTCTATTTTCCATTCACCTGAAACTTCATCTGCAGCCGGAACATTGGTTATGCTTGTTTCGATGGTCCTGTCACCGGCAGTAAGCACACTGATCCTTTCATTACTGAAAGCTTCCACTGTCACAGATCTGTCGCTTACAGCTAAAACAGCAGCATCGCCTTTGACAGCTTTAACGTTGTTGGTTTTAGCACCGGTAAACACCACAAACAGAGAGCCGTATTTATCCAGGTTCATATCCATTGAGATCCCATCTTCATTCTCTTCATAAGCAAATACAGATTGCCTTTCTCCGGTCTCCGGAAACCACAGTTCCGGATATTTTCCTTTTACTCTGAAAGTGGCTTTGAAAGATGCAGCTTCATTTTCCCTGTTTCTTACAAAGTAGATCTCCTCATCAGCAGTACGGCGGTGAATAAAGTCCAGGCTTGCCTCTCCTTCGAAACGAAAATCAGCAGTTACACCTCTCTCTTCAAGTACTTCGTTGATGGTTTTTCCAAATACAACTTTTCCTTTTCCGATTTTGTTTTCGTTAACCATTTCTCCATCAATATCACCCCATAATTCAGCCGCAACCTTTTGAACTGCCAAATCGTTTTCCATATGATTAAATAATCCAGTTGACTTGTCAGGCCTTGGCCCGATCACCGTAGCTCCTTCTGATACAAGTTGTTTAACCCGCTCTAAGGCTGATAATGTGATATCATCCCGGTCCGGTAACACCAACACTTCGTAACTCATCCCGTCAGGCAGGACAATTCTACCCTCCTTTACGGACATTCTTGAAACCATTACCTCAAGGTTGGTTACATCATAATCAAAACCAAAACCGAGTGTTTTGTTTGTATGTTTTGGAGGAATAAAGTTGGCGCCCTGGTCCCCGTAGTAGTAGACCACATCACCAACAAATAATCCCTGTTGAAGCATGTAAGAGGAGCGTGCCAGGTAATCCATCCATGGTTTCATCTGGTTCCACCAGACAAGGTTTACGTTAAAGTGACTGCCGGCATGGTAGACCCATCCGGGCTTGCCTGCCTCAGGTGGGGTGTGCTCTGCCATATGCCATACAATGTGGTTCATCCCTTCGCAAAAGGCCCTGTCGGCCGAAGGCTTCAGATCCACAGGACCATCCATCCAGTGGCGGAACCCGGTAAATGCTTCCATATGCACGGTTTTACCTCCGTAGATATGTGATGCAGAGGCCACCTCTTTTACAACCCACAGTCCATCCCAGTGCTCACGGAAGGGCCAGAACTCGCCCTGCATTGCATCAATTGAGTTGAGCGCTTTTAAAGCTTCCACAGGTACCAGATGAATTGGGGGTCCCGGACCGGCAGATTCGGCCTTAATGGCCATTCCTCTCTCTTTTGCCGTACTGTTTGCAGTAATATAGAAAGCATCGATCAACAGATCACCCATGGTTTTCTGGAAATCGTACAAAAACCGGGAGGTGGTCTCTTCATCTTCGATCAGGTAACCATTCAATGCAGGCAGATACTTGATTAAATCATAATTTCTGTAACTCATAAACTGCTCCTGCAGATCGTAAGTCCAAAGCAATCCACGCACCTCGTAACTAGGGAGATAGAAGTTACTGAGTGGTGACATGTTCAAATCACCAAACTTACTTTCCAGCTTGTCAGCCATATAATTGATGTGATTTCTTGTTGCTGCAGCACTTAGATGGTCGGTTGCCAGACCATCCGATGCGGGGTTTGGTATTTTAAGTTTCTCTCCGGTATTTGACATCACATACCTGATAATTTCCCATTCCCCTTCTGGTACATCCCATTCCAGGATCCCATCACTGCTCAGTTTATCAGAGATCAGAAGAATATCATCGACATCTTCAATATAGACAGGAGGCTTGCCATTAGAGATCCAGCTTCCTTCATCTCCTGAAAACTTCCCGTCATTCAGGTTCAAAGCCCTCCATTTGGTTTCACTTCCAAGTTGCGAATTATAGCGAACCTCCATTCCCCCATCAAATCTCTTGTTATATGGACGATGGATCAGATCTTCATTCTCTTCATTAAAAATCTGGAACTCTGCCAGTTGAATATGGTCTGACCTCTCATTATATCCATTAAGAAGCTTCAATCTGACATACCGGCCGAGGGTCTCTTCGGGCAGCAGGAATCTCTGTTGTTGATCGTTTGGTTCCAGTACACCCTCCAAAACAGGTTTAAAGCTTTCGTTCTTATCATCGGTCTCGCTTACTTCAACTGCAAATCCTTTTGCAAAGATATCTTCCCCCCCTGCAATATCCTTGTTGGTGTTTCTGCAATTGGTAAGTACAACGGAATGAATACGATGCAATTTATCGTATCCCAGCTTATAGACAAATTCATAGGCCTCCTGTCGTCTCTTTACCGGTATGGCCAGGAGCGCTACCTCTTCAGAAATAACCGGTTTCCCATCTTCTCCAAGCAGAGCAGTTTCCGGCAATTCGGGATATTCCAGCCTTGTTTTAATGGTTCCGGGACCGTGCACATTGAGACTGTTCTGGAAGAGAGCCAATACAGCCTCTTCAGGTTCAACCCATGCACCCCCCATATCCCAGCTGCTGCAGGCAGCAAGTTCCACCTCCATTCCAAGTTCATCGGCCTTTTTTACGATATAGCTGAAATTATCGAGCCACTCATCGCTCATAAACTCAGGTCCGGCAGGAGGAAAAAACTGTTCCTTCCCAATGATCCCCATATCAAAGACCAGCAGTCCCCCAACACCCTTTTCAGCATATGCCTCCAGCTCTTCATCCACAAACTCCCTGTTCAGATAGCCATTTAGCAGTGCATAATAGACATAGGGTTTTGCTTCGTTGGGAGGATCCTGAAATCCTTCATGAAGGTCGCTGTTTCCAGGCGGGTCCTGATGGCACCCTGCTGTTCCTAATCCCAGCAGAATAATGAGCAGGGAGAGACAATAGTTGCGGAAAATTCTATTCATCGTAGAGCTTGTATTTTAGTTGGAAATTTCAAAACAGGCCAAAATCATCAAAAGTTTCATCTTATTCCGATATTTTATAGATGTGGTATGTGTATCCGCCCTTCCCGGTGAAGCTGTCTGAGAACACCCCATCTCTTATTTCAATATCCCGGTCTTCATAGAGCACCTCAACACGTTTTCCCTTCACAACCGATTCATCAAGCTCAAATGTGGCATCAAAGCGCTCACCATACATCTCAACGGCAAAAATGTAGTATGCCCCGTCATAATGCTTCACCATGAGATCGATCGTCTGGTCGAACCATTTTTCCCTGTATTTTACGGCTCCCTTTACATCCGGAGAATTGATAACCGGGGCCAGCTCTTTAATTCGGGAATTCGTTTTTGTAATGGCCTCCTTCATCTTTTCGTCCTCAAGCAAGCCGGTTTCACTCCGGTCAGGGAACATCCGGTAGGGAAAATAAACGATCCCTTTTGCTCCGTGAATAATCACCATCCATATCTCCGCTTCGACCTGGTAGGGTTCCGGAACACTTCCATGTTCCCGGATGCGCGCTGTTTCCATGGCCATCCAGACAGGCTTTTCATAACTGGAATAGCGGCGAAGGTTATCAATGCCCTTTGCCACATACCTTAGCTGGTCCTTGGCACGCATTGTCGGCGGGCCCGCGACGGGATAGATATCGTAATGGACCACATCGGCCCCTTTGGTATATTGATAATACTTCAATGTATCACCCGCACATTCACTTCCCCTCAGCCGGGCAGGAGGATAGGCAATCCCAACCCCTAAACCAAGAAACACCGGCCGGGTTGGATCGATCTCCTTTGTTTTGCTGTAGTTGTCTTTGATGATTTCCGGATCCACGCAGGGGCCATACCCTCCCTTTCCATCCGGCTGGGCATTATCAGGCTCATCCGGTTGCGCATGCCATCCAACAAATACCTCTTTATCGAGGTGCTTTATTGCATAATCGTTCAATTCGCAGATGACCGGCATCCCGGCTCTCTCCAGCAGGGAAACCTGCGCCTCTGTGGGACCTTCCCATAAACCATAGTAGAGGTTAATTCCTACCTCCTGATACCTCTCCGCATTGGATGGTTCCTGGAGCCATACTGCAAGGGGAAAGTACGAGGGATCATCGGACATGCCATTGGGCCATTTAGTTTTGTCCTGGGCATGGACTGACAATGAGAAAACCGCAATAAGAACAACGATCTGTAATCTAAATCTTCTGAGTATAAAGGATTGCTTCATTTATATCACTTTAGTAGTTCAAAACTGATTGGTCAACCACCATCTTTTGGATCATCATAAAATCACCCGCTTTTAATCTATAAAAATATACTCCGGGCGTTAAAGCGGATGCATTAAATTCTACCGTATATCTGCCGGCCATTGCAAGTGCATCTGCCAGGGTGGCAATTTTTTGTCCCAACAGATTGTATACGGTCAATTCGATCTCTGCAGGTTCCTCCAGCCTGTAAGTGATCATGGTGGTCTGACTGAAGGGATTCGGGAAATTCTGTTCCAGCATGTACTTTGTAGAAGAAACAGTGTGATTTCCCAGTCCCACAATGTGGCCAATCGTTACCCATACTGAATCAACAGATACACCGCCCCTTTTATTTTGAGCTTCGAGGTACACCATTCCTTCAAAACTAAAGCCTGTGGAAACGGTTGAAAACACCAGTGTGTCGTTGAACCAGTCAACATCAAGGGAATCGATGGTTGAAATGGTGAAAATCAGGTCGGTAAATGCTGTTTCCGCATCGCTTACATAGTCCGGCATCTTCATAGAAACAGATGAATTTGCCGTGATGGTTATTGAATCGGGGAAATCGGCTGACCATTCAGGAACAGGTACAACAATGCCATTGCTGCCCTGGCTGTAAATATCTGTGGTATCGAACCGCCTCCACACATCTCCAAAGCTTTTCCGGTGCAGTTCCCACATATTGAACATGCCATAAAAATTTTCAAACACCTTAACCGGGGTCCTTCCATAGAGGGCAGATTTGTTTTCACCAATATTCGGATCATCAACACCTGTAAAATAGATCTGTTTTTCAATGGAGAGGTACCTGTCCATATAATCGAAGAGTGCATCGTGTGCCCAGGCCTCTTTAAGCCCCATGGCATGCGCCGCAAGTACAGCACCCTGAGCCGAACTGTGGGTACAACATCGCCTGTAGGCGGTTTCCCAGTATTTGTTTGACACATTCGGTGTAGTAGCATGCCTGATTCCCCATTCCGGCAACCCAAGGTCCGCTTCCTGATAGGGAGTCGTTACCAGATCCCTGCTGTCAGGGTCCCATGTGGCCCCGTTGGTTAAATCAATATCGGCTTGAGCCACATAAAAAGTCTGGTCATCTTCACTGAAATGTATCTCCGGCCTAAGCGTTCCAATATTTAGCATGTCATTATTATTAAGCACTTTACCGGCAAGAACCACCGGAACCTTACGGCCGGTTAAGATGCCCCCGTTGTTTCTGAATATCCGCTCTCCGCCCGCTTGTGTAACCGCACCGTAATAGTCAATGCCAAGTTGAACCATCCGTTTCAGAAGCGTCCCTTTATCAGCCGTCCCGCTACCATACTCTGTGTTGAGCGCCAGTGCACCTGAACTTGTCATAGCGGCAAGGTTGGCGCCGTAACTTTCCCTCATATTCTGTTTGGCATGGGTAAACTCACCGGTCCATTCCGGGATATAATCGATCCAGTTACGCTCGAAGAAACTCTCTGCCTCCTCCAGTGAAAGAAAATTCTCTGCCCGCTCTAAAATATTCAATGATGAATAATCCAGATCGCTTATATTGAAATATGACTTCTTATCATTGCCGCAATAGGGGGGTCTGAAATCACCCTCAATGGGTTTATTCGCCTCATTCACAACTGTTAAAATAGCCGTCACCTCCAATATGGGCCTGTCTGGTATATCGGTGCTGATGGTAGAGATAACAGAACTGTTAGGCTGCACAATGCGGGGATGTTGCGCAGTGATGGGCGCATAATGGCCACCACCGGTATCTATTCGGGCAATATTGAGCTCCTCTTTGTAATCAAGTTTATTCCCTACATAGTTATCAATTCTTCTTGGGTATGGGTTGGTGGGCGGACTTGCAGGAACCCATAGGGTCATCTCATCATCATATCCATGATCATATCCGATCTCCGGGTTAATCATGGAACCATTGATAATTCTGTCAACATCATAGCTCTCTGCACCATCGGGAAGCGGGCTCCCGTCGGGCAGGGTCTGCATGTTGTATTTAATGGACTGGGGTGTAATCTTTACCAGTGTGACAGGACCCACCACCCAGTACTCTCCATTGGCATACTGTCCGTATTCCGGGGTGCCCTCGATGTACCAGGTGATCCCGTATTGTTCCAGAACAGTTACATTTGTATCACCCTCCACCGAGAATCCATAGGGGGCAGTCTCCTTCTGTTCGCTGTTCAGGGTATATATGGCTTTCCAGGTATAGCTCCCGTTGGCAAATTTGTCGTTGTCGGGATAATAGCTTTGTGAGAACAGAGATCCTGTGATGAGTAGTAAAACCAATGAAATCCAAATTCCTGCCCTTTTCATATACCTGTTCTATTTATTTGATCACCATCATTTTTCTTAATCCTGAAAAGTCGTTCGAACGGATCCGGTAAATGTAAATCCCTTCCTTCAGGGAGCCGGCATCAAAATCAACACTATAGCTGCCTGCAGCCAATGCCTCATCCACAAGGGTTTCCACCTCCCTGCCAAGCAGGTCAAATACCCGCAGGGTAGTCAATCCCGCTTCCGGAAGTGCAAAATCAATGCTTGTCCTCCCCGGAAAAGGATTCGGGTAATTCTGTTCCAGGCCATATCCCCCTGTTGAACGGATCTCAGGAGTATGGATCCCCACAAACATATCTTCAGTGATGCCCCCAATCTTGAAGAGGTGAATCTCCTGGCCGGTATATTCCTGTACAAACTGCTTGTTGGTAATCTCAACCTCCCGATCCTCAAACAGTACGGTTGCATTTGACGAAACCACTGCATCACCGCTTGTCTGCAAGGTAAATGTGGCGGTATTGGGATTTGTCCCTTGCCCTCCGGCGGTGAAAATATATAAGGTGTCACCCAGGTGTTTGACCATATAATCCACCTCTATGACAGGGATATCCCATGGATTGACTTTGATAAGCTCCACATCTACCAATTCATTCCTGGTCTCCGTATTGATCACCACGGCCAGGTCATGCAAAGCAGCATTCACCTTTTTCACAGCTGCCATCATCTCCGGATCCTCCAGTAAAGCGCGCGAATTATGCGTGTTGGGATATACCGTAAAAGGGAACCAGGCCAGTGAGGTGCCTCCTGCCACGATGCCCATCCACGCTTCAATCCATATCTGACCGGGGCTGGGTTTACCTTCCCCTTTAATGTCTGTACATTCCAGATTGAACCAGTAGGCATCCATGGTGTCACCGGTAAAGAGCCTCATATTCCGCACCCCCTCGCCCACATACCACAGTGCGTCATTGGTGGCAATCGGGGCCGGAGGAGCTGCAACCGGGTAGATGTCATAGCTTGCTATATCCGATCCCTTGTAATATTCGCTGTACAGGGCTGTATTGCCGGCACAGGACCCCCTTATATAGGCATCTGTTCTGGCTACTCCTGCGCCACAGTTAAGCAAAACCTGGCGCCCGGTGGTGTCAATTGCTTTGATTTCATTGTACCTGTCAATAATCACCTGCGGGTCCATGCATGGCCCATAGCCACCCTGACCGTCAGGCTGTGCATTGTCGGGTTCATCTTTCTGAATCCAGGCAATAAACAGGGGATCATCCATATTGGCACGAGCCACCAGGTCAGCTTCCATCTCTTCACTGGGCCAGGCCTTATGCTTATCCCAGGCGGCAATATAATGCATCTTTTTTGCTCTGAGATCCTCAAGAATCTGCTCTGTTAAACCATACCAGAATCCGGAATATACATTGATCCCGGCCTCCTGGTAGGCATCAATATCTGAGGTGGATTGTAAATGTACCGTGATGGGAATAAAGGTAGAATCCCCGTAGTTGCCCCAGTTCCATTCCTTCTTTTCCTGTGCCAGCAGGATGCCAGAGGAGGAAAGCGCTAAGATTAAAACCAGGCCGTAAACAGTTATTTTCATGAGATTGCCTTTCAGTTATTCAATACCTGCCCGTCATACTCCTCTTTCCAGTATTCAATTGTATGATTCCTGTTGGACAAATTGGCCATATGCGCTGAAATAGCAGCAATTTTCCCGTCTGTAACAGAAACATCGGGTTCAGCACCATTGACTATCATCTCCGCAAAATGGGCATACCCGAACATGGTCCCGATGTTGAAACCATACAGTTTTCCGTGATAAGATCTGAAAACCTCATCATCCACCATCACTTTCTTTTTATCCGTATCCTTCAGGATCTTAATGGAGGCACCTGTCACAGCATCCACCTTATCATCACTGCCCTCAAGCCTGGGATTAGGTGCAATAGTTGCAGTATGTATTCCACCAAAATGCGTTTCAACCGTGGCTTTTTCGCCATATATCTTGATTACACCCCCCTCGTAATGACTGGCCCTGTTGGCACTGAATGTGGCCTGCAGGCCTTCGGGATATTCATAGATTGCCTGGACGTTATCGAAGGTATCCCTTTCATCCCTCCAGTAGCGGATGCTCCCTGTACTCACTACTTTTGTGGGATGAGACAGGTCCAGCATGTAGTGTACCAGGTCGATCTGATGTGACAGGATCTCAGTCATTAAACCCCCGCAGTATTTCCTATAGAGCCTCCAGTTGATAAGCTCAGCGAAATCCGGATCAATGACCTCCCGGTGCCAGTTATTGAAACTATCCCACCGGGCATCCACATGGGTGATTTTACCCAGGACCCCGTCCCTGACCATTTGCCTGATTGTCCCATGGACCGGATCTTTCCTGTACTCGTAGGGAACGCGGAAAGCCAGATTTTTATGCGCTCCCGCCGTCTTTTCCAGACCGATGGCCTCCTCAATGCTATAGGTCATTGGTTTCTCGCAATTGACATGTTTCCCTGCACTTAAAGCATCTGCTGCAATTTGGGAGTGAAATTTCAGAGGTGTGCAAACCACTACCGCATCCACCTCCTTGCTTTCCAGCAAATGGCGATAATCCTTGTAACCTTTTGCTCCGGGCCCGGCATACTTTAATCCGTTTTCCAGGCGCAGGGGGATGATATCTGCGCAGGCTGTGACCTCGAAGTTGGGAAGATAGTTCAAAGCCGGAACAATCTGTTCCACATATCTCTGCCCGGTTCCTATCACCCCCAGCCTTATCTTATCTCCCGGAACCTTTAGTGGAATGGGCTGGCGGCTGCATGAAACAGCAGCTAATGGCCCCATTGCAGCGAGAGAGGCTCCCCCCAGTAATACCCCGGTTTTTTCAATAAATGATCTTCTGTTAAGCACGTTATTCATGTCGTTTAACTTTACGCGTTAAGCTTTACGTGCAAGTTTACCACTTTTTTTATTAAATGGCAATACAATATCAGAAATAAGTTCGGTTAATATGGGATTATTCTGAAGATATCCGAAGGGAGAAATGGAGAAGAAAAATGACCGGTGCAGGATAAAAAAGAAACGGATTGTCAGCCATGTACACTCACTAAGAACCGGTACTTATCTCCATGATATTTTGACATTTCAATTTCACAGATTAGCCCATTCCCAATAAAGGTTACCCCTTTAAGATTGAATAAGGATTTTGCTTTTTCCACCTGAAAAACTTCCATGTCCTCTTTCTCCATGATCGAAGTGGTAAGGATCTGCTTCACATCTGTAATCTTAAAATGATAATGATCCTCGTAAATCCTGAAAAAGGAGTCATACTGCTCGAAGTTAAGATTGTCAAAATCGGGACAAATATTCAGGGGTATATACCTGATATCGTCCTTCATCACAATATCATCTGACAGACGCAAGCGACGTATTTTAAAGATCGGGCCTTTCAATTCATAGCTATGCCCATTGAGATTCAGGGTGATTGGTTCGTTAATAATCTCTTTTTCAAGGTATTGGATTGAAGGTTCAAAACCTTCTCTGATCAGGTTCGCCTCAAAACCGTTTCTTGTGGTATCGATGGAACCCAGTGTACGTTCAACCGTATGACTCTGATCGATATTCCGAACGTATGTGCCCCTGCCCTTTATCCGTACGGCAAAACCACGCATCTCAATTTCCTGGAGCACTTTTCTGGCAGTGGTGTTACTTACACCATAACCCCGTATTATATCATTTTCCGATGGAATCTGCATACCCGGAACCAACTCTCCGTTTTTAATACGGGCGATGATCTGAAGACTGATATTCAAGTATTTGGGTATTGGATTCTCCATTACTGTCCTTTCTATGAGCTAATAAAGCTCAAATATAATACAATTCTTTACACCTTCTTCTTCCGATTCGATGCACAGAAAATAGGTGGCCGGGCTTTCCCCCTTTAAATCCTGATATATATCTTGTTCTTATGAAGCCAGTGAGTTATATACCATAACAGGAACAGGACAATGGCACTGCTCAGTATGGAAGCCATTAAGATTCCCATCCAGCCAAAGAGGAAAAAGGAAAAGGGATGGATGATGTGCTCGATGAAATCCCCTCCCCCCACATGGGCAAACAAGTAAATAAAGAGGGGGTTCAGTCCCACAACCCTGAAGAAAATAGACCATTTTTGCCTCTTTTTCATATCGATCAGCCAGTATGAAAAAGCAAGGGTTAGTAAGGTCCAGCCTCCGCTTACAATCACAAAGGAGGAAGTGCTGATCCTCTTAATAATGGGTGTTACCGGATTCAGGGCATAGCCAGCCACCACCCCGATTACTCCGGCAATGATCATTATCTTTAGTTTCTGTTGCGGAGTTCGCTTGCTCATTAACAACTGGCCGGTGAGCACCCCCCAGATGGTATGGGCAGTGGTGGGAATGGCATTGAAAGAGACCCAGTGTCCGTTCAGGTCAGCCCCACCATATTGCAGGTCCAGCCAGGTTCCGAAATTCTCATTGGCCACAAAAGGATGATTAAAGCCTTCCACAGGGAAGGTACGGTAAATGATCTCCGTCAGCGCAATAAGCAACAATGAGAAGAGAATCTGAATCTTCGCCGGCTTGTGCATCACCAGGTAAGCGAGGATATAGGTTACAGCAATCTGGGCAAGTACATTCTGAAAACGGAATACGATCTTCCCCGAATCGATGCAATAGAGCGCCCAACCCAGCACCAGAAGGAGGAAAGCGCGCTGAATAGCATGCCGGCTAATCTGACCACGCGTCTTTCCTTTTCTTATGCGGTTGGAAAACGAGTAGGGCATGGCCACCCCCACAATAAACATAAAGTAAGGCTGAACCAGGTCCCAGAAACGCAGGCCGTTCCATGGATGATGGTGGAACTGTTCTCCGATGGAATAGATAAGGGTACCTTCCAGTGCCGGATCATAAAGGTGCGAAAAGAGGTGGGTAAACTCGGCTATCAGCAGGAACATGGTCGCTCCGCGAAAGAAATCAAGCGATAACAAACGCTCCGGGGATTGAGATGGGTTGGATTGTGTCATAAGAATATTAAAATTTCAGCCTAATTTATCATTTTCTTTTTTATCAGACCTGGAGTTTTGCTTTCCAGTCGCGTGATTATGCATACTTTTATACGCTTAAGCTCAAAACCGCCCAACATGAGATCCCTATATAATGCTGGAAAATGGCTGGGCAGTTGTTCTGCAGGACACCCGTGGGAAATTCACATCCTCGGGAGCGTACCATCCTTTCAGGCATGAGCGGCCCGACCGTCATGAACTGGGGATTGAGTAACGGGGCCAGGACCTACAATGGAGTAGATCCGCAAAAGCTCAAAGAGAGTTACTACACCCTTCCTCTGTCCGTGGCTGACGATTCAGCGGTCAGTGCGCCTGGTTTTTCAACACCGGGACGGGCACATCCAGGCTGTTGAAAAAGAGCGCCCTTCCAAGAACCTCCACCACCACGAGTGCCAGCAG